>NZ_JBFUHR010000001.1:0-408592 GCF_056402295.1 Pseudomonas sp. P4_B3
AGCGCGGGCACAGCATGCGCTGAAGGAACTGACCGAGAAGCTGACCCATCGCGGCGTGACCGTGAAGTATGCGATCCACCCGGTTGCCGGTCGTATGCCCGGCCACATGAACGTGTTGCTGGCCGAGGCCGAAGTGCCTTACGACCAGGTGTTCGAGATGGACGACATCAACTCCGAGTTCGGCCAGGCCGACGTGGTGCTGGTGCTCGGTGCCAACGACGTGGTCAACCCGGCCGCGAAGAACGATCCGAAATCGCCGATTGCCGGCATGCCGATCCTCGAGGCGTTCAAGGCCAAGACCATCATCGTCAACAAGCGCTCGATGGCCAGCGGCTATGCCGGCCTGGATAACGAGCTGTTCTACCTGGATAAAACCATGATGGTGTTCGGCGACGCGAAAAAGGTCATCGAAGACATGGTCAAGGCCGTCGACTAACCTTCTGCGGCACACAGAACGCCCCGACTCGTCGGGGCGTTTTTGTTTGCGCAAATCGTCGGACAAACTATTCTTTTGTTACCGATCCGGTAACGGTGTTTTGCTTGAAAGGCCCGGAATAGACGCCTCGATTGCGACCTTGGTAGCGGGACAGAAGCTGGCGCAATTCACTAGACTGCACGTCCTGCTACCTGTTGCCCGAGATAACAATCCATGTACCGTGACCGTATTCGCCTGCCTTCGTTGTTGGACAAAGTGATGAGCGCTGCCGACGCTGCCGCTCTGATTGAGGACGGCATGACCGTCGGCATGAGTGGCTTTACTCGCGCCGGCGAAGCCAAGGCCGTCCCCCAGGCGCTGGCCGAGCGCGCCAAGGTCACGCCGCTGAAGATCAGCCTGATGACCGGCGCGAGCCTGGGCAACGACCTCGACAAGCAGTTGACCGAAGCTGGCGTGCTATCGCGACGCATGCCGTTTCAGGTCGACAGCACCCTGCGTAAGGCGATCAATGCCGGCGAGGTCATGTTCATCGACCAGCACTTGTCGGAAACCGTGGAGCAATTGCGCAACCAGCAATTGAAACTGCCGGACATTGCCGTGATTGAAGCCGTGGCGATCACCGAGCAAGGGCATATCGTGCCAACCACCTCGGTCGGCAACTCGGCCAGCTTCGCGATTTTCGCCAAGCACGTGATTGTCGAGATCAACATGGCGCACAACCCCAACCTCGAAGGCCTGCACGACATCTATATCCCGACCTATCGTCCGACCCGCACCCCGATTCCATTGGTCAAAGTCGACGACCGCATCGGCAGCACTGCCATCCCGATTCCAGCGGAAAAAATCGTTGCCATCGTGGTCACCAACCAGGCTGACTCGCCCTCCACTGTGCTGGCGCCGGACGCCGAGACCCAAGCCATTGCCGACCACCTGATCGACTTCTTCAAACAGGAAGTGGCAGCCGGACGCATGACCAACAAGCTCGGCCCGCTACAAGCCGGTATCGGCACCATCGCCAACTCGGTGATGTGTGGCCTGATCGACTCGCAGTTCGAAGACCTGACGATGTATTCCGAGGTGCTGCAGGATTCGACCTTCGACCTGATCGATGCGGGCAAGCTGAGTTTTGCTTCGGGCAGTTCGATCACCCTGTCGAGCCGGCGCAATGCCGACGTGTTCGGCAATCTGGAGCGCTACAAGGACAAACTGGTCCTGCGTCCGCAGGAGATCTCCAACCACCCTGAAGTCGTGCGCCGCCTCGGCATCATCGGCATCAACACCGCCCTGGAGTTCGACATATATGGCAACGTCAACTCCACCCATGTCTGCGGTACACGGATGATGAACGGCATCGGTGGCTCGGGCGACTTCGCGCGCAACGCGCACCTGTCCGTGTTCGTGACCAAGTCGATCGCCAAGGGTGGTGCGATCTCCAGCGTGGTGCCGATGGTGAGCCACGTTGACCATACCGAACATGACGTCGACATCCTCGTGACCGAAGTCGGTCTGGCAGACCTGCGAGGCCTGGCACCGCGGGAGCGTGCCCGGGTCATCATCGACAAGTGCGTGCACCCGGATTACCGCCAGGCGCTGAATGATTACTTCACCGCCGCATGCGCCATCGGCGGGCACACCCCGCACATTCTGCGTGACGCCTTGAGCTGGCACATAAACCTGGAAGAAACCGGGCAAATGCTGAAGAAGTAATTGGTACAGATAGCAGCTGGCGCAAACACAGTTTCGTCAGCTTGCTCTTGCCTCTTCGCAATATGAAAAAAACTGTACTGCTGTACCGGTCATTTCCTAGGGAAAATTCCTACCCCATCGGACAAAAACAGCAATTTCGCACCTTAATAGTGCGGACAGGTACAGTTGCCTCTATTTCGACCAGTACACCCCCTATAAACAGTTAACTGAGCCCTCACAATACAGATGAACTGTATCTACAGGGACTAGGCAAACGAGAGGATCATGGGCACCAGTTAAACCACTACCTAATCCCGCCATAAGCGGAAGGATGACCACCATGGAACGTACACTCAGTTCCGATCTGTTCTTTCAAGACACTGCTGCAAAAACCCAGGCTTCCCTGCCTCTGCGCGTTATCGCCAACCTGATGCTGTGGCAGCGCCGCATCACCAGCCGCCATCAACTGGCTCGCCTGGACTCGCGTCTGCTGGCTGACGCCGGGATTAGCGAAGCACAACGCTACGAAGAGCTGAGCAAGCCGTTCTGGCGCTAAGTTAGCGTCGCTGGCTCTGACCTGAAGGTCCACCGCCAGCAACCCGAATTGAAAAAACAAGACCCGTCGTGGGAAACCACGACGGGTTTTGTCGTTTTGGCCTGTCAAATCCGGTCTGACAGTAGGGAATCTTCAACACCAGTACAGTTTGCAAAAAGCACTAACTGAATGAGTACAATATTGCCGTAGTGTGTCTGTAATGGATATTCGGCGGGTGTCAGCATGAAGCTCTCCACTTATCAGGACAGGGACCGCGCCATGAATTCTTTACGGGATGTTTCCAAGCCCGAAATTCAATCGAGACCTTGCCTGAACTGGGTCAGAGATCTGTTAACAGGACTGTTCGCTAGTCTCGAAAGGGCGAGAACACGACGTTTACTGGCTCAACTCGATGATTGTCAGATATCAGATCTTGGTATCAGCCACGCCGACCGCATCAATGAATTGGATAAACCGTTCTGGCGCTGACTTCCTGTTTGCATGACGGGCTGTTCGAACTGACACACTCAGGCCTAATATCAAACCAGAACGTGGCGAGCGCCAAGCGCCTGGCGTCTGACTTTGCAGACACTGCGCCATTTTTCAATTGGTTTACACAAAGGAGTTACCCATGTCCCGTCTCCGTCTGCTCAGCGCTGCAGCCCTGTTTGCCGTAGCTGCCAGTGCCCAAGCCAGCAGCTTCATCGTGACCACGGATGCTGTCGTCAATGCACTCAAAGCCACGTCCGATGCGACTACCGATGTCGTCTCGTCTTCGTTCAAGGATGACAAGATCGTCCTCGCGGCCCGTGACGACGCTGCCAGCTTCGTCGCCAGTGAAGGTTCCATCCGCGGCGTGAAACTGGAAAGCGCCATCGACCACATTCACCGCCAGGCGCCACAGCTGAACGCAACCGACGCCCAACTGGCGCAAGCGATCCTGACGATCTAAACGACTGCACAGACATGGGGCACGCCCGGCGCGCCCCAATGTTTCGACGCTGGCTCTAGATCGGGCCTTGCGCTAGCCTTGGGACTCATTTTCACCTGTCGAGTCTCATGCGTTTTCCTTCAAGTCTCTTGATCGCTCCAGTCTTTCTTACCCTTGGTTACTGCGGATCGGCCCACGCTTATGACGCCTTCAATCTGTCCACCCAAGGCATCGTCGCCAGCGGTTACGCCACAAGTTTGGTGACCAGCGCCCCCTTCGACCATAAACTGCTGCTCGCCGCCCAGGATGACGCTGCGGCATTCATTGCCAGTGATGGCCAACTGAGAGGCGCACGACTGGAGTCGGTCCTGCGGTATCTGCGCCGATCCCAGGCAAAACTTCATGCCAGCGACCTTGAACTGGCACAAGCAATTCTCGTCCAATAGTTATCCCTGTTTTTCTGGAGTCGTTCCATGCGTAACCCGCTGATTGCTGCCACCTTAGGCCTGCTGCTGTTGGCCGATGTGTCCCAGGCACATACTCTGGTTGCCACCAGTAACATGCTGATCCGCGCCACCCAGCGCACCCTCGATTTCACCTCCGACACCACCACGTCCATTCGCGATTCGAAAATCGTGCGCGAAGCCCAGGACGACGCCGCCAGTTTCGTTGCCAGCAATGGCGACATTCGTGGCGCTCACCTGGAATCCGCCTTCGATTTGCTGCGCACCCGCGTGCCGGAAGCCCGTGACGCCAGTGACCAGGACCTCGCCGAAGCCATCCTCGCACTGTGAAGCGTCCATGCGCCTGGCTGCTGGCCGGGGCCCTGTTGCTGCTCGGCAACACGGCCCACGCAGGCCTTCAGTTACAGCTCAAGACCGAAGGCCTGACGCCCGCGCAACAGCAAGCCAGCCAGGCGTTGCTCGATGAAGCCATGCAGGCGCTGCCGCCACGCTTTATCGAGCAACTCGATCGACGCATCGACGTCGGCTGGACCGATGACATGCCACGCAACGCCTACGGTCAGGCATCACTGGTGTCCGAGCTCGATCTGAACCGCAACCTGCTGGCCGGCCTCACCGATGGCAGCGCCGCGACGAGGAAAACCCATCGCCCCCATGGCACCGTGCGCCGGGAAATGCTGGCCACGGTGTTGCACGAGCTGACTCACATCTACGATCGCTCACGCCTGTGGCCGGATGCCGAGCGCAAGCTGATTCAACGCTGCACCCAGCGCAACAACAGCTCAGGGTTGGTTGGCATTCCCGACCAATGCCGGGGCCAGTCGGATCGGCGTTTTACCCTCAGTGATGATCCACGCCTGCTCGATCTCGCCGGTTGGCAGCAATACGTAGGCCGTCGCGGTGAACGCGAACAGCACAACCGCCAGATTGCCCGCAGCCCGGACATCTACGAGACCAGCAGTCCAAAGGAATTCGTCGCGGTCAACATGGAGTATTTCCTCCTCGACCCGAGCTACGCCTGCCGCCGACCCGCACTGTACCGCTACTACAAGGAACATTTCGGTTGGGCGCCCGCTACCAAAAACACCTGCAATAAAACCTTCGCTTTCCTCAATGCCGGCAACGACTTCGCCAGGACACCTTTGGGCCAGGTCGATCCGGAGCGGGTGTATGCCATTGACTATCTGTTGGCCGAAGCTAACCAGAACCTGTTCAGCCGCTGGGGCCACAGCATGTTACGCCTGGTGATCTGCGCGCCGGGCCGACCACGCGGACCGGATTGTCGACTGGACCTGGACCAGCATCTGGTGCTGTCGTACCGCGCCTTCGTCGGCGACGTACAGCTGTCGAGCTGGGATGGCCTGGTCGGTAAATACCCGTCGCGGCTGTTTATCCTGCCGCTGTCCCAGGTCATTGACGAATACACCAAGACCGAACTGCGCAGCCTGGCCTCCGTACCCCTGAACCTGTCGCGCAACGAGATTGAAGACGTGGTGGGACGTGCCGCCGAGATGCACTGGAGCTATGACGGCAACTACTTCTTCCTGTCGAACAACTGCGCGGTGGAAGAGCTGAAATTACTGCGTGGCGGTACCAATAACCCGCAATTGGTGGGACTCGACAACATCATGCCCAATGGTTTGCTGGAAGTGCTGAAAGGCCGCGGGCTGGCGGACACCAGCGTGCTGGACGACCCGCGGGAAGCCTTGCGCCTGGGTTATCGTTTCGACTCCTTCCGCGAGCGCTATCAGGCCATGTTCGAGATCCTGAAAAAGCACTTGCCGATCAAACAGGAAACCGTCGAAGACTGGCTCGAATTGAAAGCCGCGGAGCGTCGGCAATGGTTCGAGCAGGCCGATTTGCGCACCAGCGCGGCGTTGCTGCTATTGGAACAGGCCAGTTTCCGTCAGCAATTGCTGCTGGCCCAGGATGAAGTGAAGCAGCGTTATCTGGGCGCCCGAGAGCTGAAGAATGGCGGCATGGACAAGGCCAACGAGACGCTGAAGGACATTCTCGCCAACAGTGGTTTCCTCAGCCGGCCGGCGGAGCTGCTGGGCACTAACGGTTATGGCTTGCCGCAACCAAGCGAGTGGGAGCATCTGGAAGCGGAAAGCAGCCAGCGCCAGAAGCAGCTCCTGGCCCTGTCCGGGGATCTGGACAAGGAAGTGAGGGCATTGCTTGAGCCGAGCCGTGCCGCCGAGATGGCCGCCAACGAGGCCAACGTGAAGCAGATTGGTGAGCACCTGCGCAAACTGCACAAGGCGTCGGGCGGGATAGAGCTGCCTTGAGACCGCAACCTTGTGGGTGCTTGCTCCCAAAAGGTTTACAGCGGTTAGCCACACACAGCAAAAAGGGCTTCAGAACACAGTCCTGAAGCCCTCGGTCTTGCTGTTTAGTCTGTGCCGCGAGGCTCTAATTCCTCTGTATCAGGAACTTTGCCTTCAGCTGACGCGGGCTTTACGCACGCCATCGGCCAACGCAGAGCACAGGCTCAGCACGCCATCCACGGCTTGTTCCGAGGAGGTGGCATTGGCGATGTGATCGATCAACGCTGAACCCACCACAACACCGTCGGCCAGACGCGCGATGGACGCCGCCTGTTCCGGAGTCCGGATACCGAAACCGATGCTGATCGGCAAGTCGGTATGGCGACGCAGACGGGCGACCGCTTCCTCGACGTGTTCCAGCGTGGCGGCACCGGCGCCGGTCACACCGGCCACCGAGACGTAGTAGACGAAGCCGGAGCTACCGTTAAGAACGGTCGGCAGGCGCACATCGTCGGTGGTTGGCGTGGTCAGGCGGATAAAATCCAGGCCCGCGGCCTGCGCCGGGTCGCACAGCTCACTGTTATGTTCAGGCGGCAGATCGACCACGATCAGGCCATCAACCCCGGCCTCTTTGGCTTCGGCAATGAAGCGCGGTACGCCGTACATGTGGATCGGGTTGAAGTACCCCATCAGCACCAGCGGCGTTTCGTTGTTGTCCTGGCGGAACTCGCGAACCATTTGCAGGGTTTTCGCCAGATTCTGTTTGGCACCCAACGCACGGATGTTGGCGAGCTGGATGGCCGGGCCGTCAGCCATCGGGTCGGTGAAGGGCATGCCCAGCTCGATCACGTCGGCACCAGCCGCTGGCAAGCCCTTGAGGATTGCCAGAGAGGTGTCGTAGCTCGGGTCGCCAGCGGTCACGAAGGTCACCAGGGCGGCGCGGTTCTGTTCCTTGAGTTCGGCAAAACGCGTTTGCAGGCGGCTCATCAGTGTTTCTCCTGCTTTGATTGTTCCATGTGGTGCATCACGGTCTGCATGTCTTTGTCGCCACGGCCGGACAGGTTGACCACCATCAGGTGATCTTTTGGCAAGGTCGGTGCGCGCTTGAATACTTCAGCCAGGGCATGGGCGCTTTCCAGGGCAGGGATGATCCCTTCCAGGCGGCAGCACTGGTGGAATGCAGCGAGGGCTTCGTCGTCGGTCACCGAGGTGTACTGAACGCGGCCAATGTCATGCAACCAGGCGTGTTCCGGGCCGATGCCCGGGTAGTCCAGGCCAGCGGAGATCGAGTGGGCATCGATGATCTGGCCATCATCGTCCTGCAGCAGGAAGGTGCGGTTGCCGTGCAACACACCGGGTACGCCGCCGTTCAGGCTGGCTGCGTGCTTGCCGGTCTCGATGCCGTAACCGGCAGCTTCAACGCCGATGATCTCGACGCTCTTGTCGTCGAGGAACGGGTGGAACAGGCCCATGGCGTTGGAACCACCGCCAATGCACGCCACCAGGCTATCTGGCAGACGGCCTTCCTGGGCTTGCAGTTGCTCACGGGTTTCCTTGCCGATCACGGCCTGGAAGTCGCGGACCATCGCCGGGTAAGGGTGCGGACCGGCCACGGTGCCGATCAGGTAGAAGGTGCTGTCGACGTTGGTCACCCAGTCACGCAGGGCTTCGTTCATCGCATCTTTCAGCGTGCCGGTGCCGGCCACCACCGGGATCACTTCGGCACCCAAAAGCTTCATGCGAAACACGTTGGCCTGCTGACGTTCGATGTCAGTGGTGCCCATGTAGATCACGCAATCCAGACCGAAGCGCGCGGCGACGGTGGCAGTGGCCACACCATGCATGCCGGCGCCGGTCTCAGCGATGATGCGCTTCTTGCCCATACGCCGCGCCAGCAGGATCTGGCCGATGCAGTTGTTGATCTTGTGCGCGCCGGTGTGGTTCAGCTCTTCGCGCTTGAGGTAGATCTTCGCGCCGCCACAGAACTCGGTCAGACGCTCGGCGAAGTACAGTGGGCTTGGACGCCCGACGTAGTCGCGCTGGAAGTAGGCCAGTTCCTCCTTGAATGCAGGGTCTTCCTTGGCCAGCTCATATTCACGGGCCAGGTCGAGGATCAACGGCATCAGGGTTTCGGCAACGTAGCGGCCGCCGAACGCGCCAAACAGGCCGTTGGCATCAGGGCCGTTGCGCAGATTAGTCTGGGTCATTTGGCGCTCCAGTTGAATGCGTGAAGTGATGCATAAAGAGATAGTGGGCTTCACTCTACCCCTGACGCCCCGGCCTGAAAACCGATAAGATCGCCACAACCTGTCAGGAAAACTCACAGATCCCATGAGCCATGACCTTCCTCCGCTGAACGCGCTTCGCGCCTTCGAAGCCACTGCCCGCTTGAACAGCGTCAGTCAGGCGGCCGAGCAGTTGCACGTCACCCATGGGGCCGTCAGCCGGCAACTCAAGGTGCTTGAAGAACACCTCGGCGTTAGCCTGTTCATCAAGGACGGACGCGGCCTGAAACTCACAGATGCCGGGTTACGCCTGCGTGACGCCAGCAGCGAAGCCTTCGAGCGCCTGCGCAGCGTTTGCGCTGAACTCACACAAAGCACAGCCGATGCGCCATTCGTGCTCGGTTGCTCGGGAAGCCTGCTGGCGCGCTGGTTTATCCCGCGACTGGGGCGGCTCAATGCCGACCTGCCGGACTTGCGCCTGCACCTGTCGGCCGGAGAAGGCGATCTGGATCCGCGAAGACCGGGGCTGGATGCTTTGCTGGTATTTGCCGAGCCACCCTGGCCGGCGGACATGCAGGTTTTTGAGCTGGCCAGCGAACGTATCGGTCCGGTGATGAGCCCTCGGTTCGTCGGCTATGAACGGCTCAAGCAAGCGCCGGAAACCGCACTGCTGAACGAACCCTTGCTGCACACCACTTCACGCCCGCAAGCCTGGCCGAACTGGGCGCAACCACGGGGCCTCGACGCCAGGGCGCTGAAGTACGGCCAGGGATTTGAACATTTGTATTACTTGCTGGAGGCCGCCGTCGCGGGTCTGGGCGTGGCGATTGCCCCCGAACCTTTGGTGACGGAGGACTTGAAGGCCGGCCGCCTGGTTGCACCTTGGGGCTTCAGTGAAACCCCGGCGCAACTGGCGTTGTGGCTACCCAAGCGCGCCGCGGACGGGCGCGCCCGGCAACTGGCGCAGTGGCTCAAGAACGAGCTGCGTCGAGCGGATTAATCACGCTTGCACAACAGATAAGCGGCCAGCAGGCCCAATGCGCCCACGGCGACACCGGCTGTTGTCCAGGGGTGTTCCTGGGCGTAGTCCCGGGTGGCAATCCCGGTTTCGCGGGTTTTGACCTTGACCTCCTCATAAGCATCGGCAAGCAGATGGCGCGAGTGCTTCAAGGCATTTTCGGCGTTGCTTTTCAGGGTATTGAGGGTTTTACGCGACTCGTCCGAGGCGTCGCCCTTCAGGCTTTCCAAAGACTTGAGCAGACTCTCGATCTCGGCTTCCATGCTTTGCAATGAGGCTTTGCGTAACGAGGTGTTGGCCATGGTGGCTCTCCTGCAATGGTGATGAGTGGCGTGTGTTGGTTGGGACTTCATGGGCTCAAGAAAGTGCAGAAAATATGAACTTCACACTCAGAACGGCCAACAGAAGAAATAGGAAAAATCACTGCTAGGCTGTAATTCACACGCCGAGGAGAACGCCATGTCTGACCATCACACCTACAAGAAAGTCGAGCTGGTTGGCTCGTCCACCAGCAGTATCGAAGATGCGATCAACAACGCGCTGGCCGAAGCCAGCAAAAGCATCAAGTACATGGAATGGTTTGAAGTGACCGAGACCCGCGGGCACATCAGGGACGGCAAGGCTGCGCACTTTCAGGTGACCTTGAAAGTCGGGTTCCGGATTGCCAGCAGCTGACTTTGGGCTAGTCTTCTGAACTTGCACGCCGGCCGAATGCCATAGGGAATGGCAAAGCACTACATGAGTGCGTCCGGCTGACGGCTGGTTACCCCTATGATCCGACCAGGGAATGCAACCGATGAAGAAGTTTATGTTGGCGGTAGGTTTGTTGAGCCTTGCGGGGAGCGCATTGGCGGGCGGCAAGTCATGCGAAGAGTTGAAAGCCGAAATCGCAGCGAAACTTGATACCAAGGGCGTTTCCGGATATTCGCTGGAGATTGTCGATAAAGGTGCCGCTGCCGGCGGGAAAGTGGTCGGTAAATGCGAGGCAGGCGCCAAAGTGATCGTCTATAAAAAGTAGACCGATTCCCACTTGAATGAAAAAGCCGACGCCAGGGCGTCGGCTTTTTCATGCTTGCTGTTTGAGTATCAGCCTCGCATGACCTGCGCCAACAACTCGTAGGAATGTACGCGATCCGCATGTTCGTACAGGTCACAGGTGAAAATCAGCTCGTCAGCCTGAGTCTGTTCGATCAAAACCTCGAGTTTGGCGCGAATTTTCTGCGGGCTGCCGATCATGGCCAGGCCAAGGAAATCGTGCACAGCCTCTTTTTCATGGGGCAGCCACAGGCCGTCCATGGTCTTCACCGGCGGACGCTGTACCAGGCTTTGGCCACGCATCAGGGCGAGAATCCGCTGGAACACCGAAGTCGCCAGGTAATCGGCCTGCTCGTCGGTATCGGCTGCCACCAATGGCACACCGAGCATCACGTAGGGTTTGGCCAAAACGGCTGACGGTTTGAAGTGATTGCGGTAGACCCGAATCGCTTCATGCATGTAGCGCGGTGCGAAATGCGATGCGAAGGCGTAGGGCAAACCACGCTCACCGGCCAGTTGTGCACTGAACAGGCTCGACCCCAACAACCAGACTGGCACATTGGTCCCGGTGCCCGGCATGGCGATGATGCGTTGGTCCGGTGTACGTGGCCCGAGGTAGCGCACCAGTTCCGCCACATCTTCCGGGAAATCGTCGGCGCTGCCGGAGCGTTCGCGGCGCAGCGCACGTGCGGTCATCTGGTCGGAACCGGGCGCGCGACCCAGGCCCAGATCGACCCGGCCCGGATAAAGGCTTTCCAGGGTGCCGAACTGCTCGGCGATCACCAACGGTGCGTGGTTGGGCAACATCACCCCACCCGAACCGACTCGAATGGTCGACGTACCACCGGCCAGATAACCGAGCAGTACCGAAGTCGCGGAACTGGCGATGCCGTCCATGTTGTGGTGCTCAGCCACCCAGAAGCGGTTGTAACCGAATTTCTCGACGTGCTGCGCCAAGTCCAGCGAATTGCGCAGCGACTGGGCCGCGCTGCCGTTCTCGCGCACCGGCACCAGATCGAGGGTCGAGAACTTGATATCGGACAGTCGTTTCATAAACCTGCTTCTCCAATTGAGGGCGCAGGTTTGTTCTTGCGAACGCAAACCTGCCGAATCCAAAAGCGTGTTCATGCAATGTGGGCATATACCCGAGTTTCAATAGCCCGGTAAAAAATCCATCGAAAAAAGCGGATTGATCGGACAGGTCTGCCCGGTGTCCAACGTGCGGAATGCGAAGATCAGATTGGAGGCAACATTGGTCGGCTAGATTTTCGTTGAGAACAAGAGATCGCTGCCTTGAGCAACCTGCCGGGATCATTCGGCAAAAAGTGCTCACGTCTGCGATCTTTTTTGCGTCGCGACAGATTTGCCCGCTAAAACTGTGGTCGAATAAACGACAGCAGCGAAAACCCACGACTGTGCGTGCTGCCTCAAAGGAGCTTCAAACCATGAAACGTTTTGCCTTGGCGGTTATCTGTTGCGCACTGGCCGCTTCGGCCCTCGCAGCGCCGAAACCCTGCGAAGAACTCAAGGCCGAGATCGAAGCCAAGATCCAGGCCAGTGGCGTCACCGCCTACACGCTTGAAATCGTCACCAACGACGAGGTCCACGACCAGAACATGGTCGTTGGCTCGTGCGAAAACGGTACCAAGAAAATCATCTACCAGAAGAACAACCGCTGACCACTCACATCAGGCAGTAAGACTCTCGATCTTCTGCAACGATCTCCCGCTTGGCGTTGTATAGCCTGGCTTCAGGGATGAAGGCAATCGAGCGGCCTTCAAGCACATAACGTTGGCCGGCTTCGAAATGATCGAAGTTGATGGTCAAGTAACATATGCGTTCAGAAGGGCCGCCCATCATGTTCAAGCCCCCGCCACCAGGTACTTCGAAGTCGAAGCGGACGATCAGTTCATGGCTGCCGGGCATAACCTCAAAATAACGCCCGTCGGCCAAGCGCTGTTTATCCAGACGCTCGGCCATCAGCAATTTATCGTTAGGGAAGGGCGTGGAAAAATCGACCCAGGCCATCTTTGGATTAGCCGTCGGCATCGGGCTCTGACAGCCAGCGACAATGCTGGCAACCAGCAACAGCATCAACCTGTACATGATGAATGTCCCAAGGGGTTATGCATTCAGCATAACGCCGATCAGGAGTGTTGGCAGCCCGCAGGCGTGCCTTGGCCAATCACTTTTCGCTGTTGATCGTAGAGTTTCGCCCAAGGCCGAAAGCCGATGTTCCCCGCCTGTAACCGATAACGCTCGCCCGCGTTGAAGTCGTTGAATTTCACGTTCAACTGGCAATCGCGCCACAACGGTTCGGCATCAGGGCCGATGTTGGTAGGCTGGACCGAGAATTGGTAGCGGACCGTCAACTCATGGCTACCGGGCTGGACCTGGAAATAGCGTTTATCGTCGGTGGCCTTGTCATCGACCTCCAGCGCTTGCAGCTTCGTATCTTCTTGCTTCGACTCCAGGTCGATCCAGGCTTGCGCAGGATCAGGGCGGGGTAGTCCGAAAAAAGCACAGCCGGCCAGCATCAGCAGGCCTCCTGTCAGCATCAACATGCGCATAGCGGAGCTCCAGTCAGGCGGGATAGTCTTGTGGAAAGACTCTCCAAGGAAGAATTATTGTGATCAGGCCGCTTCCTAGCCTTGGGTTACTTGATCGCGTTTTTCGCGTTTTGTTTCCGGGTGTGTTGTTTTTGTTGCTCAACGGTTGCACCAGCGCCAGCTATTACAGCCAACTGGCCAGCGGCCAACTGCAGTTGCTGCGGGCCAGGGAGCCGGTTTCCAGCGTGATTGCCGACCCGGCGCGCGATCAAAAGCTGCGTACACACCTGGAGCAATCGCAAAAGGCCCGAACGTTCGCCAGCCAGCAATTGCACCTGCCGGATAACCCGAGTTACCGCTTGTACGCGGACATTGGGCGTCCCTTCGTCGTCTGGAATGTCTTCGCCACGCCGGAATTTTCCCTAAAACCCGTAAACCACTGCTTCCCCATCGCCGGTTGCGTGGCTTATCGCGGTTACTACAGCCAGAGTGCAGCCCGCGGCGAAGCAGCTATGCAACGCTTGCAGGGCATGGACGTGTCGATTGGTGGTGTCGAAGCCTATTCGACACTCGGCTGGTTCAACGACCCGATCATCAGTTCGATGATGGGCTGGGGGGATGAGCGACTGGCCACGCTGATCTTTCACGAGCTGGCCCATCAGCGTTTCTATGTGAAGGACGACACGGAGTTCAACGAATCCTTCGCCACCTTCGTCGAGCAGGAAGGTACTCGCCAATGGCGCGCCTACCGCCTCCTGCCACCGGATAACAATGCGCAGGCGCGTCAGCGCAACCAGTTCACTGCGTTGGTGCTCAAGACCCGCACCCGACTGGAAAAACTCTACACCTTGCCGTTGCCAACCGAACAAATGCGCCAGCAAAAGGCTGCCGAGTTCGAGCGCTTGCGCAGCGAATACCGGCAATTGCGCGACAATCAGTGGGCCGCAGACAAACGCTACGATACCTGGATCTATGCCCCCATGAATAATGCCCGGCTATTGCCATTTGGTTTGTACGACCAATGGGTTCCGGCATTTGCCACGCTGTTCCATCAGGAGGATGGCGACTGGCTCAAGTTTTACGCTGCCGTGGAAAAGCTCGGCGCCTTGCCGGCGGACGAGCGTAAGGCCGCGCTGAAAGCATTGGCTGGCGAGGCCGATCAACCAAAGAACCAGTAGCAAACCCCGATCGCGCCCAGCACCCCGGCAAGCTCCGCTAGCAATGCACAACCGACTGCATGTCGTGCGCGCTGGATGCCCACGGCGCCGAAGTACACCGCCAGCACATAGAACGTCGTTTCGGTGCTGCCCTGGACCGTCGCCGCCACCAGCGCCGGGAAGCTGTCGACGCCCGAGGTCTTCATGGTTTCGATCAGCATCGCCCGGGCGGCGCTACCCGAGAAGGGTTTGACCATCGCCGTCGGCAGCGCATCGACGAATCGCGTGTCCCAACCGGCCCATTCCACCAGATGGCGAATGCCATCCAGACCGAAGTCCAGCGCCCCGGACGCACGCAGTACGCCCACTGCGCAGAGCATCGCCACCAGATAGGGCAGCAAGTTCTTGGCGACGTCGAAACCCTCTTTGGCTCCTTCAACGAAGGCCTCGTAGACCTTCACTTTGCGCAGCGCGCCGATCAGTAAAAACAGCATGATCAGGCCAAACAGCGTCACGTTGCCGAGGATCGACGACAGGCCGGCCAGCGCGGTCGCCGAAAGGGTCGCCAGCAACGCCATGAAACCACCGAGGGCGAGGGCGCCGGGGATCAGGTAGGCCAGCACCACCGGGTCCCAGATGCGCAGGCGCTGCATGAACGCCACCGACAGGAAGCCGACAATGGTCGAGCAACTGGTCGCCAGCAGGATCGGCAGAAACACCAGCGTCGGGTCAGGCGCGCCTTGCTGGGCGCGATACATGAAGATCGTCACCGGTAGCAGGGTCAGCGAGGAGGCGTTGAGCACCAGGAACAGGATCTGGGCGTTGCTGGCGACAGTGGCGCTGGGATTGAGTTCTTGCAGCGCCTTCATGGCCTTGAGGCCGATCGGTGTGGCGGCGTTGTCCAGGCCCAGGCCATTGGCGGCGAAGTTCAGGGTGATCAGGCCGATGGCCGGATGACCAGGCGGGACTTCAGGCATCAGGCGCAAAAACAGTGGCCCCAGAGCCTTGGCCAACCATTCGACGATCCCGGCTTTCTCGGCAATGCGTAGAAAACCCAGCCAGAGGGTGAGGGTGCCAAACAGCAGCACCATGACTTCGACCGACAGCTTGGCCATGGCAAAAATGCTTTCCACCATTGCCGCGAAAATCCCGGCATTACCGCCGATCAGCCACTGCGCCAGCGCCGATACGGCTGCCACGATGAAGAAGCCAAGCCACAGGCCATTGAGCATCAGTCAAATCCCCCAAAAGATCCGCGAATGATAGCGGGGTGGCCAGAAACGACAAACCCCGGATTTCTCCGGGGTTTGTACATACGCACCACATAACCAATGTAGGAGCCGGCTTGCCGGCGAAGGCGTCATAGCTGGCGATGCAAGGCTCGAAGCCGTCTTCGCTGGCAAGCCAGCTCCTACAGGAGATTTGTGTCAGTTGCTGGAAATTTCACCTGCCGGCAGTTTTTCCTTGCTGCGCCAGTGCGGCAGGGAGTTCCAGTAGCGCTGGCCCTTGGCGTCGTCGTACATGCCTTCCCAACGAGCGATAACCAGAACAGCCAGGGCGTTGCCGATCACGTTCAGTGCGGTACGGGCCATGTCCATGACGCGGTCGACACCGGCGATGAACGCCAGGCCTTCCAGAGGAATACCGACGCTGCCCAGGGTAGCCAGCAGCACCACGAAGGACACGCCCGGTACGCCGGCGATGCCTTTGGAGGTGACCATCAACGTCAGTACCAGCAACAGTTGCTGGCTGATCGACAGGTCGATGCCATACAGCTGGGCAATGAAGATCGCCGCGATGCTTTGGTACAGGGTCGAACCGTCGAGGTTGAACGAGTAACCGGTCGGTACCACGAAGCTGCAAATGGCTTTCGGCGCGCCGTAGGCTTCCATCTTCTCGATCACGCGCGGCAGCACGGTTTCGGAGCTGGCGGTGGAGTAGGCCAGTACCAGCTCATCCTTGAAGATGCGCATCAGCTTGATCACCGAGAAGCCGAACAGGCGAGCGATCAGGCCCAGGATCACGAAAGCGAAGAAGGCGATGGCGACGTAAACCAGGATCACCAGTTTAGCCAGCGGTATCAGCGACGCGAAGCCGAAGTTGGCCACAGTCACCGCGATCAGTGCGAACACGCCGATCGGGGCGTAGTTCATGATCATGTGAGTGACCTTGAACATGCTTTCCGATACGCCCTGGAACATCTTCACCAGCGGCTCGCGCAAGTCCGCCTGCAGGCTCGACAAACCGAGACCGAACAATACAGAGAAGAAGATGATCGGCAGCATTTCGCCGCGAACCATGGCCGCAAAAATGTTCGACGGGATCAGGTTGAGGATGGTTTCGACGAACGCGTGTTCATGCCGAACCTCGGCCGCCGTGGCCTGGTACTTGGAAATGTCCACAGTACCCAGAGTGCTCATGTCGATGCCGGCACCCGGATGGAACAGGTTGGCCAGCAGCAGACCGACCACGATGGCGATGGTGGTGACGATCTCGAAGTAAATGATGGTCTTGAAGCCGATACGCCCCAGCTTCTTGGCATCACCGACGCCGGCAATGCCGACAATCAGGGAGGAGATGACGATCGGGATTACGATCATCTTGATCAGACGGATAAAGATATCGCCTGCCGGTTGCAGGACGTTGCTGATCCACCAGGCTTTCTCGGCACTGAAATGGTTGAGCAGCGCACCGATTGCAATCCCCAATACCAGACCGATGAGGATCTGCCAGGCGAGGCTAAGCTTTGCCTTCTTCATATCTTTACCCTTACTTGTTGTTTGACTCAGGGAGATGCGCGAACTGGAACGCTTATGGCGAAAAAGTCTAGTGCATCTACCCCCGGATAAGGTGCCCCGGAACGCGTGTTTACGGCTCTCCGGCAGGCGAAAAAGGCGCAACTATTCCGATGCAAGGGAGCGCCGTCTAATGCCGTAAACGCCTACCCTATGCCGAATCGGCATGAGGTTTTTTTAGTAAAACACGCGTCCCAACCGGTTCGAATGCGACATTTCGGCAGGTATAAGTGCCGTGAACCGGTCATCACAGAGCAGATTGAATGTTTTTTGAGCGGTGGCCGAGGATTGATTTTTCAGCAAAATCCCGCAGGACGAAGCGAAAAATCGCGGCAAAAAAAAGGTGGTTTTTCTCGATATACGGTCGCTGGTGAAACACCGGGAAAAGTATTTTCCGACGTAACCAGGACAAGGACGCGATAACGGTGAGGAAACCGAGACGAGCGCTCTATTTCAATGTGTTGCGTGATCAAGCCCTTCGCAAGCCCGTCGAACCATGGCGGTCCGGCGAACTTGCGCAGTAGCTTTTCCTGACCCAGCCCTTGCGCAGGCACTCGCTGTACCCGTAGGTCACTCCACCCCTGAAACAGGCAGAACGTCCCGACCCCTTGGTCATGCGCCAGCCTTCCTCAGGTGACGCAGGTGGAAAGAGGCGCTGTGGCCTCCCTCATGTGCGTACTTCAATACCCGTTCGGATCTTTCTTCGTTTGCTCCATCGACAGGGCGGCTGCCAGTGCCTTGAACAAACCTCTCATGTCAGCCTCGACCGCGACGACCAAAGAAGAAGGAGGCAATGAACATCACCAGGAACACGACAAACAGAATCTTGGCGATACCCGTGGCGGTGCCCGCGATACCACCGAAGCCCAATACAGCGGCGATGATGGCGATGATCAGGAATGTGATTGCCCAGCTCAACATGATGATTCTCCTTACGCTCTGTTTAGAGGTGCTGCGTTTCCCGGCGCATCGGATGCGCGGAAGTTTACCTAGAACACCCAACGCTCCTGATGACGTATCTCACCCACAGGCCCGGCCTGGTCGACATCCATCATGCGCATCGGGGTGCTATCGGCCTGACCGCTGCTGACCGCGCTGAAATGGGTTTGGGTCGGATGCTGAATCGACAGACGTGGCGTTTCAGGCTGCTGGCCCTGCTCCCAGCGCTGAAACTGCTGGCCGCCGATCAGGGTGATCAACAGCGCCAGAACAGCAAACAGTCCTTGCTCGATTTGCACAGGCGAGAGGTGCAGGTGGGCGGCACGTTGACGGTTCATCCTGGAGCTCCTGCCTCTCGGGTCGGTATTCGATAGCGGGCGTTTGTTTTTGAATGCCCTGGTTAACCAGACAATTGCAGCCCGCATGCCAGCCTTGACTCGATTTAATTTCTTTTAATTTCAATATCTTATGATCATAGAAGAAATCACTTCGCACGCATCCTGCACGATGCCACTTGCGCGGTCGTGCGTATTGCATGATTCGTTTGAAGGAATGCGTAAATTTTTTGAATTGGGAGGAGGGCGCGGGTGTCAGAATTTTACGCTGGCCGCTGTCAGAAACCGGACATCTATTCAAAGACCCGCAAAATCAGGTGGCTAACCGATACATGGGATGAAATCTACCCTGCCATGACAGGAATGGCTCAGAATCAATCATGCAACTTGCCCGATTTCTCTGAGACTAAATAAAGATATTTATTAAGGAGCGTAGGAAAATGGAATCAGCCACTGAGCATCAAGGCCGCATTCTGCTGGTGGATGATGAGTCCGCCATCCTGCGTACTTTCCGTTATTGCCTCGAAGACGAAGGCTACAGCGTGGCCACCGCTACCAGCGCCGCGCAGGCAGAAGCCCTGTTGCAGCGGCAGGTCTTCGACCTGTGCTTCCTCGATTTGCGTCTGGGTGAAGACAACGGCCTCGATGTGCTGGCCCAGATGCGTATTCAGGCGCCCTGGATGCGGGTGGTGATCGTCACTGCGCACTCAGCCGTCGACACCGCAGTGGATGCGATTCAGGCCGGTGCCGCCGACTATCTGGTCAAACCGTGCAGCCCCGATCAATTGCGGCTGGCCACCGCCAAGCAACTGGAAGTGCGGCAACTGTCGGCGCGACTGGAGGCCCTGGAAGGTGAAGTGCGCAAATCCAAGGATGGCCTGGACTCCCACAGCCCGGCCATGAAAGTGGTACTCGAAACCGCCCGCCAGGTTGCCACGACCGATGCCAATATCCTGATTCTTGGTGAATCCGGTACCGGCAAGGGCGAGCTGTCCCAAGCCATTCACGGCTGGAGCAAACGCGCGAAGAAATCCTGCGTCACGATCAACTGCCCGTCGCTGAACGCTGAACTCATGGAAAGCGAACTTTTCGGCCACAGCCGTGGCGCCTTCACCGGTGCCAGCGAAAGTACCCTGGGGCGAGTCAACCAGGCGGACGGCGGCACGCTGTTTCTCGACGAGATCGGCGATTTTCCCCTGACATTGCAGCCGAAGTTGCTGCGTTTTATTCAAGACAAAGAATATGAGCGCGTCGGTGATCCGGTGACCCGTCGTGCCGATGTGCGCATCCTTGCGGCCACCAACCTCAATCTTGAGGACATGGCCCGCGACGGTCGTTTCCGTGAAGACCTGCTCTATCGCCTGAATGTCATTACCTTGCACCTGCCACCGCTACGCGAACGCCACGAAGATATTCTCAACCTGGCCGACCGTTTCCTGGCGCGCTTCGTCAAGGAGTACGCCCGTCCCGCGCGCGCCTTCAGCGACGAAGCCCGGGAAGCGCTGCTGAGCTATCGCTGGCCGGGCAACATCCGTGAGCTACGCAACGTGATCGAGCGGGCGAGCATCATCTGTCCGCAGGAGCGGGTCGAGATCAGTCATCTGGGTATGGCCGAAACTCCGGTCAACAATGCACCGCGCATCGGTGCGGCACTGAGCCTGGAGGAGCTGGAAAAGGCCCACATCGGCGCGATCCTCACCACCGCCGACACCCTGGATCAAGCGGCGAAAACCCTGGGCATCGACGCCTCGACGCTGTACCGCAAACGCAAACAGTACAACTTGTGAGCAGCAGCGGATGAAACTGGCGATGAAATTGCGGACCCGGCTGTTCCTGAGCATCTCCGCACTGATGACCATCGCGTTGCTCGGGCTCTTGCTCGGGCTGGTCAGCGTGATGCAGATGGCCGGCAGCCAGGAAGTGCCCACCCGCAACAACTTCGTCACTCTGGACCTGGGGCTCAAGCTGCGTCAGACCCTGGATGATCAACTGATCATCATGCTCAGCGAGAAACCTGAATCCGCCGCTTTCGCCGCCTCGAAACAGCATTACTTCGAACTGCTGGAGGAAGGTATCGCCCAGGAGCCAGCGCAGTCCGGAGGCGAGTACGGCTTCAGAAAAGCCAAGGCCGACTATGAGCGCTTTATCCAGGCTTATGAAACGTCCCCGGCCCCGTCGAATGTGCTCGGCAGCCACGGCGACCTGATGGAAAAATTCAACGCGCTACGCAATGGCCTGATCGCCGAGCACAAGCGCGCACTGGATAACATCAACGATACCGATCGTCAGGCCCGGGAGCAGGCGCTGCTGATTGCCGGTTTGCTTGGCCTGGTGGGGCTGGCGGTGCTGATCGTCGGCTTCGTGACCGCGCAGGCCATCGCCCGGCGCTTCGGGGAGCCCATCGAGGCTTTGGTCAAGGCGGCGGACAATATCGGCCAGGGCAATTACGATGTCACCCTGCCGATCTCTTCGGCGGTGGAGTTGAACCAGCTGTCCCGGCGTTTCGGGATCATGGCCCAAGCGCTGCGTGAGCATCAGGCCACTAACGTCGATGAACTGCTGGCCGGTCAACAGCGTTTGCAGGCCGTGCTCGACAGCATTGACGACGGACTGCTGATGATTGACCGTCAGGGTCATCTGGAACACCTTAACCCTGTGGCCCAGCGTCAGTTGGGCTGGGAATCCGATCGTCTGGGTCTAGGGTTGGGCACGGCGCTGGAGCGCCCCGAACTCGATGAGCAACTACAACTGGTGCTGCGCGGCAGCACGCTGGAGCGGGCGCCGGAAGACTTGAGCATCGAAGTCGATGGCGAGTCACGACTACTGACCTATAGCCTGACCCCGGTAAGCCATACCCAGGGACATATTCTCGGTGCCGTGATGGTGCTGCATGACGTCACGGAACAGCGTGCCTTCGAACGGGTACGCAGCGAATTTGTATTGCGCGCCTCCCATGAGTTGCGCACACCGGTCACCGGCATGCACATGGCTTTCGGATTGTTCCGCGAGCGCGCTCATTTTGCCCCGGATTCCCGGGAAGCCGATCTGCTCGATACCGTGAATGAAGAGATGCAGCGGCTGATGCAGTTGATCAATGACCTGCTGAATTTCTCCCGTTACCAGAACGGTTTGCAGAAACTCACCCTGGCGCCGTGTGCCATCGAGGCATTGCTGGAACAGGCTCAATCGCGCTTTGCCACATCGGCCGAGGAGAAAGAAATCAGTCTGCTGGTGGAAGTGCAGGGGCCTTTGCCGCGGTTACAGGCCGACCAGCCACAACTGGACCGGGTACTCGACAACTTGCTCGACAACGCCTTGCGTCACACCGGCTCCGGCGGGCGGATACGCCTGCAGGCCCGGCGCCACGGCGACCGGGTCATCATCAGTGTCGAGGACAACGGCGAAGGCATCGCCTACGGTCAACAGGGGCGGATCTTCGAGCCGTTCGTACAGGTCGGACGCAAGAAGGGCGGGGCCGGGCTCGGCCTGGCCTTGTGCAAGGAAATCGTGCAATTGCATGGCGGGCGCATGGGCGTCTACTCCCGGCCGGGGCAAGGTACTCAGTTCTACATGGCGCTGACCGTTTAGCTCACCTTCACGCCTCGTCATCCAGACGTCGGCCAGCGCCGGCCAGGCGTCGGCCCCGGGTTATCAATTCAATGAACTGCACGGAACTCAGCGCGCGGGCGAACAGCCACCCCTGGCCGAACTTCACGCCTTCACTGCTGAGGAATTCGGCCTGGGCCTCATGTTCGATGCCTTCGGCAATCACCTTCAGGTGCAGCGACTGGGCCATGTGAATGATGTGCGGGGCCACGCCGCTGCTGGCGGCGTCATGGCCCAATGCATCGATGAACGCCTTGTCGATTTTCAGGCAATCCACCGGCAGGGTTTGCAAATAGGCGAGGCTGCAATAGCCGGTGCCGAAGTCATCGATCAACACCTGGTGTCCGACATCCCGCAAGGCTTGCAGGTTTTCCCGGGCCACCACCACATCGACCAGCCCGCGCTCGGTGACCTCAAAGGCAATTTGCTGCGCAGCGACACGGTGCAGGGTCAGCAGCCGCGCCATCACCTGACCAATCCGCGGAACCATCACATCACACGCCGCGAGATTGACCGAGATGTACAGTTGCGGGTTGGCACGCAGCAACTGGCCGAGTTGCTCAAGCAGGCGTTGCAGGACGAAGTCCGTCATCTGGCGAATCTGCCCGGTGTTCTCCGCCATCGGGATGAACAGGTCGGGACTGGTCAGAGTACCGTCCGGCCTGCGCCAGCGTAGCAGCGCTTCGGCCCCGACACAGTTGCGGCTATCGAGGTCGAAGATCGGTTGATACAGCACCTGCAACTCGCCACGGCGAATCGCGCCGGTCAGTTCGGCATCCAGCGACTGCCGCTGGCGCACCAGCAGAAACACCAGGAACCCAACGCATATACCCAACGCGAGGCTCGCCGGCAGCAGCCACCACCAGACCGCCGGGATGTGCATGCCGGTACGCGGGCTGATCAACACCAATTGATACTCCGGGTTGTCGGTGGGCATGCGGTATATCAGGCGTGTCTGGGTGATCTGCAGCGCATCACGGTTTTTCGGTGGCCAGGCCTCGGCTGGTGGCCAGATCTGAGAAGCACCCAGCACCGGAATCGCCCGCGCGCCATGGTCCAGGACTACCAGCAGGCTGCTGCCCGGTGACAGGTCGACCATATCGGTCAAATGACCGCGAGAGGTCGCGACCCGGAAATTCCCGCGCCCGAGCATCAGCGCGGCGCGGTTTTCATCGGGTTCGGTGGTGGTGTTGAGCCAATAGCTGTAAGTCGGGCCTTTTATGTCTGGCGATCGACTCAGCGACAGCCCTTCCTGGCGAGGGCGATTGGAGCAGATTCGCGAGGAGTCCATGTAGGCGGCTTCGTAGACGAAGCGATAATTGAACGTAACCTGTTGCAAGGTCGCGATCATTTCAGCATCGCAGCCGCGCAACGGTTGCGCTTCAAGATCGTCAAGGCTTTCACGCAGTTGCCCGAAGAGCTGTTCCAGGCGGGCGAGGAAGCGCTCCCCCTGAGCATTCATTTCTTCGCTTTCGTTTTGCTCGACCTGGTGTATGGCGACGAACAGGCTGCCGGCCATCAATAACGTTGCGCTCAAGACAGCAGACAGCAGCCCCAAAAACCAGGGGCGATGGAACCAACTATGGAAGGTCTCTCGAGCAGCAGGCATTGTGTAATATCCGACGGATTACCAATGAGTTATAGCTGCTGATTGGAAAAATAGCCCTGACCGTCGGGCGGGCGTCATTATTTTGT
The DNA here is from genome assembly GCF_056402295.1 of Pseudomonas sp. P4_B3. Lineage (NCBI taxonomy): Bacteria > Pseudomonadati > Pseudomonadota > Gammaproteobacteria > Pseudomonadales > Pseudomonadaceae > Pseudomonas > Pseudomonas sp. P4_B3. Next base: position 23,674 of record NZ_JBFUHR010000001.1, read on the forward strand.
CTGATTCAACACAAAAAGCAGCGCTGCAGTTTGCGCATCCGGAGTTCCATCGAAGCGCGCCGGGCGGAAATGCATCTGGAATGCCGCTATTACATGGCGTGTCGCGACGTCGAGCTCGCCGGTTTGTGGCGAGGTATAACCCAGGCGGGCCAATTGCGCCTGAAACCAGCTGATGCTCGGCAATTGTTCGGCGAACTGCATTTGCTGGCGCGCCACCGACTGTTCGTTCGGCCAGATGCCCAGGCCTTCGGCGGCCAGACGCTTCCAAGGGAACAGCGGCCCCGGGTCGAGTTTGCGCAACGGTGCAATATCGCTGTGACCAATAATGTCGCGAGGCCTTATGCCCTGACGCTTGCTGATGTCCTTTAGCAATACGATCAAGGACTGGACCTGATCTTCGGTGTAGGGGTACCACACGCGTCCGGTCGGGGTGTCCTTGAAGCCCGGGTTGACGATTTCGATACCGATGGAACTGGAATTCAGCCAGGTCCGGCCATTCCACTCGCTCTCCCCGGCGTGCCAGGCCCGCACATTTTCATCCATCAGTTTGTAGATGGTGGCGCCCTTGTCGTCGCCGATCAGGTAATGGCTGCTGACTTCACCGTGGGTCAGCAATTGCAACGAACGCTCCAGCGAGGCGTTGGTGTAATGCACCACCACGAACTGCACACGGCTGTCGTAATTGGCTGAAGGATGACTGGTGTCAAAACGGGGACCGCTGGCGCAGCCGGCCAGCAGAATCAGTGACGCGATCAGAGCAAAATATTTCATGGCGAAGGCAGTACACATAAGACAATAATGCAACAGTGTAACGTAATGCCTGGCGGGCGGACGGCAATCAAACAAAATGGAACAATTGACGATCAGCCCGGCTCCACGCGGTTGCGGCCGGCATTTTTTGCGCGATACAGCGCCTGGTCGGCTCTTTTAAGCGCTTGATCGCCATGCTCACCCTGCCTGAACGCCGTCATTCCGATAGACACGGTGATGGTCACCGGCTCTCCCTTGAAGTGGAACGGACAGGCCTCAATCGAGGCACGCAAGCTTTCCAGCAACTTCAGCCCCGCCGCCGGCACCGTGGATGGCATTAACAGCACAAACTCTTCGCCGCCAAACCGCGCAATGAAATCCGTCCCGCGCAGACGCTTGCGCAACACGCTGGCGATGATTTTCAGCACTTTGTCACCGGCCAGGTGCCCGTAGTTATCATTGATACGCTTGAAATGATCGAGGTCCAGCATGGCCAGCAGCAACGTGTTGCCATGTTGCTGCCATTGTGTGACTTCATGGTCCAGGCGCTCGCTCCAGGCCGCGCGGTTGGGCAGACCGGTCAACGGGTCGACCAATGCCTTCTGACGCTGCTCTTCAAGGTGCTCACGGTAACCTTGGGCCTCCTGCTCCATATGGGCGACCCGCTCGGCCAGGCTATGCAAGCGCGCAGCGACCTCTTGCTCGCGCTCATCGCGCTGTTTCTGGTGCTGGTCCATGGTGCCCAGCAAGCCTTCGAGATGGTTTTCCAGGACGTGCTTGAGATCTTCCAGGTCCGCGGCTTCCTGCATGCTGCTTTGCAAGCCATCGACCTGTTCGCGGATCTGCGTGTCCATCTGCCGCGCAGCCGAACGGTTGTCGGCGTGCCCTGCGGTGGCGGCCTGCAAGTTGCTCTGGAACGATTCGAGGCGCTCGTTCAATCGTTGTAGATAGGCTTCGAACTCATGCTGGCCGCTGTCGGTAATGGCCAGCATCAACGTGGCGAAGTCGTCGAGGATCGGCAGCAATTCGTACCAGTTCAAACCGTTTTTCAGACGATCGCGCATGGATTCGGCTTGCGGGCGATAATGTTCGGGCAATGTCAGGTCGTCGAGCAGCCCTAGCAGCGTGTCTTCGATGTGACTGGCCACCGAACTGTAGGAGGGCTCGGGGGAGTCCGGGAGTGCGTAGAGAATGTCGTGTTCGGATGGCGCCTGATCGGTGGCGACCACGTCCTCCGTCGGAATCGGAGGTACGGGCACACTATCCGTCGATGCTGGCGCGGTCAGCTCGTCGGGGTTCGCTTGCGGCTCAGGGGGTGTCGCAATGGTTTCCGGAGCTGGTTGCTCGGCCGATTCGATTTCTGTCGAGGCTGCACTGGATGGTTGAGGCTCCGCAGCCGGAGGTGCAAAAGCCACGGCTGGCTCAGTCGGCACGGACTCGTCCTCAGCTCGCTCAACAGCGGGTACCTCGCAGATTGCTGGCTCAATCACGACCGGGGCCGACTCGATAATCGCCACAGGGCTCTCGGCTACAGGGGCAGCCAGCGCAGGAGAAGTAGCCGTTGAGGCCGCCGTCTCCTGCGCTTCACGACCGCCGAACAACCGCTGCAGCAAGCCCGGCCGATCGGGTTCCGTCGGGGTCTCCAGCTGGCTCAGGGCCTTGCCTTGCAAGCCACTCAGTTCGCTGAGCAACAACGGTATCTCACGTGCCTGACTGACCCGCGCCTCCAGTTGCTTGGCGAAACTCTTGAGTGGCCGGCTCACATCCCGTGGCAGCGGCAATGTTTGCAGTTGAGTGACCAGCGCAGTCAGGGCGGCACTGGTCTGGTTGATCCGGGTTTCCCGACGCTGCTCGGAGTCGAGCACGGCTTTTTCCAGGCGTGGAATCAGCGCGGCCAGGCCGGCGTCCATGTCGTCGGTACGCACGACCTCGCGCATTTCCTTCATGCACTGGTCAACGGCGCGGTCAGTGCCTTCCGCCGCCAGGGTGCTGCGCACCAGTCCACGGCGCAGCAAGTCGAGCCGCGCGTCCCAGCGACGTTCGAGCTTTTCCTGTTGTTCAATGCTTTTGAGGTATTTCTCTTTCCAGCGCTGTGTTTCGTCGCTCATTCATGGGATCCGCGAAGGGCAGGACTCAACGCGGGCAATGCATCGGCCGTGAGCGAACCCGGCAGACGAATCTCTACCGCGACCGGCAGGTGATCGGAAATGGGCTGTGCCAGCACCTCGACCTTTTCCAGGGTCAGGCTCGGGCTCAGCAGGATATGGTCCAGGCAGCGCTGCGGGCGCCAGCTGGGAAACGTCGCTTCCAGTTGTGGCGCAAGCAGGCCGAGATCGCGCAACGCAGAGTTTTGCAGCAGGTCACTGGCATGGGTATTCATGTCGCCCATCAGTACCTGGTGTTTGTAATCGCCAATCAGATCGCGGATGTAGGCCAGTTGCAGGCTGCGCGCCCGGGCACCCAAGGCCAGGTGCATCATGACCACCACCAGCGCTTCCGGGCCTTCGCCGAACCGTACCAGAATGGCTCCGCGACCTTTTGGCCCCGGCAACGGATGATCTTCAATGGCCCACGGACGCAATCGACTGAGCACGCCATTGCTGTGCTGGGCCAGGCGACCAAGGTTGCGATTGAGTTGTTGATACCAGTAGGGGAAGGCGCCGAGCTGGGCCAGGTGTTCGACTTGATTGACGTAGCCTGACCGCAGGCTGCCGCCATCGGCTTCCTGCAAGGCGACCAGATCGAAATCGCCCAGCAGATTGCCGATTTTCTGCAGATTGTCGGCACGTCCGGTGTGCGGCAGCAGATGCTGCCAGCCCCGGGTCAGGTAATGCCGATAACGCTCGGTACTGATGCCGACCTGGATATTGAAGCTGAGCAAGCGCAGACGACTGTCTACGGGCAGGCCCGTGGACTCCAGATGATGCTCGTTGACCCGCGGATCATGCCGGCCAACGACACGTTCAGTACCCCATCGGCGCATGGCAGTGACTGCCCTTAGTTGGCGGCAGCCTTGTTAGCCGCCCGCTCTTTGTCGATCAGTTTGTCGGCCAGTTGCAGGGCCTGTTCAGCACCGCCGGCAGACCCCACGTCAAACCGGTACTTGCCGTTGACGATCATGGTTGGAACGCCGGTGATTTCATACTTCTTGGCCAGTTCACGCGCCTTGACGATCTGACCTTTGATAGCGAAAGAGTCGAAGGTCGCGAGGAACTTGTCCTTGTCCACGCCTTGGGTAGCGAGGAAGTCGGCCATGTCATCCTTGTCGGTCAGTTTCTTGTGTTCTTTCTGAATCGCATTGAACACCGCGGCATGAACGTTGTGCTCGACCCCCATGGCTTCAAGGGTCAGGAACATCTGACCGTGAGCATCCCACGGGCCACCGAACATGGCTGGAATGCGTACGAAATTCACGTCCGTCGGCAGCTTCTCGACCCACGGATTGATCACCGGCTCGAAGGCGTAACAATGCGGGCAGCCGTACCAGAACAGCTCTACCACTTCGATCTTGCCAGGCACAGCGACCGGAACCGGATTGCTCAGTTCCACATAAGGTGCGGCGGGGGCTTCAGCAGCCTGGGCGGTCATGCCGAACAGGCTGGCAGCGGCAAAAACGGCGCTGATGATCAGATTACGCATGCTTCACTCCTGGACAAATTTTATCGCCTCGCGCGACTGTTTTCAGACAGATCCTGACGGGCTTGAGTTCTGTAGTGTAACGGCAGCGGCCACAAAAAAGGGCGGCCAAGGCCACCCTTTTTATACTTGCTGTCACGGATTAATCGAGCGTTAACGTTGCAGGCGATAAGCACCCTGTTCAACACCCGATCCGCCGGCCTCAGTGCAGGCCTTGAATGTAGCTGGACACCGCAGCGATGTCTTCGTCGCTCAGCTTCTTGGCAATGGTCTGCATGGTTTTGGCATCGCCGTCGTTGTTGCGGCCGCCTTCTTCCTTGCGGAAGTCGGTCAGCTGCTTGCCGATGTATTGAGCGTGCTGGCCGCCGAGGTGCGGGAAACCGGCAGCCGCGTTACCTGCGCCATTTGGCGAATGGCACCCGGTGCAGGCTGGCATCCCCTTGGCCAGGTCACCACCACGGAACAGGGCTTCACCGCGAGCGACAACTTTCGGATCGGCGGCGCCGACGCTGCCTTTCTGGCTGGCGAAGTAGGCGGCGATGTCCGCCAGGTCCTGATCGCTCAGGTTGGTCAGCAGACCGGTCATTTCCAGAACGGTGCGCTTGCCCGACTTGATGTCGTGCAATTGCTTGGTCAGGTAGCGTTCACCCTGACCCGCCAGTTTTGGAAAATTTGGCGCCATGCTGTTGCCATCCGGGCCGTGGCAGGCGCCACATACGGCGGCTTTGGCCTGGCCGGCTTTTGCATCACCCGGTTGTACTGCCTCACCTGCAGCATGGGCCATGCCGGAGATGCCCACGGTCAACAGCAGACTCACGATCAATTTCTTCATCAGCTAATCCAACTACGGCTAAGGGTTAAGAGTTATGGACCGGGCTTACTCGCTCATCCAAAGGATGGTGGCTTGGTAATCCTCGGCACTGCAGTCCATGCACAAACCACGCGGCGGCATCGCCTTGAAACCCTGGGTCACGTGTTGCACCAGCGTCTCCATACCTTTCGCCAACCTCGGCGTCCAAGCTTCCTGATCGCCTTTTTTCGGCGCCATGGGGAGTTGGCCGGAATGACAGGCACCACAAACACGGTTGTACACAGCTTCCGGATCCTGTGTAGCCTGAGCGCTGTAAAGCGGCATCAAGACACCGGCAGCTAGCAGCCATTTCGTCATAAAACGACCTTTTCAGGGTTGAGAGCGAGCTGCGTTCTAGTGCGCAATCAAGGTTTGTCGCTCTCGTGAACTTCATCCTACGCTGGGACAAAGCGCACACAAAATCTGCGGCATTATATACTGGCGTCACTGAAACGGAAGCGACACTGCTTGCCGCACCCATTCCTGGCGCCGCCCACATCGGAAATCCCATGCAACTCAAGAATCCCATCCTCGGTCTGTGCCAACAGTCCACCTTCATGCTCAGCGCCGCCAAAGTCGACCAATGTCCGGATGACGAGGGCTTCGAAGTCGCCTTCGCCGGGCGTTCCAACGCCGGCAAGTCGAGTGCCTTGAACACCCTGACCCATGCCAGCCTGGCGCGCACCTCGAAAACCCCGGGGCGTACACAGCTGTTGAACTTCTTCAAGCTAGACGATGAACGCCGTCTGGTCGACCTGCCGGGCTACGGTTATGCAAAAGTACCGATCCCGCTCAAGCAACACTGGCAGCGTCACCTGGAGGCATATCTGGGTGGTCGCGAGAGTTTGAAAGGTCTGATCCTGATGATGGACATCCGCCATCCGATGACCGATTTCGACCTGCTGATGCTCGACTGGGCCGTGGCTGCCGGCATGCCGATGCACATTCTGCTGACCAAAGCAGACAAGCTGACCTATGGCGCGGCCAAGAACACGCTGCTCAAGGTTCAGGCGGAAATCCGCAAGGGCTGGGGTGATCTCGTGACGATTCAGCTGTTTTCGGCCCCGAAACGCATGGGCCTGGAAGATGCCTACACCGTACTGGCTGGATGGATGGAACTGGCGGACAAGGGTGCCGAAGTAGAAGCCCAGTAAGCAGCGAAGGTTGCCTGGGGCGCCCCAGGCAGTTTTCTGCAGGCAAAAAAAACCCCGGGCTTCATATGGGGAGGGAGAAGTTCCGGGGTTCAAGCTCTAGACCGCTAGGGCGGGGTCCAGATATCTGCCAACACTTAACACAACATAGGAGCATCGAAGGGCTTCACCAGCCATTCAGTAACTCTGAGTGGTGGTTCGCAAGATTAGTTCAGATTTTTTTCAAATAGCTTTGGAATAACTCTGATAATTTTCCGGACTAAGTGGTTCACGCCCTTCTGCCGCGGCACTATGCCGCAGCAGAACACGACAATTTTCTGTAGGAGCGAGCTTGCTCCTACAAGAAGGCTCAGTGAGCCTCATCCCAGTTATTTCCGACACCCACTTCGACCAGCAACGGGACATCCAGTTTCGCGGCCTCGCTCATGTGCACGCGAATTTCATCGCGAACCTGGTCGATCAGGTCTTCACGCACCTCAAGCACCAGTTCATCGTGCACCTGCAAAATGACTTTGGCGTCGAGGCCAGACGCGGTCAGCCAGTTATCCACCGCGACCATGGCTTTCTTGATGATGTCCGCCGCAGTGCCTTGCATCGGCGCGTTGATCGCCGTGCGTTCGGCGGCGGCGCGCTCTTGCGGCTTGTTGGAGTTGATGTCCGGCAGGTACAGGCGTCGGCCGAAGAACGTCTCGACATAACCTTGCTCGGCGGCCTGGGCACGCGTGCGGTCCATGTACTGGCGAACGCCGGGGTATCGGGCGAAATAGGTATCGATGTAGGCCTTGGCGGTCTTGGTGTCGACGCCGATGTCCTTGCCGAGCTTCTGCGCGCCCATGCCGTAGATCAGGCCGAAGTTGATCGCCTTGGCGCTGCGGCGCTGGTTGGAGGTCACGTCGGCCAGTTCGACCTTGAACACTTCGGCGGCGGTCGCGGTGTGCACGTCCAGATTGTGGCGGAAGGCGTTCATCAGCCCTTCGTCCCGGGAAAGGTGCGCCATGATCCGCAGTTCGATCTGCGAATAGTCCGCCGCCAGCAGCTTGTAACCTGCCGGGGCCACGAAGGCCTGGCGAATGCGACGCCCTTCGGCGGTGCGCACCGGGATGTTCTGCAGGTTCGGGTCGCTGGAGGACAGCCGCCCGGTGGACGCCACCGCCTGATGATACGAGGTATGGATCCGTCCGGTACGTGGGTTGATCTGCTCCGGCAGACGGTCGGTGTAGGTGCTTTTCAGCTTGCTCATGGAGCGGTATTCCATGAGCACTTTCGGCAATCGATAGTCGTCTTCTGCCAGTTTGGCCAGCACTTCTTCGGCGGTGGAGGGCTGGCCCTTGGCGGTTTTCTTCAATACCGGCAGGCCGAGCTTCTCGTAAAGGATCACGCCCAGTTGCTTGGGCGAACCGAGGTTGAACTCCTCGCCAGCAATCTCGAAGGCTTCACGCTCCAGCGCCACCATCTTGTCGCCCAGCTCGATGCTTTGCACGCCCAGCAAGGCGGCATCGACGAATGCGCCCTGACGCTCGATTCGCGCCAGCACCGGCACCAACGGGATTTCGATATCGGTCAGCACGCTGGCCAGGCTCGGAATGGCCGAGAGCTTTTCGAACAGGGTCTGGTGCAGACGCAAGGTGATATCCGCATCTTCGGCGGCGTAAGGCCCGGCCTGCTCCAGGGCGATCTGATCGAACGTCAGCTGCTTCACGCCTTTACCGGCGATGTCCTGGAAACTTACCGTGGTGTGGTCCAGATACTTCTGCGCCAGGCTGTCCATGTCATGGCGGGTGGCCGTGGAGTTGAGCACGTAGGACTCAAGCATGGTGTCGAAGGCGATGCCTCGCACGGTAATGCCGTTGTCCTGGTCGCCGCCGATGGCGCAGTTGGCCAGGATGTTCATGTCGAACTTGGCGTGCTGGCCGACCTTGAGTTTGCTCGGGTCCTCCAGAATCGGCTTGAGCGCGCGCAGGACCGTGTCGCGATCCAGCTGCTGCGGCACGCCGATGTAGGAATGGGTCAACGGGATGTAGGCCGCTTCGTTGGCCTGAACCGCGAACGACAGGCCCACCAGTTGCGCCTGCTGCGCATCGATGCCGGTGGTTTCGGTGTCGAAGGCAAACAGCTTGGCGTTGTTCAGCTTTTCCAGCCAGGCATCGAACCGCGCCTGATCGAGGATGGTTTCATAGGCGGCTTCAGCAGCGGCGGCCGGTGCTTCGGCCTCTGGTTCGCTGAACAGATCCGCGGCCGGTGCAGGCTCGGCGGCAGCACTCAGTTCCAGGCGTTTGGCGTCGCGATCAAGGTCGTTCAGCCAGCTCTTGAATTCCAACAGGGTGTACAGCTCGTAGAGTTTGGCCGGATCTTCGGGACCCATTTGCAAGTCGTCGAGCCCAACGTCCAGCGGCACGTCGACCTTGATGGTCGCCAGTTGATAGGAGAGGAAGGCCATCTCCTTGTGCTCTTCGAGCTTGGCTGGCAGGGTCTTGGCGCCGCGAATCGGCAGGGTCGGCACGATGTCGAGTTGCGCATAGAGTTCGGTCAGGCCGCCGTTCACACCAACCAGCAGGCCCGAAGCCGTCTTCGGACCGATGCCCGGAACGCCCGGAATGTTGTCGGACGAATCGCCCATGAGCGCCAGATAATCGATGATCTGCTCCGGAGCGACGCCGAATTTCTCCTTCACGCCCTCCACGTCCATGCTGCTACCGGTCATGGTGTTGACCAAGGTAATGTGACCGTCGACCAGTTGCGCCATGTCCTTGTCACCGGTGGAGATGATCACCGGACGATCCGCCGCCGCGCTGCTTCGGGCCAGAGTACCGATCACGTCATCGGCCTCGACGCCTTCGACGCACAGCAGCGGGAAGCCCAGGGCGATCACGCTCTGGTGCAGCGGCTCGATCTGCACGCGCATGTCGTCAGGCATGCTCGGACGGTTGGCCTTGTATTCGGCGTACATGTCATCGCGAAAAGTCCCACCTTTGGCGTCGAACACCACAGCGAACGGACTATTCGGATATTGCTTGCGCAGGCTCTTGAGCATGTTCAAGACGCCCTTGACCGCGCCGGTCGGCAGGCCTTTGGACGTGGTCAGCGGCGGCAACGCGTGAAAGGCGCGGTACAGGTAAGAAGAACCGTCCACCAGGACGAGGGGGGCTTGGCTCATGAGCAGGATCAACCTTTTCGGCGGGTCCGGCGCTAGAATAGCGGGACCGTTGACGACAAAGGGACAAGGTTATCATGCGCACACTAAATCGCCTGTTGCTGGCTGGCTTGTTTGCAATCACACCACTGGCCGTCATGGCAGCGGACGATGCGCCGACACCCGAGCCGGAAGTCACGATCCGCACGGAAGGGGACAAGCTCATTCAGGAGTACCGCCAAAACGGCTTCCTGTATGCGATCAAAGTCACGCCCAAGGGTGGAAAGCCATACTTTCTGGTGCGTGCGGACGGTACAGATGCAAACTACATCCGCTCGGATTACCCGGATATGCTGATTCCGGCGTGGAAGATCTTTGAGTGGAAATAGTTTCTTAATTTCAATTGGCGCTGGCTCACGAGCGGCGCCCGTACTGGCAGCTTAAACATGTCTGTGTTCACCCCCCTGGCTCGGCCTGAGCTGGAAGCTTTTCTCGCCCCTTATGGCCTCGGCCGCCTGCTCGATTTCCAGGGGATTGCCGCCGGTAGCGAAAACACCAATTTCTTTATCAGCCTGGAACAGGGCGAATTTGTCCTGACCCTGGTCGAGCGCGGTCCGGTTCAGGAAATGCCGTTCTTCATCGAACTGCTCGACGTGCTGCACGGCGCCGACCTGCCGGTGCCTTACGCCCTGCGCACCACCGACGGCGTGGCCTTGCGCGAACTGGCGGGCAAACCTGCGTTGCTGCAACCGCGCCTGGCCGGCAAGCACATCAAGCAAGCCAACGCGCAACATTGCGCACAGGTCGGTGAGTTGCTCGGCCATCTGCACCTGGCGACCCAGGCCAATATGATCAAGCGCAAAACCGATCGCGGCCTGGACTGGATGCTGGAAGAGGGCACGCAGTTCCTGTCGCATCTCGGTGCCGAGCAGAAAGACCTGCTGCAACGGGCGCTGGAAGAAATCACCCGGCAGAAAGAAAAAATCCTGGCACTGCCGCGGGCGAACATTCACGCCGACCTGTTCCGCGATAACGCGATGTTCGAAGGCACGCACCTGACCGGGCTGATCGATTTCTACAACGCCTGCTCCGGGCCGATGCTCTACGACGTGGCGATTGCCTTGAACGACTGGTGCTCGGACGACGATGGCGTGATCGATGGACCGCGAGCGCGGGCCTTGCTGGGCGCTTATGCAGCCCTGCGACCGTTCACCGCTGCCGAAGCCGAGTTGTGGCCGACCATGCTGCGGGTGGCTTGCGTACGGTTCTGGTTGTCACGCTTGATCGCCGCGGAGTCGTTCGCCGGACAGGATGTGTTGATTCACGATCCGATGGAGTTCCAGCTGCGGCTGGCGCAGCGGCAGACGGTCAATACGCCGTTGCCTTTCGCCCTTTAAAGCAAAAGATCGCAGCCTTCGGCAGCTCCTACGGACCGAGGTAGGCGCTTCCGAAGGCTGCGATCTTTTTATGGGTTTATAACGACTCCAGACACCCTGCCAAATCATTCCCCAGCTTCTCCAAAAGCTGCTCATACCCCTGAGCAGTCGCCGGCGTATACCCGCCCAGCGCATCCAGTTCAGCCAGTTTCACCGGCAAACCCGTCACCAGGGTTTCCGCCAGGCGCGGCCGCAGAGGCGGTTCGCTGAACACGCAGGTCTTGCCGACTTCCTGCAATCGCGCGCGCATCGCCGCGACATGCTGGGCACCGGGTTGCACTTCGGCCGCGACGCTGAACACACCCACGTGCTTGAGGCCGTAGGCGTCCTCGAAGTAGTCGAAAGCTTCGTGGAACACGAAGTAAGGTTTGCCCTGAACATCGGCCAGGCGTTTCTTCAGGCGCGCATCCAGTGCATCAAGGCGCTCGTCGAAGGCTTTCAGATTGCTCTGATAGCGCGCAGCATTGTCAGGATCGGTGGCACTCAGGTCGGCCGCCATTTTCGTAGCGATGACCCGGGCGTTAACCGGCGACAGCCACAGGTGCGCATCCAGGCTGCCCGGGCGGTGATCGTGGTCGTGTTCGTCGACTTCTTCGGCGTGGGAGTGGCTATCTTCGGCGAAGCGGCGCAGTTTCATGCCTGCCAAATCTTGCACGGCGACGCTGGGCAGCGTACGACCATTGAGCACGCGTGGCAGGAAACCTTCCATGTCCGGGCCGATCCAGTACAGCAGGTCCACCGATTGCACCTTGCGCACGTCGGAAGGGCGCAACGCATAATTATGCGGCGATGCTCCAGGTGGCAGCAAGACCTCGGGAATCGCCACACCGTCCTGCACCGCCGCGGCGATCAATTGCAGAGGCTTGATGCTGGTAAGGACCTTGACCTCGGCCTGCGCCGAACCGATCAGCAGAAAACTTGCGGTAAATGCGACAAAGATAGAAAAAAGTCGGGACACGATGACCACTCGAAGAGGCGAGAACGGGTAACATAATAACGTCTCTCACAAAACTCGTCGCCGCCCATGCTAAAAACACCGATCGCCAGCCGTCCCCACGACCACTCACATTGCGTTCACAGCGCTTTGTCCGAGGCCGATGCCCTGTGCGCACGTCAAGGCCTGCGCCTGACCGCGTTGCGCCGGCGAGTGCTGGAACTGGTGTGGCAAAGCCACAAGCCGCTGGGTGCCTACGACATTCTCGCGGTCCTCAGCGAGCAAGACGGTCGCCGTGCCGCGCCGCCGACGGTGTACCGCGCGCTGGATTTCCTGCTGGAAAACGGCCTGGTCCATCGGATCTCCTCGCTCAACGCCTTCATCGGCTGCAATCACCCGGAACATGCTCACCAGGGTCAGTTCCTGATCTGCCGTGGGTGCCACGCCGCCATCGAGCTCGAACAAAAATCCATCAGCGACGCGATCATCGCCAGCGCCAGGGATGTCGGGTTTATCGTCGAAGGCCAGACCGTTGAAGTGGTCGGTCTCTGCTCGGGTTGCCAGGGGGCTTGATGAGCAACGCGCTGATCCGTCTTGAGCAGGTTGCCGTCACGTTCGCCGGGCAACCGGTGCTGGACAACATCGAGCTGAGCGTCGAACCGGGGCAGATCGTTACCCTGATCGGCCCCAACGGCGCCGGCAAGACCACACTGGTGCGTGCCGTGCTCGGCCTGTTGAAACCGGACAGCGGCAGCGTATGGCGCAAGCCGAAACTGCGGGTCGGTTACATGCCGCAAAAACTTCACGTCGATCCAACCCTCCCGCTATCGGTCCTGCGATTCTTGCGCCTGGTGCCGGGCGTGGACCGTGCGATGGCCTTGGCGGCACTCAAGGAAGTCGGTGCCGAACAGGTGATCGACAGCCCGGTGCAAAGCGTTTCCGGTGGCGAAATGCAGCGCGTGTTGCTGGCCCGGGCCTTGTTGCGCGAGCCGGAACTGCTGGTGCTCGACGAGCCGGTGCAGGGTGTCGATGTGGCCGGCCAGGCTGAGTTGTACAGCCTGATCACCCGCCTGCGCGACCGTCACGGTTGCGGCGTGCTGATGGTCTCCCACGATTTGCATCTGGTGATGAGCACCACGGACCAGGTGGTTTGCCTTAATCGCCACGTCTGCTGTTCCGGCCATCCCGAGCAGGTCAGCGGCGATCCGGCTTTCGTCGAGCTGTTCGGAAAAAACGCACAAAGCCTGGCGATTTATCACCACCACCACGACCACGCCCACGACTTGCATGGCTCGGTGGTCAAGGCGCCCGCGTCGGGTAAACCCCATGTTCACGGAGATAGCTGCAAGCATGGCTGATTTTCTGCTCTACGCCCTGCTTGCAGGCCTGGCCCTGGCCGTCGTTGCAGGCCCGCTGGGGTCTTTCGTGGTCTGGCGGCGCATGGCCTATTTTGGCGACACCCTGTCCCACGCGGCATTGCTCGGTGTGGCCCTGGGCTTCCTGCTGGATGTCAGCCCGACCGTTGCCGTCACCGTCGGCTGCTTGCTGTTGGCAGTGTTGCTGGTGACATTGCAACAACGCCAGCCGCTGGCATCCGACACACTTTTGGGAATTCTCGCACCCAGCACGCTCTCTCTGGGCCTGGTGGTACTAAGCTTCATGCACGAAGTGCGGATCGACCTGATGGCCTATCTGTTCGGCGACCTGCTGGCGATCAGTCCGACCGATCTGGCCTGGATTCTTGGCGGTAGTGCTGCGGTACTGGTCTTGCTGGTTGCGTTGTGGCGCCCATTGCTGGCGATCACGGTGCATGAAGAACTGGCCCGGGTCGAAGGCCTGCCGGTGGCTGGATTGCGCCTGGCCCTGATGCTGTTGATCGCCGTAGTAATTGCCGTGGCGATGAAAATCGTCGGCGTGTTGCTGATCACTTCATTGCTGATCATCCCGGCGGCTGCGGCACAACGTCACGCCCGCTCGCCAGAGCAGATGGCACTGGGCGCGAGCCTGCTGGGCATACTCGCCGTGTGTGGCGGGCTGGCACTGTCCTGGTTCAAGGACACCCCCGCTGGCCCATCGATTGTGGTGGCAGCCGCCGCACTGTTTCTGCTGAGTTTTGTTCTGCCCCGTCGAGGGGTGTAGACTTGCTCGTTTTTTGCGCAAATAGAGAGTCGCAGGAATGAAGTCGTTCGCCTCCCGTTATCTGCTCCTTGTCGCATTTTCTTTGCTGCTGGGCGCCTGCCAAAGCACGCCATCGGAAGCCACCAAGGCCGCCGATGCACGGGCCACGGCCATCGTGCAGCTGGAGCAAAACATCGCCAGCGATGAACTGGCCACCGCCGAGGACCAATTGGCAGCCTTGCAGGCCGAATCGCCCAACGATGTTTCCCTTGAGCAATACCAGCGGCAACTGGCCGAAGCCTACCTGCGCCGCAGCCAGATCGTGCTGCAAAAGGGTGATGTGGATGCCGCCGCGACCGCCCTGAGCCGTGCCCGCGCGTTGATGCCCAAGGCTCCGGCACTGACCGGCGGAGTCAACGGCTCGATTGCCCAGGCGCGCAAGGCCGAGCTGGAAAAAGCCGAAGCCGCCCTCAAGGCTGCCGAAGCCAAGCCAAAAGCCAAGGTTATCGACCTGACGGCTGAAAGCACCACGATCGTGCTGAATATCAACGATATGGGCAAACTGCGTCGCCAACTGGATGCCATTGCCGCTGATGTGGTGAATTTTCAGTGCGACGTGAGCATTCAGGCTCCACGCACCAATGATTACCCTTGGCTGGCTAACTTGCTGACCAAACGGGTGAAGAAGCTCGATCCTGAGTTTGATCTGAAGCTTGAGCGGCAGATTTTGCGCAATGTTCCGGCGCAGATGGTTCTTAGCCCTCGGAAACCCTGAAAAGCTTCGCGGGCAAGCCCGCGAAGGCATCCTTTCTGGCAATAAAAATGCTCAGGCCGAAATCGCCTTGGCCTTCGCATACCTCTCCCAAACCCGATGCCGACCAATCGCTGGAGTGAGCCTCTTCAGCCGTTCCTTTTTTCTGACCTTTGATCGCGTTATTTCCAAATGACAGGACAAATGCGAAATAAATGCTAAGAACCTCTATACGGACAGGCTAAAATGCGCGCCCGGCTAACCGCTGATCCTTTTCTAACGCGCCCCACAAGGTTCGCTACGTGATCGAGTTTCAAAACGTCCATAAAACCTACCGCATCGCCGGTAAGGAAATCCCCGCTCTGCATCCGACCAGTCTGACGATTGAGAACGGGCAGGTTTTCGGCTTGATCGGTCATTCCGGTGCAGGAAAAAGTACCCTGCTGCGTCTGATCAATCGCCTGGAAAACGCCAGTGGCGGCAAGATCACCGTCGACGGTGAAGAAGTCACCGCGCTCGACGCCAATGGCCTGCGCCGCTTCCGTCAGCAGGTCGGGATGATTTTCCAGCACTTCAACCTGCTGGCCTCCAAGACTGTCGCCGACAACGTCGCGCTGCCACTGACCCTGGCCGGCGAGCTGTCGCGCAGCGAGATCGACTCGCGCGTGGCCGAGCTGCTGGCGCGGGTCGGTTTGTCCGACCACGCGAAAAAGTACCCGGCGCAATTGTCCGGCGGACAAAAGCAGCGTGTCGGCATTGCCCGCGCCCTGGCGACCAAGCCAAAAATCCTGCTGTGCGATGAAGCCACCAGCGCCCTTGACCCGCAAACCACCGCATCGGTGTTGCAGTTGCTGGCCGAGATCAATCGCGAGCTAAAACTGACCATTGTGTTGATCACCCACGAGATGGACGTGATCCGTCGGGTTTGCGACCAGGTAGCCGTGATGGACGCCGGCGTGATCGTCGAGCAAGGCTCGGTGGCCGAGGTATTCCTGCATCCGAAGCACCCGACCACCAAGCGTTTCGTGCAGGAAGACGAGCAGATCGACGAAAGCGAGCAGCGTGACGACTTCGCTCACGTACCGGGGCGCATCCTGCGCCTAACCTTCCAGGGCGAAGCGACCTACGCGCCTCTGCTGGGCACTGTCGCCCGGGAAACCGGTGTGGACTACAGCATCCTGGCCGGTCGTATCGACCGCATCAAAGACATCCCTTACGGGCAACTGACCCTGGCCGTGACCGGCGGTGACATGGAAGCGGCCTTTGCCCGCTTCACCGCAGCCGACGTCCACATGGAGGTGCTGCGCTAATGGAAGCCCTGACAAGTTTCTTCGCCAATATCGACTGGTTCGAAATCTGGCTGGCCACCGGCGACACCCTGCTGATGCTCGGCGGTTCGCTGCTGTTCACCGTGCTGCTCGGCTTGCCCCTGGGAGTGCTGCTGTTCCTGTGCAGCCCGCGCCAGTTGCTGGAAGCCAAAGGCGTCTACGCGTTGTTGTCGCTGGTGGTGAACATCCTGCGTTCGCTGCCGTTCATCATCCTGTTGATTGTGATGATCCCGTTCACCGTGTTGATCACCGGCACGTCCCTGGGTGTCGCCGGTGCGATTCCGCCGCTGGTGGTGGGTGCCACGCCGTTCTTCGCCCGCCTGGTGGAAACCGCCCTGCGTGAAGTGGATCGCGGCATCATCGAAGCGACCCAGGCCATGGGCGCGACCACCCGACAGATCATCACCAACGCGTTGCTGCCGGAGGCTCGTCCGGGCATCTTCGCGGCGATTACGGTGACAGCAATTACACTGGTGTCCTACACGGCTATGGCCGGTGTCGTGGGTGCCGGTGGTCTGGGTGACCTGGCGATTCGCTTCGGATACCAGCGTTTCCAGACCGATGTGATGGTCGTGACGGTGGTGTTGCTGCTGGTACTGGTCCAGGTGCTGCAAACCGTCGGCGACAAACTGGTTGTGCATTTCTCCCGTAAATAAGACATGAGCCGGCCATTCGCTGGCAGGCGCCGGAAACCGGCGCCGCAAGCGGGCACCCACAAGGAGTTAGCTGAATGAAAAAACTACTCGTCGCCTTCGCTGCTGTTGCCGCATTCTCGGCCCACGCGGCCGACACCCTGACCGTCGCGGCTACTCCGGTTCCGCACGCCGAGATCCTCGAATTCGTGAAGCCGGCCCTGGCCAAAGAAGGCGTGGACCTGAAGGTCAAGGTATTCACCGACTACATCCAGCCGAACGTGCAGGTCGCGGAAAAGCGCCTGGACGCCAACTTCTTCCAGCACCAGCCGTACCTGGATGAGTTCAACAAGGCCAAGGGCACCCACCTGGTGTCGGTGGCGGGCGTGCACCTGGAACCTCTGGGTGCTTACTCCAGCAAGTACAAGACCATTGCTGAACTGCCTGGCGGCGCCAACGTGGTGATCCCGAACGATGCGACCAACGGCGGCCGTGCGCTGTTGCTGATGGCCAAGGCCGGCCTGATCAAGTTGAAGGATTCGAACAACATCCTGTCGACCGTCAAGGACATCACCGAGAACACCAAGGACCTGAAAATCCGCGAACTGGAAGCCGCGACTATCCCGCGCGTGCTGACCCAGGTCGACCTGGCGCTGATCAACACCAACTACGCGCTGGAAGCCAAGCTCGATCCGTCCAAGGACGCGCTGTTCATCGAAGGCAGCGACTCGCCTTACGTGAACATTCTGGTGGCTCGTCCGGACGACAAGGACAGCGAAGCGATGAAGAAACTGGTGGCTGCCATGCACAGCCCGGAAGTGAAGGCTTTCATTCTCGAGAAGTACAAAGGCGCAGTGGTGCCGGCGTTCTGATCGACTGCTGCAACGAAAAAAGGGGCGCATTCAATGCGCCCCTTTTTTATATCTGTGTCCCGTCCTGAATAAGGTTTACACCTTCTGACCCATTCTCAGGAGGGAGTAATGAATACGGGAGAAAGGCGCAGTCAGCGTGATTACACGCTGACCTTTAAATTGTCGGTCGTCGATCAGGTCGAAAAAGGCGAGTTGAGTTATAAAGAGGCTCAAGAGCGCTATGGCATTCAGGGTAAAACGACCGTACTGAACTGGTTACGCAGGCATGGTCGGCAGGACTGGAGTCAAGGCGCGTCCATTCGCTCCAAGAGACCCCGTTCCATGGATGAGCCCGATAAGCCGCTGACACCCGAACAGCGAATCAAAGAGCTTGAAGAAAAGCTTGCCCAAGCCAACCAGAAAGCTCAGTTTTTCGAAGCCGTCGTTGATGTTTTGAAGAACGATTTCGGTATTTCTGTCGTAAAAAAGCGATCCGGCAAGTCCTCTCCCAAGGGCAGATCCAAGACCTGAGCATCAGTCGGGCTTGCCAGTTCATGGGGATTTCCCGTCAGGCTTATTACAAGCGCAACCCGGCGTGTGATGCCCGGGCCCGTCATGCCCAGGAAGTGATGGGGTTCGTGAGGGAAAAGCGACTTAGACAACCGCGCCTTGGCACCCGAAAACTTCACAATCTAATGCGCACGGAGCCAGAAGTGTCCGTAAAGGTTGGTCGAGACCGTTTATTCGATATCTTGCGAGATCGACGCGAACTGCTTCCCCGCCGACGGGCCTATCACAAAACGACAGACAGCCATCATCGTTTTCGCCGGCATCCAAACCTGCTCAAAGATGGGCCGATTCAGGTAGTCGCCAAGGCGCCAGAGCAAGTATGGGTTGCGGACATCACCTACTTACCGACGCAAACGGGTGTGGCTTATCTGAGTTTGATCACTGATGCGTACTCCCGAAAAATCGTGGGGCACCATGTCCATGAAAGCTTGCACACCGAATCGGTGATCCAGGCGTTCAACAAAGCCCTCAAGCAGCGGACAACGGAGCAACGCCTGGTGCATCACTCGGATAGAGGCGTCCAATACTGCTCCGAGCTTTATCAGCGGCTGCATGCCAAATACGGCATCACCTGCTCAATGACCGATGGCTACGACTGCTACCAAAATGCGTTGGCTGAGCGTGTGAACGGGATTTTGAAAAACGAGTTATTGCTGCATCGCCCCAAAGATTTTGCAGAGGCCATCCGGATGGTGGACGAGTCGGTGCAGATCTATAACAACGAGCGGCCTCATCTGTCGCTGAAATACAAAACGCCCGATGCGGTGCATCGGGCGTTTTGAGGCTGAAACAGGTGTAAACCTATTTCAGGACTAGACACTGGACGACCGAAACTGTAGGAGCGGGCTTGCCCGCGAAGGCGTCGGCACATCCAACATTTCTGTGTCAGTCAGATCGCTTTCGCGGGCAAGCCCGCTCCTACGGGCGTTTGAGCATCACCGGCAATTGCGCCACCAACTTCGCATTATTCAACGGCGCGCGGATGAAGCCGCGCTGGGTGCCGTCCGGCCCGATCACCGCGAGGTTGCCGCTGTGGTCAACGGTGTAGTTCGGCTTGCTGGTGTCCGCCGGAATGAACGGAATGCTCACCGCGTTGGCGACCTTTTGCAGCTCTTCGGTCGACACTGGGGTCAGGCCGATGAACTGTGGGTCAAAGTAACCCAGGTACTGCTTGAGCTGCTTGGGCGTATCGCGATTGGGGTCGATGCTGACCAGCACGATTTGCAGTTTATCCACCGCTTCTGGCGGCAACTCGCTCTTGATCTGTCGCAGCTGGGCGAGGGTGGTCGGGCAGATGTCCGGGCAGAAGGTGTAGCCGAAGAACAGCAGGCTCCACTTGCCTTTCAATTCATTGATCGCGACCGGCTGGCCGTCCTGATTGGTCATCGTCACGTCCGGCAGATTACGGCTCTGCGGCAGCAAAATGATGCCGGCGTCGATCAGCGCTGTAGGATCGCCCTGATTCTTCCCGGATAGCACCTTGTTGACGGTCAGGCCCAGGATCAGTGCGACCAGGGCAACGAGAATGAAGACGGTTTTCTGGGTTCGAGTCATAGGTTCAACAGTAAGTAGTGGTCTACGAGCAGGGCGATAAACAGCAAGAACAAGTAGTAAATAGAGTACTTGAACGTGTTGATCGCCGCGTGCGGCCGAGTGCCACGGTACAACACCACGGCCCATTGCAGAAATCGCGCACCCAGCCCGAGCGCACACGCCAGGTACAGCATACCGCTCATGTGGATCACGTAAGGCATCAGGCTGACAGCGAGCAACGCGAAGGTATACAGCAGGATATGAATCTTGGTGTAGTGCACGCCATGGGTGACCGGCAGCATCGGGATGTCGGCCTTGGCGTATTCCTCCTTGCGATGGATCGCCAGTGCCCAGAAGTGCGGCGGGGTCCAGGCGAAGATGATCAGCACCAGCAGCAGCGGTTCGGCGCTGACGTGGCCGGTGGCGGCGGTCCAGCCGAGCAACGGCGGGGCGGCGCCGGCCAGACCACCGATGACGATGTTCTGCGGGGTCGCGCGCTTGAGGAATCCGGTGTAGATCACCGCGTAGCCGAGCAACGAGGCGAGGGTCAGCCACGCAGTCAGCGGGTTGGTAAACGCCAGCAGCAGGGCTTGTCCGAGGAGCGCCAATACCAGCGCGAACGTCAGCGCGGCGGCCGGCGAAACCCGGCCTTCGGCGAGCGGCCGTTTGTGGGTGCGCGCCATAATCGCATCGATGCGCCGGTCCACCACATGATTGACCGCCGCCGCGCCACCGGCACACAAAGCGATGCCCAGGTTGCCGAAAATCAGCACCGTCCACGGCACGCCGGCACGGGTCGCGAGGAACATCCCCACCAGTGAAGTGATGAGCATCAGCACCACGACTTTGGGTTTGGTCAGCTCCAGGTAGTCACGCCAGATCGCCTGACTGGGACGTTCGCCGATCAGAATCGCCATGGCATCTCTCCTTTTATTGTTATGGGCCCGGCTGAGTGTTTACGTGGGCTGAAGTGCCAGCGCATTGGCTGTTTGACCCGGACCAGACTGGTTCTGGCGTGGTAATTGACCAGCACCATGGTCAGCAACAGCGCCGCGCCGCCCGCGTTATGCGCGACGGCCACTGGCAGCGGCAGATGGAACAGCACGTTGCTGATGCCCAGTGTGATTTGTGCACCAAGGGCAATCAGCACCAGACCTGCCAGGCGCGTCATGCCGACAACCTTCAATTGCCAGGCCAGACCGAGCAACACCAGGGTGACCAGCAATGCACCGATGCGATGGGTCAGGTGAATGGCCGTACGGGCATCGCTGTCCAGTTGCCCGCCGAGATAGTTCGGACCGATGTGTTGGGTCAGGTGAAAGCCATTGGCGAAGTCGGCAGGCGGCAGCCATTGGCCGTGGCAAGTAGGAAAGTCGATACAGGCCACGGCGGCGTAATTGGAACTGACCCAACCACCGAGGGCGATTTGCCCGATCACCAGCAGCAGTCCGGCAGTCGCCCAGTGCTGCAGACGTCGCGGCACGGTCAGCGCCGGCAATACGCCGGACAGGCGCAAGGTCAACAGAAACAACAGGCTCAAGGTCGCGAAACCGCCAAGCAAATGCCCGGTGACCACCTGCGGCCAAAGTTTGAGCGTTACCGTCCACATACCGAACGCGGCCTGGCCAAAAACCACCGCCAACAGAAACAACGGCAACTTCACCGGTTGCCCCGGATGGCGGCGATGCAACCACGCACGACCGGCCAACACCGTGATCAATATCCCCAGCGTGCCGGCGAAGTAGCGGTGGATCATCTCGTTCCAGCCCTTGTGGGCCTCGACTGGAGTGTCCGGAAAATGCAATTCGGCATGGGCCAGCTGGGCTTCGCTTTTCGGCACGCTGATGAAGCCGTAGCAGCCGGGCCAGTCCGGGCAGCCGAGGCCGGCGTGGGTCAGGCGGGTGTAGGCGCCGAGCAACACCACAATCAGTGCCAGCAAGGTGGCAAACAACGCGAGGCGAAATCCAGGTTTGGCCATGACGATGCCCTTATCCGATATTCGACAGTTTCAGCAGGTGACGCAGGTCGTTGAGCAGGTCCTTGCCCTTCACCGACGGGTCGTAGCGCAGCACCAGATTGCCGTGGGGGTCGATGATCCACAGGTGCGGCGCATCATTGCTCTGAGCGCCTTTTGTGTAGGCAGGCAAGTCCAGTGAATAGCGTTGCAACTGCGGGTACTCGCGTTGAAGTTTAGTCTCGTAATCGCTGTTCAGCGTCTGCGTGGCGGCCAATGCATGGCTGGCGCGGGACGCATCGCGGCCGAGGCCGATCTGGATCTGCCGCGCCAGATACACCAGTTGCTGGCAGTCCACCGCGCAATCCTTGGGCGCCGTCACCAGCATCTGCCAGCGATCTTCCTGGGCCTGCACGCCGATATCGGCGCGGGTCTGGCCGTTGCCGATCAGTTCGCCGTGATAACTGCGGCCCTCGGGCACCCAGAAATTCAGCTTGTACATGCCGGTGGCGAGGATCATAGGACCGATCACCCCGAGCAAAATCAACAGCAGTTGCATGCGGCCCTTGCGCCGGTTCACCGAAGGTTTCGCCTCAGACATGCTGGGTGGATTCATGGCCGCTCCCATGGTGTTTCTCCTTTGCATTGTGCCAGCCGAGATAGAGATAAAGACCGAACAGGGCGATCGCCATGGCGAACCACTGCACGGCATAAGCGATGTGTTTTTCCGGGCCCATGGCTACCACCGGCCAGTCGGCCTGATAGGTGGCGGGGCCGGTTTCGGCGCGTAGCTCAAAGGCAAAGCCTTCGCGGTTCAGTACTGTCCAGAGTTTGTTTGGCTCAACGGCCGTAATCAGCTTCGGCCATGTCGACGTTGTGGGATCTGCGTGCAATTGGAACGTCGCACCGGGGGAGACGTAGACCCACGCGTCGAGGCTGACCGCTTCGGTGGGTGTCTTGAATTGGGGTGGCGTGCGGCGCTCCGGCCACGGCAGCCAGCCGCGATTGACCAGCAGCCAGAGCCCGCTGGCCTGATCGTGAAACGGTTGCAACAGCTCGACACCAACCCTGCCGTTGCGTTGACTGTTGTCCAGCAGCAGGCTGTGTTCGACATCGAACTGGCCGTGCAGGCGAACCCGGCGGAAGGCCGGCTCTGTAGTGTGTTGCAGTTCGGTGCTGGCCATCGGCTCGGCGACACGGCGCTCGGCGTAGGTTTGCAGCAGCGCGCTTTTCTCCGCGCCCCGGCTCAACTGCCAGAACCCCAGGGACACCAGCAGCGGCAGCAACAGCGCCACCACAAGCGTTGGCACGATACCCGGCCGAAAGCACTTCATGGCATAGCCAGAAAGTCTGGTCATCGCGATAGCTATACTCAAATGCATCGCTTGTCCCCCGGAGTCTCACCATGCTCAAAGCAGCCATCGTCCTGATGCTGATTGCCACGGTTGTCAGCCTGTTCAGCGGCCTGTTTTTTCTGGTCAAGGACGACAGCCGCTCAAACCGCCTCGTCATTGCCTTGAGTGTGCGGGTGACGCTGGCCGCCCTTACCCTCGGTCTGATCGCCTGGGGGTTTTTCAGCGGCCAACTGGTCTCCCATGTCCCGTGGTAGCTCGCTCCTACAAGCTGCTTTAGAGCACATAGACGAAAACGAACAGCCCGATCCACACCACATCCACGAAGTGCCAGTACCAGCTCGCCGCTTCGAAGCCGAACTGGTGCTCGCTGTCGAAGTGCCCGCGCATGATCCGCATCAGCATCACGAACAGGATGATGGTGCCAATGGTCACGTGGGCGCCGTGGAACCCGGTGAGCATGAAGAATGTCGCACCGTAGATGCCCGAGCCCAGGGTCAGGCCCAGCTCGCGGTAGGCGTGCATGTACTCTTCGGCCTGGAACGTGAGGAACCCACAGCCCAGCAACACGGTGAACGCCAACCATAGCTTCAGTGCGCCGCGATGGCCCTTTTTCAAGGCATGGTGGGCGATGGTCACGGTCACGCTGGAGCTCACCAGCAACACGGTGTTGAGCAGTGGCAGGCCCCAGGGGCTGATGACTTCCTTGGGCGGCGGAAACAATTTCGAGTCGGGGTTGTTCAGCAACGGCCAGACGAACTCGAAGTTCGGCCACAGCATATGCGCGATGCCTTTGGCGCCTTCACCGCCGAGCGCCGGCCCGGAGATGTGACGCACATAAAACAGCGCACCGAAAAAGGCGATGAAGAACATCACCTCCGAGAAAATGAACCAGCTCATGCCCCAACGGAATGAGCGATCCATCTGCGCGCTGTACAAGCCGCCGCGGCTTTCTTTGATGACCGTGCCGAACCAGCCGAACAGCATGTAGGCCAGCAGCAACCCGCCGACGAAAAAGATCAGTGGCCCGTGGGATTCCGGGCGCGCCGCTTTCAGATCGTTGAACCAGGTGGCCAGGCCGTACACGGTGGTGACCATGCCGAGCGTGGCGATGATCGGCCATTTGCTCTGGGCGGGAACGTAATAATGTTCATGAGTTGCCATTTATTGTTCTCCTTATCGGGCACGCTCAGCCGCCAGTGTTTACAGCTACCGGTGGATGTCGGGCGGTGATATCGAACAGCGTGTAAGACAGCGTCAGGTGCTTCACATCCTTGGGCATGTCACGGTCAACGATGAAACGCACCGGCATCTCGATCCGTTGACCGGGCTGCAGCACTTGCTGGGTAAAGCAGAAACATTCGGTCTTGTGGAAGTACGCTGCCGCGGTGCTCGGCGCAATGCTCGGCACGGCCTGGGCACTCATCGGCTTATCGGTGGGGTTGTGGGCGATGAAGATCATTTCGTTCACCGCCCCGGGGTTGGCTGTCAGTTCATCGTGCTTGGGATAGAAGTCCCAGGGCATATCGGCAGTGTTGGTCGACAGAAACTGCACACGCACCTGCCGCGAGGTGTCGACCGTCTGCTCACCCTCGTACTGCCCGCCGGTCTTGCCATTAATGCCAAAGGCCTTGCACATCACGTCGTAGATCGGCACCAGTGCAAACCCGAACACAAACATCGCAATCACCACGGTCAGCAGGCGCGTGACCAGTTTCCTCAACGAAATCGAGTCAGCCATGGTTTCCAGCCTCCACCGTGCCCCTTGTAGGAGCGAGCTTGCTCGCGATGGGCGTAAACGAAAACGCATGCTGTCTGGAAAAACGCGTCGCTTTCACATTCATCGCGAGCGAGCTCGCTCCTACAGTGGCCAAGGTATTCATTTCACTTCCGGCGGCGTGGTGAAGGTGTGATACGGCGCCGGTGACGGGATGCTCCACTCCAGGCCTTCAGCCCCGTCCCACGGTTTGGCCGGTGCTGGCGGACCGCCGCGAATGGTCTTGATCACGATGAACAGGAAGAAGATCTGCGTGGCGCCGAACATGAATGCACCGATCGACGACACCATGTTGAAGTCGGCGAATTGCAGGTTGTAGTCCGGAATCCGTCGCGGCATCCCCGCCAGCCCCACGAAGTGCATCGGGAAGAAGGCCATGTTCATGCCAATGAACGACAGCCAGAAATGCAGCTTGCCGAGGGTTTCGTCGTACATGTGGCCGGTCCATTTCGGCATCCAGTAATAGGCCGAGGCGAAGATCCCGAAGATCGCCCCCGGCACCAGTACGTAGTGGAAGTGCGCAACCACGAAGTAGGTGTCCTGGTACTGGAAGTCCGCCGGGGCGATGGCCAGCATCAACCCGGAGAACCCGCCGATGGAGAACAGGATCACGAACGCCACGGCAAACAGCATCGGCGTCTCGAACGTCAGCGAGCCTTGCCACATGGTGCTGGCCCAGTTGAACACCTTCACGCCCGTTGGCACCGCAATCAGCAGTGTGGCGTACATGAAGAACAGCTCGCCCACCAGCGGAATGCCGACCACGAACATGTGGTGCGCCCAGACGATGAACGACAGGAACGCGATACTCGCCGTGGCGTAGACCATCGAGGTGTAGCCGAACAATGGCTTGCGCGAAAAAGCCGGAATGATCGAGCTGACGGCACCGAAGGCCGGCAGGATCATGATGTACACCTCGGGGTGACCGAAAAACCAGAACACATGCTGGAACAGCACCGGGTCACCGCCACCGGCGGCGCTGAAGAAGCTGGTGCCGAAATGGATGTCCATCAGCATCATGGTCACGCAGCCCGCCAGTACCGGCATCACCGCAATCAACAGGAACGCGGTGATCAGCCAGGTCCAGACGAACAGCGGCATTTTCATCAACGTCATGCCGGGGGCGCGCAGGTTTAGGATGGTCGCGATCACGTTGATCGCCCCCATGATCGAACTGATCCCCATCAAGTGAATGGCGAAAATGAAGAAGGTCACGCTTTCCGGCGCGTAGGTCGTCGACAGCGGTGCATAGAAGGTCCAGCCGAAGTTCGGCCCGCCGCCGGCGGTGAACAGGGTCGATACCAGCAGCAGGAACGCTGCCGGCAACAGCCAGAAGCTGAAGTTGTTCATCCGCGGTAGGGCCATGTCCGGCGCGCCGATCATCAGCGGGATCATCCAGTTGGCGAGGCCGACGAAAGCCGGCATCACTGCACCGAAGACCATCACCAGACCGTGCATGGTGGTCATCTGGTTGAAGAACTCCGGCTGGACGATTTGCAGTCCCGGCTGGAACAGCTCGGCACGGATCACCATGGCGAACGAGCCGCCAAGCAGGAACATGGAGAATGCAAACCACAGGTACAGCGTGCCAATGTCCTTGTGGTTGGTGGTCAGCACCCAGCGCATCAAGCCTTTGGCTGGGCCGTGGGCGTGGTCGGTGGCGGTGGCGGTATGAACATGTTCATCGATTACAGCAGTCATGTCCTGTCTCCTGCAAACAGATGGGCTGGGCAGGCCGGGGTGCATAGCCCCGACCGGTTCCGTACGTGCGCAATAGACCGGGTCATTTGCTTTCCGCCTGTTTCAGCTCCAGTACTTCTTTAGGCGTGACCATGTCGCCCTTGTTGTTGCCCCAGGCATTACGTTCATAGGTCACGACTGCCGCGATATCGACTTCCGAGAGTTGCTTGCCGAACGCCGCCATGGCGGTGCCGGGCTTGCCGTGGAAGACCAGGCTCAGGTGAGCCTCTTTTGGCCCGGTGGCGATTTTCGAGCCCTTGAGCGCCGGGAACATCGGCGGCAGGCCCTGGCCTTCGGCCTGGTGACAGGCCACGCAGGTGGTGTGATAGACCTTGTCGCCGCGATCCTTGAGTTCATCGAGCGTCCATTCCTTGCTGGTCAGCTCTTTGAGCTGCGCGGCCTCGACCTTGCGATCGGCCAGCCATTTTTCGTAATCGGCCTTTTCCTTGACCTCGACCACCGTCGGCATGAAGCCGTGATCCTTGCC
This sequence comes from Pseudomonas sp. P4_B3, assembly GCF_056402295.1. NCBI lineage: Bacteria > Pseudomonadati > Pseudomonadota > Gammaproteobacteria > Pseudomonadales > Pseudomonadaceae > Pseudomonas > Pseudomonas sp. P4_B3. The sequence goes on from NZ_JBFUHR010000001.1 coordinate 50,654, forward strand.
GCACAACTCGGCGCACTGGCCACGGTAGATGCCGGGCTTGTCGATGCGGGTCCAGGCCTCATTGACGAACCCGGGAATCGCATCGCGCTTGACCGCGAAAGCCGGCACCCACCAGGAGTGGATCACGTCGGCGGAGGTCACCAGGAAGCGCACCTTGGTGCCGACCGGCAGCACCAATGGCTTGTCGACTTCAAGCAGGTAGTGCTCGCTCTTGGTTTCCTTGTTGTGAATTTGATCCTGGGGGGTGGTCAGGTTGCTGAAGAACTCGACGTCCTGGCCCAGGTATTTGTAATGCCACTTCCACTGGTAGCCGGTGATCTGTATATCGATCTCCGGCTCGCTGGCGTCGTACATCTTGATCAGGGTTGCGGTAGCGGGAACCGCCATGGCCACCAGGATCAGGAAGGGCACGATGGTCCAGAGGATTTCGACGGTGGTGCTTTCATGAAATTTGGCGGCCACCTGCCCGGTCGAGCGGCGGTGGAGAATCATCGACCAGAACATGGCACCAAAAACGATGATGCCGATCACCACACAGATCCAGAAAATGGTCATGTGCAGGTCGAATACTGCGTGACTGATTTCAGTCGCTCCAGGCGCCATATTCACAGTCCAGGCCGCTTGCGCCTGACTGAAAATCGACCACAACAGGAGGCCCATCCAGACATGTGGATGTCGCATCATTGCGGGTTCCCCTTATCGTTCTTGTTATCCCGCCGGCTTTCACCTGCGGCAAGGGAGCGGCTGCATCAGACTACGAACTTGAATCGCCGGGCCTTGCTGCACATGCAGTCGGGCGTCATCAGCTAGCTCCATTCCAACCCGAGTATAGACAGCACCTCTGACCTCGCAATGCGAAGGCGTAAATCATCTGAGACAGCATTAACTTGCTTTGCAAGGCACGAATGGAGAAGGATGCAGACGAGTGGTGGCTAATCGATATAACGGGGCCGTCTCAAGGATGAAATAATTATGACAAATGCGTCTTAGCATTTTTCATAAGCCAGCTAAGTTATGTCTTCCCTATTTCATTGCCTTGTTTCCTGGAGTTTTCATGAACACCGCCGCATTGCGCGAGCAGATCCAAAAAGCCCAACAACATGAAGCCGAGACCGGCCTGCTGACGCGTCAGCTGGAAAGTAAACTGCCTCATCTACACCCGGCGATCCAGTTGCCGGAGACCGATACCAACGGCGTACTGACGCGATTTGTCGCCGCCTACATCGAAGAAGTGCCTGATCTGCTGGATGCAGCCAATGAAGTCGCCAGGGAAGCGGGCATTGAGTCACAGATCAAACCGGTGCTGGAAATCGCCGAGCAGTACTTCCTCCAGCCGCCAGCCATCATGGACGGCCACGTCGGGCTCGACAGCCTGCTGGATGAAGCCTATCTGGCGCACCGGTTTGTCGAAGAGGTGAACGACCTGTACATCAAGCATTTCGGCCAGCCACTGATCCCCTTGGACATGACTGTCGCCAACCTGATTGCTCACCAATTGATCGGCGAGGAGTTTGCCAACCAACTGGACGAAGTCGTACATCACGCGTTCGATCAAATGTTGACCGAAGAGAGCTTTGCGCTAGAGTCGGTGGAAGCCTACCGCGACAAGCTCAGCAGCCCGGACACCGGTGCCGCGTGGAAGCGCTGGCCGTGCATGTCGCGCCGTTTGGGCGTGGGCCTGGAGCTGGATCAGCCGGCAGCTTGATCCAGAGTTCAACACAGTACCTGTAGGAGCGAGCCTGCTCGCGATTCAGTCGACGCGGTTTGTCAGGCAGACCGCGTTATCGTTCATCGCGAGCAGGCTCGCTCCCACAAAGGACTGTCGTTAAACCACTGTCGAACCGACGCCCGTATTCGTCCGCACCCGCCCCTCGAGCCTGCGCTTCAACCCCCGCGATTCAATCAACAGCTTCGAACCCTTGGCCGCATTCGCCCGCCCCCATTCCTCCAGCAGTTCCAGACACGAGTGATCGATGTAGCTCAAATTGTTGAGTGGCACATGCACTGTTGTGCCCGGTGCAATGCTGCCCAGCACCTGGGTCAGCGCCGGCACTTTGAGGAAGGTCGCCGCGCCCACCAGGCGCAATTCCATTTGCCCTTCCTGAGGCAGGTCGATCAGGCTGATTTTCAATCGCGAGGCTTTAAGCGCCAGCTTCACCAGCGTCAGGCCGAAGCCAATCAACACGCCGGTCAGCAGGTCCGTGAAAACGATGGCGAGCGCAGTTGCCGCATAGGTGAACATCGGCGCCCGACCATACCGGCCCAAACCACGGAAGACCTTGAGATCCACCAATTTGAAACCGGTGTACACCAGCACGCCCGCCAGGCTCGCCACCGGAATGCTTTGCAGCACGCTGGACAGCAACAGCACGAACGCCAACAACCACAGGCCGTGGAAAATGGTTGAAAACCGCGTGGTTGCTCCGGCCTGAACGTTCGCCGAGCTGCGCACGATAACGCCGGTCATCGGCAACGCCCCAAGCAAGCCACACAGCATGTTGCCAATACCTTGCGCCGACAATTCCCGGTCGAAGTCCGAGCGCTGACCGCTGTGCATGCGATCAACCGCGGCGGCTGAGAGCAAGGTTTCGGCGCTGGCGATGAAGGCCACGGCAAACGCCGCGATCAGCAAGGTCGGATCAGCCAGGTTGAGCAGATCCGCTGGCTTCAGCCAGTCGATGGCCTCCGTCAGGTTGGCCGGCACCTCAACCCGTTTGACCTGCAATGCCAACACCAGGCTGGCAAGCGTGGCCAGACCGACGCCGAGTAGCGCGCCGGGAATGAAGCGCAGGGATTGCGGACGGAATTTCTCCCACAGCCACATGACGGCGATCGTCGACAAACCGAGTAAACCGGCTTGCCAGCCAAACGTGGGCAACGCCTGAGCCAGCGCTGCCGGGAAAGCTGCCAGGTTATCCAGGCCCGAGGGCTTGGGCACGGCATCAAGCATTACATGCACCTGAGACAGCACGATCAGCACGCCAATCCCGGCCAGCATGCCGTACACCACCGCAGGCGCCGTCACCCGAAACCAGCAGCCCAGCTTCAATCGGCCAGCAACCAGTTGCAGCAAACCCGCCAGCAACAGAATCGGCCCGAGCATGGCGATGCCATGCTGGCGGACCAACTCGAATACCAGAACGGCCAGGCCCGCCGCCGGGCCGCTGACTTGCAGTGGCGAGCCGGCCAACCAACCGACCACCAGACCACCGATGATGCCGGTGATCAGCCCTTTCGCCGGCGGCAGCCCCGAGGCAATCGCGATGCCCATGCACAGGGGCAGGGCGACAAGAAAAACAACCACCGAAGCCAACAGCTCCCGTGGCAGAACAGCTTTGAGTCGAGCAGCACGCATGGTGAGTCTCCCGAAGTTTTCTTCAGGCATGGCAAAGCCAGGCTGCCTGAACGGCAGCCTCGGATGAACCACACAACGATTTAGGAGGGTTTAGAAGCGCGCTTTGGGCGTCGCCACGGGAATTGGCAGGCTGCCATTGAGCGGCAGGAAACAACCTTGATCGGCGTCGTACGCTTTGATTTCGCTGGTTTCGATGTTGTAGACCCAGCCGTGAATAAATAGCTGACCGTTGGCCATGCGCGAAGCCACCGACGGATGGGTGCGCAGATGCTGCAATTGGGCGATCACGTTCTCTTCGGTGAGGATGTGCATGCTTTCGCTTTCGCTAGAGCAGTTGCAGTTCTCCTGCACCATGGTTTTGGCCACTTCGGCATGACGCAGCCAGGCTTTGACCGTGGGCATTTTTTCCAGACTGTCCGGGTTGAGCACCGCACGCATGGCGCCGCAGTCGGAATGCCCGCAAATGATGATGTGATGCACCCCCAGAGCCAGTACGGCGTACTCGATCGCCGTGGAAACACCGCCGTTCATTTGCCCGTAAGGCGGTACAACGTTGCCGACGTTGCGAGTCACGAACAGATCGCCTGGGGAGCTTTGAGTGATTAATTCAGGAACAATGCGCGAATCGGCGCAGGCAATGAACATCGCTCGCGGCCGCTGGGCCGTGGCGAGTTTCTTGAAGAGCTCTTCCTGCTGAGGAAAGATCTCATGATGAAAATGCAAAAAGCCGTCAACGATATGCTGCAACGCTGCATCGGCGGTTTCTGCCTCGGGTTGGGCTGAAGCCGACGCAGCCAACGGCTGTTTATCCTTGTCACTCATCAATTCATCCTCATTGGCGGGCTCAGGGAGTCATCCCGTGTGGTCCGGTGTGATGCCAGTGGCTGGTTAAAAAACATCCAGGCCAAACATCTCGACCCATCAGTCACTCGATGAACAAGGTAGCGGCCTAATCTTAATTGAAACTGAATAAAACGCTCTAGGACGCGTGTTCCAGGTCACAAAAAACGTGACCAGCCTAAGGCGTGAGCGCAATCTTCAGTACTCAACCATAGGCCAATTGTCCTCAAATCAACGACATTTGGCGACCGGGCGGACAAAAGGCATTGCAGTCCAGGTTGAAGCCTTCCCGGTGATTGAGTCCCAGCCGTTTGATCGCTTTGGCAAAGCGCTGCGCCAGCAGGTCCGCAAACGGGCCTTCACCGCGCATCCGCGCACCAAAGCGGCTGTCATAAAGCTCGCCGCCACGGCTCTGGCGAATCAGGCTCAGCACATGCGCCGCCCGTTGAGGGTAGTGGGCCGCCAGCCATTCCTCGAACAGGGGCGCCACTTCCAGCGGCAAGCGCAGCATCATGTAGGCGGCGTTCTGCGCCCCGGCCGCATGGGCCTTGGTAAGCAGACTTTCGAGTTCGCTGTCATTAATCATCGGGATCATCGGCGAACACAGGACACCGACCGGGATGCCCGCTTCGCGCATCACCCGGATGGCCCGCAATCGAGCCTTTGGCGCCGCTGCGCGGGGTTCGAGGATGCGTTTGAGTTCGTCATCGAGGCTGGTGAGGCTGATCATCACCGCCACCAACCTGTGCCGCGCGAGTTCGCTCAGCAGGTCCAGGTCGCGAAGAATCAGCGAGCCCTTGGTGACGATGGTCACCGGATGGCGGTAGCGCAGCAACACTTCGAGGGTTCGGCGGGTGATTTGGTATTCACGCTCAATCGGTTGATACGGGTCGGTGTTGGAACCCAGATTGATCGGTGCGCATTGATAACCACGTTTGGACAGCTGCTCCTCCAGCACATCCACGGCGTTGGTCTTGGCGATCAGTTTCGTCTCGAAATCCAGCCCCGGCGACATGTCCCAATAGGCGTGACTGGGGCGCGCATAGCAATAAATGCAACCGTGCTCGCAGCCGCGATAGGGATTGATCGAGCGATCGAAGGGCAAGTCCGGCGACGTGTTGCGGGTAATGATGGTTTTCGCCGTTTCGATGCGCACCTCGGTGCCTTGGGTGAGCGGCACTTCCTGATACCAGCCATCGTCTTCGGCCACCGACTGGCTGGGGGCAAAGCGGTTGTGCGGGTTGGTTGCGGTGCCGCGGCCACGGGGAGGCAATGGCGTGTGCATGGCAAAATCCTGATAACTGTATGCACATACAGTATAGCTAAAAATGGCAGATCACCAGTGCCGTTCGGCATCTGCTCTTTTTTATATTGAATACATTATATCCAGGCAACCAAGAGACACATATAAAGTCTGGCTGACATGGCAAAAGCGTCGGTACTATTTCCATCGCAACAAACTTGAATATTGATATTTCATAAAGGGATTTGATCATGTCAGTTTTAAACAGTCGTGGTATCTTTTTGCAAAAACTCGGCCCAACGCCTGTAAACCCGGACGAAGTACTGGTATCGATGCAGTTTGCATTGAAACAGGAGGGTTGGGATGCGGAAAATTCTGTAGTCACTACTGCCCTGGTGGATTCCACTACGCTTCTGGCAGCCTCGTATGATGGCGGACAAACGTTCAGTATCCGCAATGCCAATAAAGATATCGACGGTGACAGTGATATCGATACAGATGACAAGGCTAAGCTGCTGGCGCTGGCTAAAGCTTATGCAGGTTTCAAAAATCCGTGATCGGGGACTGATCTTCACGTAGAGAAAATAGAAACCACACTGATCTGCTGCGCTTGGAGATCATGCGCAGTAGACTGAAAAAAACAGGGATATTAATATGTGGGCGCCCAGAAATGCAGGCGTATTTTTACAAGAAATACAAAAGCCTCAATATAAAAAAATAACGATAAAGTTGATAAGAGAAAACACCGAAAACAATACAAACCCATTCTCTGACAACTTCTACAACAACATAACAACCATAAGCTTGAATTTTAATTACGAGGGTACCGACGAGCATAAACTCGATTTTGATCCGTGGTCCGATATGAATATCAACGGCGATAACAGCATTGATGAGAAGGACGTCGAGGCCATTACCAAACTTGCTCTCGCTTACCACAATCAAACGGTAATTGACTTGGACTCTGGGGTGTTTATTTCTCTGGACCCTCCCGACCTGGTTGATATTTTTGATCCGGAACAACCCGTTCCGCCCCTCCCGCCTGCGAAAATATCAGTAAGCGTTGAGGTAGTGAACATGGAGGATCGAGATCAACCGGAGCTGGACTTTCTCCTGATTGCATCCTCCCTTGACGATGGTGCGACTTTTCAAACTCGCAGGCTCTACCCTCATTCCCCTCCGATGACCATTACGGGGCTGGACGAACTGGTCAAAACATTCATCAAGTTCAAACTGTAAATCTGGCTTACTGAAAGCTGTCCAGGCGCTTTGGCACCTCTACGATCAACCCGCGCCGATGTTTCACATTTCATTCACACGACCCTCACAGGCCTTTGACCGGTGAGAGTTGATGCTGCTTGTGAATATCCAGACTCTTTCTGAACGGTCATTCGAGCATGTTCCTACCACGCCTTTTCCCTGCACTGTGCCTTTCGCTGGTCGCTCTGTTCAGCCAGACACCAGCGTTTGCCGACGACAGTACTGCGCACCGTCCGGCAGACTGGGCTCAACCGGTAGAGAAGCAATACAACCTCTTCCAGATGTCGCCGACGCTCTATCGCAGCGCCTTGCCGGACAAGGGGGCGGTGCCGCTGCTGGAGACACTCAAGGTCGGGACGGTGATCAACTTCCTGCCTGAAGCGGACTCCAGTTGGTTGTCTACGCCAGGCATCACTCAAGTACAACTGCCTTATCGCACCAACCATGTGGATGACGCCGATGTACTCAAGGCCTTGCGCGCCATCAAGTCTGCCGAAGCCAAAGGCCCGGTGCTGATGCATTGCAAACACGGCTCCGACCGTACCGGCCTGATGGCGGCCATGTACCGGGTTGTCATCCAGGGCTGGACCAAGGAAGAGGCCCTGAACGAAATGACCCAGGGCGGCTTTGGTGACAGTACCCACTTCAAGGACGGCATCCGCTACATGATGCAGGCCGACGTCGAAAAACTGCGCACGGCACTGGCCAATGGCGATTGCAGCACCAGCCCGTTCGCCACGTGCTCGATGAAGAGCTGGTTCAAGTCCGCCCATATTGAATAAAAAAAGCCCCCGTTGCATGGCGCAAGGGGGCTTTTTTTCACTCAGTGCTGTTCGTCCGGCTTTTTCTTCAGTTTCGGGTTCGGGAAGAACTGAACCGCCTGAACCTTGGTGTCGGCTGGTTTGAGTGCGCTGGTATTAACCCGCGTACCCAACTCCTTGGGCACCGATAGCCCTTGTTCATTGAGCGTGTCGGAGTAACCGCAGGCCACGCACTCACGGTGCGGGACCTGGTCTTCATTCCACATCATCAATTTGTCCGGCTCGCTGCATGCCGGGCAGACCGCCCCGGCGATAAAGCGTTTTTTCGTAATCACAGGTCCCTCACTCATGCTGCTGCGCCCTCACTCAGGCCGCTGTGGCGCAAGAGTGCGTCAATCGATGGCTCACGGCCACGGAAGTCGACGAACAACACCATAGGCTCCTGGGAACCGCCGCGTGCCAGGATCGCTTCACGGAAGGCGCGACCGGTGTCGGCATTGAGCACGCCTTCTTCTTCGAACTTCGAGAACGCATCGGCCGACAGCACTTCAGCCCATTTGTAGCTGTAATAACCCGCGGCATAACCACCGGCGAAGATATGCGCAAAGCTGTTGGGGAAACGGTTGTAGGCCGGTGGTCGCATCACCGAAACCTCGTCGCGCACGCCTTCGAGCACTTGCAGCACGCTGCGGCCGTCGCCGTGGGTGGCGTGCAGTTCGAAGTCGAACAGCGAGAACTCCAGTTGGCGCACCATCATCAGGCCGGACTGGAAGTTTTTCGCCGCGAGCATTTTCTGCAGCAGGTCCTGCGGCAGTGGTTCGCCGGTTTCATAATGACCGGAAATCAGCGCCAGGCCTTCCGGTTCCCAGCACCAGTTTTCCATGAACTGGCTTGGCAGTTCGACCGCATCCCAGGCCACGCCGTTGATGCCGGACACGCCAGCATGCTCGACGCGGGTCAGCAGATGATGCAGGCCGTGACCGAATTCATGGAACAGGGTGGTGACTTCGTCATGGGTCAGCAGCGCAGGCTTGCCGCTGTCGGCCGGGGTGAAGTTGCACACCAGGTTCGCCACCGGGCTTTGCAGCACGCCGCCAGCCGTGCGGCGACGGTCGCGGGCGCCATCCATCCAGGCACCGCCGCGCTTGTTGGCGCGAGCGTACAGGTCGAAGAAGAAGCGACCGACGTGCTGGCCGTTTTCCTTGATTTCAAACAGGCGGACATCCAGGTGCCAGGTGTCGAAGCTTTTGAGCTCGGCGATTTCGATGCCGTACAGGCGCTGAACAATGGCAAATAGACCACTCAACACCTTGTCGATCGGGAAGTAGGCGCGCAGGGCTTCCTGGGCCACGCTGTAACGCTGCTCACGGAGTTTTTCACCGTAGAAACCGCTGTCCCAACTCTGCAGATCCGGGCAGCCTTGTTCGGCGGCGTAAGCCTTGAGCTGCTCCAGATCCTGGGCGGCGAACGGCTTGCTGCGCTTGGCCAGGTCGCGCAGGAAACTCAGTACCTGATCGCTGGATTCGGCCATTTTGGTCGCCAGGCTCAGCTCGGAAAAACTACTGAAACCCAAGAGTTTTGCCAGTTCCTGACGCAGGTCGAGGATTTCTTCCATGACCGGGCCGTTATCGTTCTGGCCGGCATTCGGGCCTTGGTCCGACGCACGGGTGCAGTACGCGGCGTAAACTTCTTCACGCAATGCGCGGTCATGGGAGTAGGTCATCACCGCGTAATAGCTCGGGAATTCCAGGGTGATCAGCCAGCCGTCCAGATCCTTGGCCTGAGCCGCGGCGGCCATTTGCGCCTTGGCCGAGTCGGTCAGGCCGGCGAGGGCGGCTTCATCGGTGATGTGCTTGGTCCAGGCCTGAGTGGCATCGAGCAACTGGTTGGAGAAACGGCTGCCCAGCTCGGACAGCTTGCTCTGCACTTCGGCGTAACGCTTCTGTTCGGCTTCCGGCAGGTCGATACCCGACAGACGGAAGTCACGCAGGGAGTGTTCCAGGATAGTTTTCTGCGCCACGTCGAAACCGGCGGCCTCCGGGCTGCTGGCCAGGGCTTCGAAAGCCTGGAACAGTTCGCGGTTCTGGCCCAATTCGGTGGAATAGGCGCTCAAGACCGGCAGGCACGACTCGTAGGCTTCACGCAGTTCGGCGCTGTTGCACACGGCGTTGAGGTGGCTGACCGGGCTCCAGGCGGCACCCAGACGGTCATTGAGTTCGTCCATCGCCAGCACCAGGCCAGCCCACGTTGGCTGTTTGACCTGGGTCTTGAGGATCTCGACGATGGCGGCACGGTTATCAGCCAGGATCTGTTCAATGGCCGGTTGTACGTGTTCAGCGCGGATGGCGGAGAACGGCGGCAGGTCATAGGACTGCAAAAGAGGGTTGTTCACGCTCACGGTTGATACCTTGGCTGGAGAAACATGCAGTCATCTTAATTACAATCGACGCTCACCGCAGCTATCAGCAACAGAGAGAAACCCTATCGTGAACCTTCGCAAGTATCAGAACCACACGCCGCTGCTGGGTAAAGGCGCTTTTGTCGACGGCTCGGCGGTGGTGATCGGCGACGTTGAAATTGGCGAAGACAGCTCCATCTGGCCGCTGACAGTGATTCGTGGCGACATGCACCGCATCCGCATCGGCGCGCGCACCAGCGTGCAGGATGGCTGCGTGTTGCACATCACCCACGCCGGGCCGTTCAACCCGGATGGCTTTCCATTGCTGATCGGCGATGACGTGACCATCGCCCACAAGGTCATGCTGCATGGCTGTTCGGTAGGCAGCCGAGTGTTGATCGGCATGGGCAGCATCGTCATGGACGGTGCGCTGGTCGACGATGATGTGATCATTGGTGCCGGCAGCCTGGTGCCGCCGGGCAAGCATCTGCAAAGCGGCTTCCTGTATGTGGGCAGCCCGGTGAAGCAGATCCGCCCGCTGACCGACAAGGAGCGCGCCTTTTTCACCTACAGCGCGGCGAACTACGTGAAGCTCAAGGACCTGCATCTGGCCGAAGGTTACGACCAGCTTTGACCCGGCACTCTTATTCAGGATTCAACATGCATTACCAAACCGTTTTGTTCGACCTCGATGGCACCCTGACCGACCCACGCGAAGGCATCACCCGCTCTATTCAATTTGCCTTGAGCAAACTAGGGATCGATGAGCCGGACCTGAGCAAACTCGAACACTTCATTGGCCCGCCGCTGTTGCAGGCGTTCATGCAGTTCTACGATTTCGACGAGCCGAAGGCGTGGGAGGCGGTGAATTTCTACCGCGAGCGCTTCAAGGTCACCGGACTCTACGAAAACCGGGTGTTCGATGGTGTCACGCCGCTGCTGGAAACCCTGAGCGGGCAAGGCCGACAGCTGTATATTGCGACCTCGAAGCCGTGGGTGTTCGCCCGGGAAATCGCCCGGCATTTCGACTTTGCCAAACACTTCAAGGTGATTTACGGCAGCGAACTGGATGGCACCCGGACCAACAAGGTCGAGCTGATTGCTCACCTGATGGCCGAAGAAAACCTGGACCCGGCCAACACCCTGATGATCGGCGACCGCAAGCACGACCTGATCGGCGCACGCAGCAACGGGCTGGACGCGGCAGCGGTGGGTTACGGGTTCGGCAGCCACGGAGAGTTGAGCGCCGAAGCGCCGGCGTATCATTTTGAAACGCTGGTTGAACTGCATCAGGCGTTTTTGCAGCGCTGATACGGCTTTACCCCTGTGGGAGCGAGCCCGCTCGCGATGACGGCCGCACATTCAAAATCAAAGTGTCTGACACACCGCTATCGCGAGCAGGCTCGCTCCCACAGGGGGACGGCGTAAGTCTTCAGGGTCTGGGCAGCGGGGCGAGTTTCTGTCCTTGCTCAACCGCCCAGTTCACCACCTGCGTGGTCAACTGATCGTTCGCCTGACCGAACCCGACCACCACCGCCGGGACCTGCACATCGCTGAGTGGCTGGCGCACTTCAAAGCGGCGGCTGGCGAGGATGCGCTGGTCGTAACTGCGCACCAGCAATGCATCCAGACGCACGACCGCGCTGGCATTCGTGCCCTGGTATTCAGTCTGGAACGCCTGCAGGCTGCCGCCCAATTCAAGATCGGTCTGGAAAATGCTGTCATCGGTGCTCAGCAACGGCACCCGTCCGTCATGCTGGAAACCTTCCAACAGGCGATTGCGCACCAGTACCGGCGCCGGGTCGCTCCAGCGTGAACCCTTGTAGTGGCTGATCACATCGCCCTGGGGAATCACGGCAATGTTCGGACTGTTCAACGCTTCGCTGGACTGGAATTTGGTCACGCGCAGCGACCAGCGCTGCGGTGTGCCATGGCTGGCCGATGCGCTCTTGGCCGACGGCAATCGATAGACCTCGAAGGGCTCGGGCTTGGGCAGGATCGAGCACGAACTGATCAGCGTGAAGCCAGCGAGGAGGGCAATCCGAATCAGCTTCATGGCGTGAATTCCTTGGTCTTTTCACTGCCCAGCAGGTAACCGCTGGGGTTGGCTTCCAGGCGTGTGGTAATGGTGCGCAACGAACTCAGGGTTTCGCGCATCTCGCGCACGGCCGGGCCCAGGCCGTTGAGGCCTTGCATGCCGCTGTTGAGCGAGTCCTGATTGGCGGTGATCAGTTTGTTGAGGGTGGCGCTGCTCTCCTGCAGGGATTTCATCGCCTGCTCGGCGCTGCCCAGCGCCTCCTTGCCGTGCTCGTTGAGCAGCCCGTTGGCATTGCGCATCAGCGCCGTGGTCTGCTCCAGCATGGTGTTGGCCTGCTTGCCCACCGAGGCCAGTTGCTGCATGGCCTGGCGGATATCGCCACGCTGCTCGGCAATGGTCCCGGTGGTTTGCTCCAGGTGCTCCAGGGTGTTGCTGATGCGCTCGATGTTTTCCGTGGAAAACATCAGGTTGGCGTTACGCATCAGCGTGTTCACGCCGGACATCAAATCGTTGCTGTCATTGAGCAGGCGGGCGATGGGAGAGGGCGAGGCGACGATGGTCGGCAGGTTGCCGTCCTTGCCCTTGAGCGTCGGGCTCTGTGGTGTGCCGCCGCTGAGCTGGATGATCGAAGTCCCGGTGACGCCGGTCAGGGCCAACTTGGCATTGGTGTCTTCCTTGACCGGGGTATCGCCGGCCAGGCGAATTCGCGCCAGCACCCGGCGCGGGTCTTTCGGGTCCAGGCGCAGCGAGATCACGTCGCCGACCTTGATCCCGCTGTACTGCACCGAACTGCCCTTGGACAAACCGCTGACCGCCTCGTTGAACACGACTTCGTAGTCCTTGAACTCGGTGTCGACACTGGACTTGGCCAGCCACAGGCCGAACAGCAGCGCGGCCGTCACCACAATCACCGTGAACAGGCCGATCAATACATGATGGGCTCGGGTTTCCATGTCAGACCTCGTTGAGCTGTTGGGCGGCCGTCAATGCCGCGCGGCCACGAGGGCCATGGAAGTATTCGTGAATCCACGCATCGTTGGTTTCCGACACCTTGTCGATGGCGTCCGCCACCAGCACTTTTTTCTGCGCCAGCACCGCCACCCGGTCAGTGATGGTGTAGAGCGTGTCGAGGTCGTGAGTCACCAGAAAGACACTCAGGCCCAGGGCATCGCGCAGGGTCAGGATCAATTGGTCGAACGCAGCGGCACCGATCGGATCGAGGCCGGCGGTGGGCTCGTCGAGAAACAGGATATCCGGATCCAGCGCCAATGCCCGGGCCAGCGCGGCACGCTTGATCATGCCGCCGGACAGCGACGAGGGATACTTCTCCGCCGCCGACAGCGGCAACCCGGCCAGGGCCATTTTCACCGCTGCCAGGTGCTCGGCGTCGTTGCGGCTCAAGCCGGCGTGTTCGATCAGCGGCAGGGCGACGTTCTCGGTTACGGTCAGCGAAGAGAACAGCGCGCCTTTCTGGAACAGCACGCCGAATCGCCGCTCCACCAGCGAACGCTCGTGTTCGGACAAGGTCGGCAGGTTTTTCCCGAAGACTTTCACCACGCCTTCGCTGGGCTGGCGCAACCCGACAATGCTGCGCAGCAGCACCGATTTGCCGCTGCCGGAGCCGCCGACCACGGCGAGGATCTCGCCTTTGTACAAGTCCAGGTCGAGGTTCTCGTGCACGCTCTGGCGGCCAAAGCGATTGCACAGCCCACGTACTTCAATCACTGCCTCGGAGGGCGCTCGGGGGATACGACTCACCAACCCATCTCCATGAAAAACATCGCGGCTATCGCATCCATTACGATCACTACGAAAATCGACTGCACCACGCTCGACGTGGTGTGCGCGCCCACAGACTCGGCGCTGCCACTGACCTTGAAGCCTTCAAGACAACCGATGGCAGCGATGAGGAAGGCGAAGACCGGCGCTTTGACGATCCCCACCAGAAAGTGCTGAACGCCGATGTCCGTTTGCAGCAGCGACAGGAACATCGCCGGCGAGATATCCAGCGCCACCGCGCAGACCACGGCACCGCCAATAATCCCCGACAGCATCGCCAGAAAGGTCAGCATCGGCAGGGCGATCAGCAACGCCAGCACCCGCGGCACCACCAGCAATTCCACGGGGTCGAGGCCCAGGGTGCGGATGGCGTCGATTTCCTCGTTGGCCTTCATCGAACCGATTTGCGCCGTGAACGCACTGGCGGTGCGCCCGGCCATCAGGATCGCGGTCAGCAACACACCGAATTCGCGCAAAAAGGCGAACCCCACCAGGTCCACGGTGAAGACGGTGGCGCCGAAAGTGGCCAGCACCGTCGATCCGAGAAACGCCACCACGGCGCCCACCAGAAAGGTCAGCAGGGCAACAATTGGGGCGGCATCGAGGCCGGTCTGTTCGATATGGGCGATCATCGGTGTGACACGCCAGCGTTTGGGCCGGAACAGGCCGCGGGCGATGGTTTCGATGATCAGGCCAACGAAACCCAGCAATTGCAGGGTGTCCTGCCAGACGGTGTCCACCGCGCGGCCAATGCGGGTCAGTAACTGAATGGAAACGCTGACTTCCGGTTCCTTGATCGGTACGCAGAAATCGGTCAACGAGCAGTAGACGGTTTGCAGCAACGCCCGATCGGCGGCGCAGAGTGTGCAATCAGGATGTTCGGCGGAGCGGCCAAGGCGCTCGGAGCCGAGCAGCTCTACCAATAGCGAGGCGCCGGCGGTGTCGAGGGCGCCGAGACCGTTGAGATCGATGGGGGTGTTGGCGTCGTACTGGCCGTGGAGCTTTTCGCTCAACAGTTTGAGGTCAGCGTAATGGGTAAGCGTCCAGTCGCCCGTCACCCGCAACCGCGCAGGGGTAAGCGACGTGTCTAATCGGGCGTTGCCGGCCATCGTGCTGCTGATCATAAGCTCCGTGCTTGTTCAGTGATTACGCAGCCTACGTAATAGCACGAACCGGATTACTTTTCTTTGATCGCTGTGCTGTCCGTGACTTTGAAGCGCAGCACGCCGATGACCTGGCCATCTTCGGTCAGCACCCGAACCTGCCATTTGCCAGCCGGGTTGCCCGGGAAATTCTGCTTGTGGGTCCAGGCCCGGTAACCTTCCTTGCGCCCGCCGTGAATATCCAGAGGAATGCGGTCGACCTCTTTACCGTTGAACTGCCAGACGTGATAAATCCGCTCGTCCAGGCCACGCGGGGCGTTGATCGCGGTGTACGCGTAGAGCCCGCCATTGCGTATCTGTTCGGCACTGACTTCTTCGAGGCTGGCACCAGGCGTGCGGTCCTGCATTTGCGTGCTGATGGCCACGTCGGTCATCCACAGCGTCGCCGGCGGCACCCACGAGCGCAGCTCCCAACCGACGACGCCAATGCCCAGGGTGATACTCAAAATCGCCAACGCACTGCGTATGGTACGAATCGGGAAGATCGACGCCAGGCTCGGAAACGACAACAGCACCGAGATGCCCAGCGCCCATTTGAAACTTTGTGCGGTGGTCAGGTGCATGATCACCGGCAACGCAGTGAGCAGGGCGGCGAACAGGGTCAGGGTGTGCAGGGCCAGAAACGCCCAGCGCCGTGGCGCCAGCCACTTGTAGTAGAGCGGGTCGATGATCGAAATCAGCGCCGCGACGCCCAGCAGCCCAGTGAAAACCAGCTGGCCGCTGTTCCACGTCGTGGTGATGAAGAAGAACGGCAGGACAAAGAACAGGCTTTCCTGATGGATCATCTGCGTTGCATAGCGCAGCAACGGTTCCGGAATTTCGCGCTTGAAAATGCGCGTGAACAGCTTGGTCAGACTGTTTTCCAGCATCAGCCAGATCCAGCTGATCAGCATGATGGTGGTGATCCAGCTCGCCAGGCCTTGCTGGCGATCGACCAGAATGAAACTGCCCACCCCGGAGATGAAACCACCAAGTGCAATAACCCCAGGGTAGCGCTTCATCAATTCGAGGATGCGCTGTACGAATAGGGTCAGGTTTTGCATTCGGCGGTTTCACAGTAGTCGTAGGAAAAAACCTCGACAGGGTACCGTTGGTGCGGCGCTGTGGCGAGGGGCCGTTCAGCCTGACCGAACATAAAACCCTGTGAGCAGACAGAAGATCAAATGTGGCGAGGGGGCTTGTCGGATCACCACAGTTAGTCACTCGCAGATGGAATGATTACTGTCGGCGGTGCAAACGCCAGCCCAGCAATATCAGTACGATCAGCCCCGCCACACCGACCGCCAACCACATCAACTGGTCATAGCTGAACAGCGGCTTCTCGATCCGCAAATACCCCGGCTGCAACAGCAGCTCACGCACGGCCTTGTTCGCCTCTTCCAGCGTCACCCCTTGCAGCTCACGGGCCGGGTCGGTGAAGCGGCCGTCCTCGTAATCACCGATGGCGCTCCAGTAGTAGTCGGCCAACGCGCTGTTGCCTTGTACGGCCCAGGCCTGACGGGCAATCGCGGCCTGTTTGAGGCGGTTGAAGGTGTCGGCATTGAGGCCGTCCTTGAGCAGTCCGGCCTTCAAGTCATCGAGCACTTGTTCGGCCGCGAGCACGTCGTCGCGATCAAGGTCGGCATTGAGGCTCATGAAACCCACGCCGCCGAACACCTCGCGTTCCGCCCACGGGCCGTAGGACAAACCGTGAGCCAGGCGCAGCTGCCGATAGAGCGCCCAATCCAGGTAGTCCTTGAGCAAATCGAAGGTTTGGTCGTGCCCGTCGTCCAGCACCGGCTCCGGTACCAGCCAATGCAACTTGGCGCTGTTGCCGACCAGACCGTGGGTCAAGGTGCGCTCATGGGCGGCGCTGGCCTGGATTTGCGGCAGCGGCGGATGCTCGCCAGGCGTAATCGCGTCCAGCGCGCCGTACGCCCGCTCCAGATAGGCCGGCAGCAACTTGTCGAGGTCGCCGACCACGATCAGGGTCATGTTGTTCGGCGCATACCAGTCCTTGCGCACCTGCTCCAGTTGCTCATGGGTCAGATCATCGACTTGCGCACGCTCCGGGCACTTGAGGCCCAGCTCCACGGCCAGTTGGTTGCTAGCCGTGTGGCCGAGGTCCTGACGATCGAGCCAGCGTTGCAGGTGCGAGTAGTGGCCACCGTCTTCACGCTCGACCACTTGCTTGGCCGCGTGGATGGCGTTGTCGTCGAAACGGGTCTGGGTCAGCAGCGCCAGCAGCAGGTCGAGCACCTTGCGCTGGTTTTTCGCCGGCGCTTCGATGACGAAAGTCGTATCGGCATTGCTGGTGAAGGCGTTCCACTCACCGCCCAGGGCCTGCATGCGTTCTTCCAGGCCACCTTCGCCACTGGCGTCGATGCCGCTGAACAACAGGTGTTCCAGCAGATGCGGCAATTCCTTTTCTTCGCAATTGAAATCGTCCAGGCCAACGCCGACCACCAGCCGGATCGCCACATGCCCGCGGTCAGTGCCGGGTTTGAGTAGCAACTGCAAACCGTTGCGCAGGGTGTAGCCCTCGACCTGGAAGCGATCCAGGGCCAGCGACGGAAAAGAACCAAGCAACAGGCAGGCGAACAACAGGCAACGCATAACAAGCTTCCGTACGGCTAGCGTGAGTTCAACAGACTTCAAGTAACTGTGGACGTTCAGGGTGAATGCGTAATGTCAGTCAAATCGTCGACCACCAGCGCGCCGGTGTCTGATGTTTCCAGCACCACGTAGGCACTGCTGCAAAACAGCGAATTCAGACGCTTCATGTCGGCGATCAGCTCCAGGTGCAACGAACTGGTTTCGATACTCTGCACGATTTTACGTTGCAAACGGCTGACATGAGCATGGGCCAGGCGCCGCTCCTGTGCACGGAAACGACGTTTTTCACGCACCAACTGGCGAGCGCTTTCCGGGTCGGCGCTGAGAAACACCGACATCCCGAGTCGCAGGTTGGAAATCAACTGCGTCTGCAACCCGGTCAATTCGTCCAGCCCGACTTCGGAAAACGACCGGCGCTGCGAGGTTTTCTGCTGCTGGACCTTGCGCAGCATGCGTTCGATCAAATCGCTGGCGAGTTTCAGGTTGATCGCCAGTTCGATGATTTCCGCCCAGCGCCGACTGTCCTGATCGCTGAGATCTTCCCGGGGCATTTGCGCCAGATACAACTTGATCGCGCTGTAGAGCGCTTCGACATCGTCAGTCAGGCGGCGCATTTCCTGGGTGACGGCGGTTTGCTTGCCGCGCAACACGTCGAGCATGGCTTCGAGCATGTTGTCGATCAGGTCGCCCATGCGCAGGGTTTCCCGGGCCGCGTTGGCCAGCGCCAAACCGGGCGTGACCAACGCTGTGGGGTCAAGGTGCCGGGGCTTGGCCGTGCCGTTGGCCTGCAGGCGCTCCGGCAGTACCCAGGCACAAAATCTGGCCATCGGCCCGACACTGGGCAGCAGGATCAGACAGCGCACGGTGTTGTAGAGCAGGTGAAAGCCGATGACCATTTCCTGAGGGCTGAAGTCGAGGCCATCGAGCCAGCGCACCAGCGGATCAAGTACCGGAATGATCAATAAAAGACCAATCAGTTTGTACAGCAGGCTGCCCAGCGCCACTTGCCGCCCGGCGGCGTTCTGCATGCTGGTGCTGAGGAAGGCGAGCACGCCGCTGCCGATATTGGCGCCGATCACCAGCCCGATGGCCACCGGCAGGCTGATCACGTTGGCGCCCGCCAGAGTCGCGGTGAGCAACACTGCGGCCAGGCTGGAATAGGAAACCATCGCGAACAGCGCGCCGACCAGGGCGTCGAGCAGGAGGTCGCCGGTGAGCGAGGCGAAAATCACCTTCACCCCTTTGGCATGGGTAATCGGATGCGCGGCTTCGACAATCAGTTGCAGCGCCAGAATGATCAAGCCCAAGCCAATGGCGACACGGCCCATCTGCCCGAGTCGGGTCTGCTTGCGCGACAGAAAGAAAATCACCCCGGCAAAAATCAGCAGGGGCGACAACCACGACAGATCGAACGTCAGCACCCGCGCCATCAGGGCCGTACCGACATCGGCACCGAGCATGGTGACCAGTGCCGGGGTCAGCGCCATCAGGCCCTGGCCGACAAAGGAAGTGACCAGCATGGCGGTGGCGTTGCTGCTCTGGACCATCGCCGTCACGGCGATCCCGGAGACGAAAGCCAGCCAGCGGTTGGACATGTTATGGCTGATGACATGGCGCAAATTGGTGCCGTAGACCCGCAGGATGCCGGTTCGGACGATGTGCGTGCCCCAGATCAGCAGGGCCACGGCAGAAAGCAAATTGAGCAGGGTGAGCATAATGACCCCCTGTGGTGTAGCGCCCCAATGGAGCAAGTTGACGGTACCGCGCGACGTTCTACGTTCTGTACTTAAGCTGTAGTTGGCTAACGGTCTGCGCGCCAGCATCGCATAGCCAAAGAAGGGATTGAAACAAAACTGTCATGAAACATTGGCCTTCCAGCCACACAAAACAATGTGGGAGCGAGCCTGCTCGCGATGAGGCCTCCAGATTCAACATTGATGTTGACTGACAGACCGCCATCGCGAGCAGGCTCGCTCCCACAGGTTTTGCGTATTTAGCGCTTTCGGGTTACTGGCCCGGAATGTCCTTGCGCAGCTTTACCGGATCCTGCTGTTTCTTCTTTTTCGCGATGGCAGTGCGCATCCTGATGTTGATCGCTTCCACCGCCAGCGAGAACGCCATGGCGAAGTAGACGTAGCCTTTTGGCACGTGCACGTCGAAGGATTCGGCAATCAGCACCGTACCAACGATCAACAGGAACGACAGCGCCAGCATCTTCAGCGATGGGTGCTTGTCGATGAACTCACTGATGGTGCCAGATGCCCACATCATCACCAGTACCGCCACGATGATCGCCGCGACCATGACTGGTACGTGGGACACCATGCCGACCGCGGTGATCACCGAGTCCAAGGAGAACACGATGTCGATGATTGCGATCTGGATGATGGTGTAGAGGAAGTTGCCGCCCTTGCCCGAAGGTTCGTCGTTGCTTTCATCTTCACCTTCCAGCGCGTGGTACATCTCTTGCGAGCTTTTCCACAGCAGGAACAGACCACCGAAGAACAGGATCAGGTCGCGTCCGGAAATACCCTGGCCGAAGACTACGAACAGGTCCGCCGTCAGGCGCATGACCCAGGTGATCGACAGCAGAAGCAGGATTCGCGTGACCATGGCCAGCGCCAGACCGAAAATCCGGGTGCGCGCCTGCATGTGCTTGGGCATGCGGCTGACCAGGATCGAAATCATGATGATGTTATCGATACCCAGGACGATTTCCAGGGCGGTCAGGGTGAAGAAGGCAACCCAGATTTCAGGGTTGGTCAGCCATTCCATGTGTATTCCTTTGAGCAATTGTTAAACCACAACGGGCCCGGGCTTCAAACAGCGAAGCCTGGACCCGAAGTGGTGAGTCTTGGGCTTATAGAGTGCTGAACACCGGGAAAGTCCCCAACAGCAATGCAGCAATCAGTATGCAGGTACAAACCAGCACTGCCCACTTGAGGGTGAAGCGCTGGTGGTCACCGAAATCGATGCCGGCCAGGGCCACCAACAGGTAGGTCGATGGAACCAGCGGGCTCAACAGGTGGACGGGCTGACCGACGATCGAGGCACGTGCCATTTCCACCGCGGTTATACCGTAATGGCTGGCGGCCTCGGCAAGAACCGGTAACACGCCGTAATAAAATGCATCGTTCGACATGAAGAAGGTGAACGGCATGCTGACCAGCGCCGTGATCACCGCCAGGTACGGGCCGAGGAAATCCGGAATCACCGCCAGCAGGCTTTTCGACATGGCATCGACCATCCCGGTGCCGGTCAGGATACCGGTGAAGATACCGGCCGCAAAGATCAACCCGACTACCGCCAGAACGCTACCGGCGTGAGCCGCCACGCGATCCTTCTGCTGTTGCAGGCAAGGATAGTTGACGATCATGGCGATACTGAACGCCACCATGAACAGCACCGGCAACGGCAGCAGGCCGGCGATCAGGGTGCCCATCAGGGCCAGGGTCAGGGCGCCGTTGAACCAGATCAGGTTCGGACGACGGGCATCCGGGAACTGCGAAACGCTGATTTCGCTGTGGTCGATTTCATCGCCCACCAGGTGCAGTTCACCCAGGCGAGCACGTTCACGCTTGCCGTAGAAGTAGGCGATGACCAGGATCGCCACCACACCGGCCAACATCGCAGGAATCATCGGTACGAAGATATCGGACGGGTCAACATGCAACGCACTGGCAGCGCGAGCGGTCGGGCCGCCCCATGGGGTCATGTTCATCACGCCACCGGCGAGGATGATCAGGCCGGCCATGATCCGCGGGCTCATGCCGATACGGCTGTAGAGCGGCAGCATGGCAGCCACGCAGATCATATAAGTGGTCGCGCCGTCACCATCGAGGGAAACGACGAGCGCCAGTACGGCGGTGCCGACCGAAACTTTCAGCGGGTCGCCCTTGACCAGTTTGAGGATCTTGCGCACGGCCGGGTCGAACAGGCCGGAGTCGATCATCAGGGCGAAGTACAGAATAGCGAACATCAGCATCACGCCGGTTGGCGCAAGCTTGGTGATGCCTTCGAGCATCATCGGGCCGATCTTCGGCGAAAAACCGCCGAACAGGGCAAAGATGATCGGAATGATGATCAGGGCGATCAGCGCGGACAGGCGCTTGGTCATGATCAGGAACATGAACGTGATGACCATGGCGAAGCCAAGGAAAGTCAGCATGGGAATACTCCAGGCGTAGCGCGACTAGGGAATGGGCAGATCGGGCGGGATCAGCGCAGAACGGGAAGCACGAGACGTACGGGCGGAGTTACAGCGAAGTGGCGGGTAGAAGAGGACATCAGAATCACCATTGTTGTTGTTAAATGGGCTGTGCGAGCAATAAAACGCTGGCATTGGCCAACCGGTCTGTTGCCGGTAGTGGGGGCGATCCTAATCGGGGAAGCTTTCAGCCAGCTTTCGAGAATGAAAGCGTTGACCGGAAGTACAACCGGTCGTCGGATTGGGACAATGAGGTGTAAATCGGGTTGAGGCCTTCGCAAGCAGGCTCGCGAAGGCGTCAGTCAATCCACTTCAGGAGGAAACAGCATGGTCGAAGTTCACACCGGCGGCTGCCACTGCGGGCAACTGCGCTATCAATTCAGCGGGCCGCCGCACGACATCGCCCACTGCCATTGCTCGATTTGCCGGCGGGTCAGCGGCGGCATCGTGACCACCTGGATCACCGTGCCAGCATCAGCCTTTCAATGGCTGGCCGGGACGCCATCGCGGTACGATTCTTCATCCACCTGTGCGCGATATTTCTGCGGCCACTGTGGGGCGCAACTGGCGCTGGTGACGCACCTGAGCCCGGAAAGCATCGACCTGACCATCGCCACCCTCGACCATCCCGAGCAAGCACCGGCCGAGCGGCACATCTGGACCGACAACCGTTTGCCATGGCTGCACCTGGACGAACATTTGCCCGGCGAGGCTGGAGAAACACTCTGATCAAAAAATAGACAGGTCCAGCGGACGAATAGCGCCCATCCAGATCGCGTGCTCGGTGTGGTCAAGCAGATCGTTGCCGGTGTCCGGGTGCAGAAATACCACCAGACCCTTGCGGTTCAGCGCCAGCCACGGCAGCACGTCGCCCAGCACCTGCGGCTCGAACGCCAACTGGCAGCTCCAGTCCGGGTGCGGACCGACCGGGCGTTCGTGCACGCGACCCATTTTCAGTGGAAACAAACGCGCCGCCTGTTCACACAAGGCCCGCGCCTGCCCGATCGTGCTGGCATCGAAATAAACGTGGGCGTGGTAACCCGTGATCTGCTGCATCTGAACCCCTCTGAAAACTGTTCGAACCCTCGCCAGTTCCTGCGGGTCAAACATCATATAGGCGCTGGAAAACAGGAAGCCCAGCCATGAAAAATGCCGAAACCCCCGTCGTGAAAGTGGTGCTGTATGGTGCCATGAGTAGCCTGGGCAGTGCGCTGATGGCTGAAATGCTGCGGCGCCAGCATGAAGTGATCGCAATTCTCGATGACCTCAATGCACTGGCACCCCGTCCGGGGCTGCGCACCAAGACTGGCGATCTGTTCGACGCGCAACGGGTCAAGCAGAGTGTGGCCGGCAGCTCCGTGGTCATCTGTTTACTGGACGCTCCAGGCTTACCGTTCAACAGCGAACACGTAGAAAAAACCATCGTACCGGGCCCAGTCGAGCAGGTGCTGGCAGTGGATGCACTAATCGATGGCATGCAGACAGCAAACATTTCCCGATTGTTTCTGGTGGGTGATTTCGACGTGCTGGACGATCCGGAAGTCGAGGACAGCTTGCAACGTCACGCCGCCGAGGAAATCCGCGAGGCACTGCAAAGCAGTCCTTTGAAGTGGACGCTGGTTAACGAACCGCGCGGGGTACCGGGGCTGACCATCGAACATTTTGCCGAAATCGGTGGCAACCTCGAGCCGCGGTTGGCCGAACCGCTGGAACGGCTGGCCCGCACCGCCGTGGGCATTGCCGATGAATTGCACTTGAACCTGCACATCCGAGAGCACGTCAACTTCATCGCAACCGACAGCTAAACCGCAATGGACGGCAGCGTCAGGCCGTTGAGCGATTGCGCACTGCTGGCCTGCTCGGCCATCAACCAATCCACAAACTGTTGAATTAACGCTCCGCGTCTTTTGCGCTGGGGCAGCACCACGTAGTAACCCAGCCTCGACATCACCGTTTCGCCGATCGGTCGGCACAACAATCCTTGCGCCAGCAAGTTATCCACAAGGTGCCGCCAGCCAATGGCTACGCCCTGGCCGCCAATCGCCGCCTGAATCAACAAAGTGTAATTGTCGAAGCGCAACTGCCCGGGCGCCGGGGGCGAGGTGATGCCCAGCTCGCGGAACACACCACTCCAGTCGAACCAGTTACTGCTGTGTTCCCCACGCAGGTGCAGCAACGGAAACTCCAGCAATGCCTGGGCCGGCAAGGGCAGGGGACGTTCGCTCAACAACTGCGGGCTGCATACCGGAAACACTTCCTCGCTGAACAGCCAATGGCTCTCACCCTGCTTGAAGCGGCCATCGCCGAACAGCACCGCCACATCGATATCGGTACGTAGCATGTTATGGCTGCGTTCACTGGTGACCAGGCTGACATCCACTTGCGGATTGGCCGCGTGAAAGCGGTGCAAACGCGGCATCAACCAATAGGCGGCGAAGGCAAAATCCGTGGCCACCTGCAGCACTTCATGCTGTTGCTGTGCGCTGATTGCGCTCAATCCTGCGTCTATGTTCTGCAAACCGAGCTGAACCTGCTCAAAAAGTATCTGCCCGGCCTCAGTCAACTCGATACCGCGATAAATACGGTCGAACAGGCGTGTCGCCAGTTGTTCTTCCAGGCGCTTGATCTGCTGGCTGATGGCCGGTTGCGTGGTGCCCAGTTCAACCGCCGCCGCGGTAAAGCTGCGCTGACGGGCCGCCGCTTCGAAGGCGCGAAGCAGATCCAGTGACAGGTCACCAAGGGCGTCATACATAAGCTGTACTTATCCTAGTCATTGCCGTGCATGGGCTTTACCGCAAGGTGCTGGGGTTTCATTCTCGAAGCCAGCACTCTCGCATAAACATCCACTATGGAATGCCGCGATCACATGAAGCGCAAGAACATTCTTTTCATCATGGCCGATCAAATGGCCGCGCCAATGTTGCCGTTCTACGGCCCATCGCCCATCAAACTGCCTCATCTCAGCCGCCTCGCCGCACAAGGCGTGGTGTTCGACTCCGCTTATTGCAACAGCCCCCTGTGCGCGCCGTCGCGTTTCACCCTGGTCAGCGGCCAGTTGCCGAGCAAGATCGGCGCCTACGACAACGCCGCCGATTTCCCCGCCGACGTACCGACCTACGCCCACTACCTGCGCCGCCTCGGCTACCGCACTGCCCTGTCGGGCAAGATGCATTTCTGCGGCCCGGACCAGTTGCACGGCTACGAAGAACGCCTGACCAGCGACATCTACCCGGCCGACTACGGCTGGGCGGTGAACTGGGATGAACCGGACGTGCGCCCGACCTGGTATCACAACATGTCGTCGGTGCTGCAAGCCGGCCCGTGCGTGCGCACCAATCAGTTGGATTTCGACGAAGAGGTGGTGTTCAAGGCCCAGCAGTACCTGTTCGACCATATCCGCGAGGATGGCAACCAGCCGTTCTGCCTGACTGTTTCGATGACTCACCCACACGATCCGTACACGATTCCCAAGGCTTTCTGGGATCTGTACGACGATGCCGATATCCCGCTGCCTACAACCCCGGACCCGCATGCCCTCGATCCGCACTCGCAACGTCTGCTCAAGGTCTACGACCTGTGGGACAAGCCGCTGCCTGTGGATAAGATCCGCGATGCCCGCCGTGCCTATTTCGGCGCGTGCAGCTATATCGACAGCAACGTCGGCAAACTCCTGCAAACCCTCGAAGATACCGGGCTGATCGATGACACCATCATCGTGTTTTCCGGCGATCACGGCGACATGCTCGGCGAGCGCGGCCTCTGGTACAAAATGCACTGGTATGAAATGGCCGCACGGGTGCCGCTGCTGATAAGCGCACCGGGGCAGTTCGGCGCTGGTCGGGTCAGCGCCAGTGTTTCCACGGCGGACCTGTTGCCGACCTTCGTCGAACTGGCCGGCGGCTCGCTGGAACCGGGCTTGCCGCTGGACGGCCGCTCTCTGGTCCCGCACCTGCAAGGGCAGGGCGGCCACGACGAGGTGTTCGGCGAATACATGGCCGAAGGCACCATCAGCCCGCTGATGATGATCCGTCGCGGTGCCTACAAATTCATCTACAGCGAAGACGACCCTTGCCTACTCTTCGACGTACACAACGACCCTAGCGAACTGGAAGAACTCAGTCATTCGCTGCAAAATCACCATCTTTTCGACGATTTTCTTGCCGAAGCGCGGGCCAAATGGAACATTCCGGCGATTCACCAGCAGGTGCTCGCCAGCCAGCGGCGTCGGCGCTTCGTGGCCGAGGCACTGACCCTCGGCAAGCTGAAGAGCTGGGATCACCAGCCACTGGTGGACGCCAGTCAGCAGTACATGCGCAACCACATCGACCTCGACGATCTGGAGCGTAAAGCACGTTATCCACAACCCTGCCAAAACCAATAATGTTAAGGGGAAGTCCATGCAAAGGTTATCCACAGTACTGACGGTCGGGCTCCTGACTCTGGGCAGTGCATCGGCGTTTGCCGATCAGAGTTGCGAGACCGTGAAAATGGCCGACCCGGGCTGGAGCGACATCGCCGCGACCAATGCCATCACCGGGTTTCTGCTCGACGGCATGGGCTACAAGGCCAAGGTCGACACCCTCGCGGTACCGATCACCTTTGGCGGGCTCAAGGATGGCCAGGTCGATGTGTTCCTGGGTAACTGGATGCCGGCGCAGCAGGGCTTCTATGACAAGTTCGTCGCCAACGGCGATGTCACGCAACTGACGAAGAACCTCGACGGCACCGAATTCACCCTCGCCGTTCCGGACTACGTGTGGGACGCGGGTGTGCATGACTTTGCCGACCTGAACAAATACGCCGACAAGTTCGACCGCAAGATCTACGGCATCGGCTCCGGCGCGCCGGCGAACATCTCGCTGCAAGAGATCATCAAGAAAAACGATTTCGACATGGGCCAGTGGAAACTGGTCGAGTCCAGCGAGCAGGCAATGCTGGCAGAAGTGTCCCGCGCAGTGAAAAAACAGAAATTCGTGACCTTCCTTGGCTGGACCCCACACCCGATGAACGTGCAGCTGAAAATGCACTATCTGAAGGGTGGCGAGAAATACTTCGGCGACACCGGCAGTGTGCATACCCTGACCCGTAAAGGTTATGCACAGGCCTGCCCGAACGTTGGCAAACTGCTGACCAACCTGAGTTTCACCCAGGACATGGAAAACAGCATCATGGCCGAGGTGGTGAACAGGAAAGTCAGCAATGCCGATGCGGCCAAGGCTTGGATCAAGGCCAACCCGGCGGTGCTGGATAAATGGCTTGATGGGGTGAAGACGGTGGATGGCAAGGATGCGTTGCCGGCGGTCAAAGCGAAACTGTAAGGTTCGAGAACGCCATCGCGAGCAGGCTCGCTCCCACAGGTCCGCGCACACCCTGTGGGAGCGAGCCTGCTCGCGAATCGATTTATGCCCTTGCGCCGCTGCCTCTGAAACACCACCCTGACGCATTTACAGTCATTCACCGAGAGGCCCCATGGCCCTGCCAAGTCGCCATTCACTCTTCCCTTTCCTCACCTGGTTGCCCCGGCAAACCCGCGCCAGTGTCGGTCGTGACCTGATCGTTGGCCTCAGCGGCGCGATTCTCGCGTTGCCGCAATCCATTGCCTACGCACTCATCGCGGGTCTCCCACCTGAATACGGCCTGTACGCGGCGATCATCCCGGTATTGATCGCCTGCCTGTGGGGCTCGTCGTGGCATCTGATCTGCGGTCCTACGGCGGCCATCTCGATTGTCTTGTACGCCAGCGTCAGTCCTCTGGCCGTTCCGGCGTCGCAGGACTACGTCATGCTGATCCTGTTGCTGACGTTTCTTGCCGGCCTCTTTCAGTGGCTGCTGGGTTTGCTGCGGTTTGGCGCCCTGGTGAATTTCGTCTCTCACTCGGTGGTGCTGGGTTTCACCCTGGGTGCTGCCGTGGTGATTGCCATCGGTCAATTACCTAACCTGCTGGGGCTGGACTTGCCCAGCCAGGCCACCGCGCTGGACAGTTTCATCACGTTGCTGCGCCATCTAGGCGAAATGGACAAACCTTCGCTGGCGCTGGGGCTGGCGACGGTGGTGGTGGGCGTGATCCTCAAGCTGTGGTTGCCACGCTGGCCGACGCTCTTGATCACCCTGATTCTCGGCGGTTTGCTGGTTTGGCTCTGGCCATCAATGTTTGGCCATGTGCAACTGGTCAGCGCCTTCACTGGCAAACTGCCGCCCTTCAGTCCGTTGCCGCTGGACCTCGATCTGATCCTGCGCCTGCTACCCAGCGCGGTAGCGGTCGGAATGCTCGGGCTGGTCACCAGCCTGTCGATTGCCCGCTCGATTTCTGCACGTTCGCAGCAATTACTCGACGCGAATCAGGAAGTTCGTGCCCAAGGCCTGTCGAACATCGTCGGTGCGTTTTTTTCCGGCTCGCTGTCGGCCGGCTCCTTCACTCGCTCAGCCCTGAGCTATGAAGCAGGGGCCTGTTCGCCACTGGCCGGGGTTTTTTCGGCATTGTGGGTGGCGCTGTTTGCGATCTTCGGCGCGAGCCTGATCGCGCACATCCCGATTCCGGCCATGGCCGGCAGCATTCTGTTGATCGCCTGGGGACTGGTGGACCATCGCGGCATTCGCGCGTTGTTGCGGGTCAGCCGCGCTGAGTTCGTGGTCATGGCGCTGACCTGCGTCGCCACGCTGCTGCTGGAACTGCAGACAGCGATCTACGCTGGCGTGCTGGCCTCGCTTTTTTTCTACCTCAAGCGCACATCGCAACCACGGGTGCAGCATGTGCGAGATGGCGAGGAGGACATTCTGCGGGTGGGCGGTTCGATCTTTTTTGGCGCCAGCCATTACCTGCAAGTGCGCCTGCAACGCATGCACGGCGCGCGCGTGGTGATCGAGGCGCAGCAGATCAACTTCATCGACTATTCAGGGGTGGAAATGCTGCATCAGGAAGCGCGGCGCCTGCTTCGCCAGGACCGCAGCCTGACCTTGCGCCGGGCCCGGCCGCAAGTGGTGGAAGAGCTGAGGAAGCTGGAAGGGGCGCAGAAGTGCCCGATCCGGTTTGAAGATTAAAGAGATCGCAGCCTTCGGCAGCTCCTACGGGTTGTGTGATCGCCAGTAGGAGCTGCCGAAGGCTGCGATCTTTTGACTTTAAAGGGCCAACTGCCGGCGAAGTTCAGCCAACACCGGCACCGTATCCGGTCGCACACCGCGCCACAGGAAAAACGCTTCCGCCGCTTGCTCGGCCAGCATCCCCAAGCCATCCATCGCCACCGCCGCCCTGTGTTCGCTGGCCCAGCGGCAGAACGAGGTCGGTTCCTTGCCGTACATCATGTCGTAGCACACTGTTTTGCCCGGTTCGATCAGGCTGGGCGCAATCGGCGGCACATCGCCCGTCAGGCTCGCGGAGGTCGCATTGATGATCAGGTCCACTGACTCCTGCAACCAGTCGTAGCCACTGGCCGAGACCGGCCCCAGATCGCAGAACAGTTCCGCCAGCAACTCGGCCTTGTCCACCGTGCGGTTAGCGATGATCACCGATGCCGGTTGCTCGGCCAGCAACGGCTCCAAAGCACCGCGCACCGCGCCGCCAGCGCCGAGCAACAGGATGCGTTTGCCCTTGAGGCTGAATCCGGCGTTGACCGTCAGATCGCGCACCAGCCCGGCACCGTCGGTATTGTCGCCCAGCAGACTGCCATCGGCCAGTTTGCTCAGGGTGTTCACCGCTCCGGCCCGTTGCGCCCGCGCCGTCAGGCTGTTCGCCAATCGATAGGCTTCTTCCTTGAACGGCACCGTCACATTGGCACCGCGACCCTCGAGGAAAAACGTCCGGGCACAGGTGGAAAAGTCGTCGAGTGGCGCCAGCAGCGTGTTGTAGTCCAGCTTTTGCGCGGTCTGCTCGGCGAACAGACGATGGATCAACGGCGACTTGCTGTGGCCAATCGGGTTACCGAATACGACATAACGGTCCATCAGGATTCCTCATTCAGGCTTCGGCCAACCAATCGCGGTCTTGCAGGAAATACTCGGTCAGGCGCGCTTCTTCGCTGCCAGGCTCGGCCTTCCAGTCGTAACCCCAGCGCACTTGTGGTGGCAGCGACATCAAGATCGACTCGGTCCGTCCACCCGATTGCAGGCCGAACAACGTGCCACGGTCGTAGACCAGATTGAATTCAACATAGCGGCCACGGCGGAATTCCTGGAACTCGCGCTGCTTGGCTGTGAACGCATCGTTCTTGCGGCGCTGCACGATCGGCAGATAGGCGTCGATGTACGCGTCGCCGATGGCGCGCATGAAGGCGAAGCTGGTGTCAAAGTCCCACTCGTTCAGGTCGTCGAAAAACAACCCGCCGATGCCGCGCGGCTCGTGGCGATGCTTGATGTGGAAGTAGCTGTCGCACCAGGCCTTGTAACGCGGGTAAACGTCCGGGCCAAACGGCGCACAGGCCTGCTCGGCGACGCGGTGCCAGTGGATGCAGTCTTCTTCGTTGCCGTAATACGGGGTCAGGTCGAAGCCGCCGCCAAACCACCAGACCGGTTCTTCACCTTCTTTTTCAGCGATGAAAAAGCGCACGTTGGCGTGGGAAGTCGGCACGTGCGGGTTGTGCGGGTGAATCACCAGCGACACGCCCAGGGCTTCAAAGCCACGGCCCGCCAGTTCCGGTCGATGAGCGCTGGCAGACGGTGGAAGACCGCTGCCGAAGACATGGGAAAAGTTGACGCCGCCCTTTTCAATCACCGCGCCGTTTTCGATCACGCGGGTGCGACCGCCACCGCCAGCAGGCCGGGTCCAGGTGTCTTCGACGAATTGCGTGCCGCCGTCTTCGGCTTCCAGGGCAGCGCAAATGCGCTCTTGCAGGTCGAGCAGGTAGGCTTTTACGGCCTCGGTGCGGGTCGTCATGTCATCACCTTGAATCGGGCAAAACTACGCGGTGCTCCATTGGAGCTCAGCCTGCGCAAATGGGCCCGTAGCATAACATCGCAAGTTACCCCTTCGCAGTTGACGAAGATCAAGCTTAGGAGTCCGATAGGGCGCTTGGTAAAACGACCTATGGAGAGTTCTGATGGCAAAGCGTATCCAGTTCCGCGCCCATGGCGGCCCCGAAGTGCTCGAATATGTGGATTACCAACCCGCCGAGCCAGGTCCGAAGGAAGTGCGCGTGACCAACAAGGCCATCGGCCTGAACTTCATCGACACCTATTACCGCAGCGGTTTGTATCCACCACCGTCCCTGCCGTCGGGTGTTGGCTCAGAAGGTGCGGGCGTGGTCGAGGCAGTGGGCAGCGACGTGACCCGCTTCAAGATTGGCGATCGCGTGGCCTATGGCAGCGGCCCTCTGGGCGCCTACAGCGATGTTCACGTCTTGCCCGAGGCCAATCTGGTGAAACTGC
Organism: Pseudomonas sp. P4_B3; assembly: GCF_056402295.1. NCBI lineage: Bacteria > Pseudomonadati > Pseudomonadota > Gammaproteobacteria > Pseudomonadales > Pseudomonadaceae > Pseudomonas > Pseudomonas sp. P4_B3. The sequence goes on from NZ_JBFUHR010000001.1 coordinate 81,650, forward strand.
CGGACGCCATCAGCTTCGAACAGGCCGCCGGCGTGATGCTCAAGGGCCTGACCGTGCAGTACCTGCTGCGCCAGACTTATGAACTCAAGAGTGGCGAAACCATCTTGTTCCATGCGGCGGCCGGTGGGGTCGGTTCCCTGGCCTGCCAATGGGCCAGAGCCTTGAGCGTGAAGCTGATCGGCACGGTCAGCTCGGCAGAGAAAGCTGCACTGGCCAAGGCCAACGGAGCCTGGGCGACCATCGACTACAGTCATGAAAACGTCGCGCAACGCGTGCTGGAATTGACTGACGGCAAAAAAGTCCCGGTGGTGTACGACGGCGTTGGCAAAGACACCTGGCTGACTTCACTCGACAGCGCCGCGCCACGCGGGCTTGTGGTGAGTTTCGGCAATGCGTCCGGCGCGGTCGACGGCGTGAACCTGGGGATCCTGGCAGGGAAAGGCTCGCTGTACGTGACCCGGCCAACCCTCGGCACTTATGCGAACAACGCCGAGAACCTGCAACGCATGGCCGACGAGTTGTTCGAGATGATCATCAGCGGCAAGCTGACCGTGGACATCAGCCAGCGTTATCCACTGGCTGAAGCGGCGAAGGCGCAGACCGAGTTGTCGGCGCGGCGTACGACGGGCTCGGTTATTTTGTTGCCCTGAGGACGCCTTCGCTGGCAAGCCAGCTCCTACAAGTTTCGCGATAAACCTGTAGGAGCTGGCTTGCCAGCGAAGAACGATGACGTGATATCAGTCCGGGCGCACAACCCTGCCGGTCGCCAGATCGCGAATCACGCTCGGGTTCTTGCGCCCGCCCAGATTGCCACCCAGCACCAGATCCACCTGGCCACGGAAATACTGTTCGACGCGAATCCGCGTACGTGCCGCCGGGCGCCCCTGCGGGTTGGCCGACGTCGACACCAACGGCCCGACCAGCGCGCACAAGTCCCGCACCAGCGGGTGATCGCTGACGCGTAGCGCTACCGTCTCATGCACCCCGGTAATCCACTCCGGCAGCAGGTTCTGGTGCGGCACCAGCCAGGTGTTCGGACCTGGCCACGTGCTGGCCATGCGGTCCATCCACAACTCGGGAAAGTCTTCGAAGAGGAAATCGAATTGACGGATATTGTCGGCGACCAGAATCAGCCCCTTATCCACAGACCGGCCCTTGATCAGCAGCAGACGCTCCACCGCTTCCTCGTCCCACGGGTCGCACCCCAGGCCCCAGACTGCTTCGGTTGGGTAGGCAATCACCGCCCCGGCGCGAATTGCTTGCGCGGCTTGTTGCACACGCCAACTGTTGACCATGAAAAACACTCCAGAATAAGGCTCTGCGCAGTTTACCGATCTTGTTTATAAAACCTAGCTCACCCGCGCAAACCAGCGTCCGCTTTCGCACACGGCGCAGCCATCCATTTCCAGTTCCGTCAACGCAGCCAGCACTTTTGGCAAGGCCCAGCCGCTTGCGTCGGCCAGCGCTTCGCTGGTGAGAGGCGCGGCATGCAGCAGCTTCAGCAGTGGGTGAGTCGTCATAGGAGTGCAGGTTTGCGTGGATAACGACAGTCGTTGCCAACCGCGCAAGGCTTCAAGGATATGTTCGATGGTTTCCACCAGCACCGCACCGTCCCGAATCAACTGATGACAGCCGCGGGCGCCGGGGTGATGGATCGACCCGGGCATCGCAAACACCTCGCGCCCCTGTTCCGCCGCCAGCCTCGCGGTGATCAGTGAACCGCTGGCGACACTGGCTTCGACCACCAGCACCCCGAGAGACAAACCACTGATGATCCGGTTGCGCCGGGGGAAGTTGCCAGCGCTGGGGCCTGCATCCAGCGGAAACTCCGAAAGCACTGCGCTGCCCGAAGCGATCATGGCGTCCGCCAGGCGTCTATTTCGCTGTGGATAAAACTTCTCGAGCCCCGTGCCGAGCACACCGACCGTTTGCCCACCGACGTCGAGCGCGGCCTGGTGCGCGGCGGCGTCAATGCCCAGGGCCAGGCCGCTGGTAATGACAAAACCGGCACCGGCCAGGCTGCGGGAAAACGCCGCAGCGGTGTCCATCCCCGGCCGGGACGCGCGCCGGCTGCCGACCATTGCCAGTTGTGGTTTTTCCAGAATGCCCGGATTGCCCGCGACAAATAACAGCGGGGGTGCATCGCTGATTTGTGCCAGCAGTGCCGGGTAGTCCGGTTGGTCCCACATCAGTAAATGCTGGGCCGGGTGCTCTAACCAGGCCAATGCGTGGCTGGCGCCGTCACGAATCTCGGTGCTTCGTCTGGCCTCGGAACACGCCAGTGGCAAACCCAGCGAACGCCAGGCACTGGCCGGTGCGCTAATGGCTTTGGATGCCGAACCAAAGGCTTCGAGCAATTTCTTGAAACGCGCAGGACCGAGTTCCGGCAAACGATGCAGGCGTAATCGAGCTTCCAGTTCCGCGGGGGAAACCGGTGTAACAGTAGACAGCGACATGGATCATCCTTGATCGTAATAAGTACCCGTACAAACGGGAATAAGCTGTGGATAACTCTGTTGGTAACTTGTGAAGCACGCTTACGGATTTCGCACCTTGTCCATCACCGACAGCGAGCGTGAAGCGCTAAGCACCAGCCCATAACTGAGTTTGTCGTAGGTACGGAAAACCATCAGCAGACCAGCGCGCTCATCGGGAATTTTCAACGGCTGGCCGGTGATCCGGTCGCGCACGGTTTCGCCGGTCTTCATCACCGCCAGCAGATTGCCTTCGGCCAGACCGTCGCGCTGCCCCTTGTTCAGCGTAACCACGTCCAACTCGCCGATCTGCGTGACCCCACGCGGCACATCGATGATCAAACCGTTGATTTCGTGACTCGGTGCGTTGGGCGTGAAGGTCGAGTTGATCGCGTGCTCTTCACCGCTGAACAAGCGATCGCCGATGCGCACTTCCTGGGTCGTGCGTTGCAACGCCAGGGTGGCAACGTCGCCTTCGATGGCCACGACCTCACCGCCGCCGATGTCGTCGGCGTTGATCCCTAGAATTTCCTTGCTCTGCGGATCGGTGTAGACCTTGCCTTGACGGAAGATGCCGTACACCGGTTGCGCCGGATCGAAATGGCCACGGGCAAAGATACGGTCACCCGCGCCGCTGAGTACGCGTTCGGCATCGCCAGCGACGATGTAGGGCGCCTTGTCGAAATCCTCGGCCTTGTCGACGATGCGGTTGCTCAGCAGAAAGCTGTTGATCGATTTCAGCGCAATGCTGGGGATAGCCTCGGTCACCGGGCTGCTGCGCACCTGAGGCGACAGCTTTATGGTGGGAATATCTTCCCGAAGTTGCACTTGCCCGTACGCCAGACCGGCCGAGGCCAGGAGCAGCAGGGCGAGTAGTGATTTCCTCATGCGGTGAATCCCTTTATTATGTACGTTCGCGTGAAACGCCAGAGCCGTCAGTGGCTCGCTCCCGGCTTGCTTGTCAACAGAAGGGAGCTACGTTTTACAACGGTAGCCTGCATTTCTTCGGACCCGCCAGGCCATCGACCCGACCTTACTTCACACGTGCAATCATCAAGCTTATGGCCATTTTGAACATCCTCGAATTCCCTGATCCGCGCCTGCGCACTATCGCCAAGCCAGTGGCCGTAGTGGACGCCGAAGTGCGTCAGCTGGTCGACGACATGTTTGAAACAATGTATGAAGCGCCTGGCATCGGCCTCGCCGCTACCCAGGTCAACGTGCACAAACGTATCGTCGTGATGGACCTCTCCGAAGACCGCACCGAACCGCGAGTGTTCATCAACCCCGAGCTCGAACCGTTGACCGACGAGATGGGCCAGTATCAGGAAGGCTGCCTGTCGGTGCCGGGTTTCTACGAAAACGTCGATCGCCCGCAACGGGTCAAGGTCAAGGCGCTGGACCGCGACGGCCAGCCTTACGAACTGATCGCCGAAGATTTGCTCGCCGTGTGCATCCAGCACGAATGCGACCACCTCAACGGCAAATTGTTCGTTGATTACCTGTCCACGCTCAAACGCGACCGCATCAAGAAGAAACTGGAAAAGCTCCATCGCCAGAACGCCTGATGCCCATCTTCAAAGGCTTGCTGCGGCAAGCCTTTTTCTTTTCAAGAGACGTCACCCATGACTGAGCCACTGCGCATTGTCTTTGCCGGCACCCCGGAATTCGCCGCCGAACACCTCAAGGCCCTGCTCGACAGCCCTTACGAGATCGTCGCGGTCTACACCCAACCGGATCGTCCGGCCGGTCGCGGGCAAAAACTGATGCCGAGCCCGGTCAAGCAGCTTGCTCTAGAGAACAATATCCCGGTGCTGCAACCGCCGACCCTGCGCAACGAAGATGCTCAGGCTGAACTGGCTGCACTGAAGCCGGACTTGATGGTGGTGGTCGCCTACGGCCTGATCCTGCCGCAAGTGGTGCTGGATATTCCGCGCCTGGGTTGCATCAACAGTCACGCCTCGCTGCTGCCGCGCTGGCGTGGTGCGGCGCCGATCCAGCGCGCCGTGGAAGCGGGGGACGCCGAAAGCGGCGTGACCGTGATGCGTATGGAGGCCGGCCTCGACACCGGGCCGATGCTGCTCAAGGTCGCCACGCCGATCAGCGCCGAAGACACCGGCGGCAGCCTGCACGATCGTCTGGCGGAAATGGGCCCTCCGGCCGTGGTCCAGGCGATTGCCGGCCTCGCCGCCGGAACCCTGGAGGGCGAAGTGCAGGACGACAGCCTGGCGACCTACGCGCACAAATTGAACAAGGACGAAGCACGCATCGACTGGACCCGACCGGCGGTTGAGCTGGAGCGTCTGGTGCGTGCCTTCAACCCATGGCCGATCACCCACAGCACCTTGAACGGCGAAGCACTGAAAGTGCTGGCCGCGAACCTTGCCGAAGGCAAAGGTGCCCCGGGTGAAATTCTCAGCGCCAGCAAGGAAGGCCTGATCGTCGCGTGCGGCGAGCAGGCCTTGTGCCTGACTCGCCTGCAGTTGCCCGGCGGCAAGGCGCTGAACTTCAGCGACCTGTTCAACAGCCGCCGTGAGAAATTCGCCATTGGCACTGTCCTCGGTCAAGCGGCGGACGCTCAATGAACCCGCGTCTGGCCGCCGCCAAGGCACTCGCTGCCGTCCTGAGCGGAAAAGCCTCGCTCAACAGTTCGCTGCCAACGCAACTGGACAAGGTCGAGGACCGTGATCGCGGTTTCACCCAAGACCTGGCGTTCGGCACCGCGCGCTGGCAGCCACGCCTGTCGGCACTGGCGGCCAAGCTGCTGCAGAAACCGTTCAAGGCCGCCGACGCCGATGTCGAAGCGCTGTTGCTGGTCGGTCTCTATCAGCTGCTCTATACCCGCGTCCCGGCCCACGCCGCCATTGGTGAAACCGTCGGTTGCGCCGACAAGCTGAAAAAACCTTGGGCCAAGGCATTGCTCAACGCTGTGCTGCGTAATGCTCAGCGCGAAAGCGAAACGATTTTCGCCGAGCTGGAGCGTGATCCGGTGGTGCGCACCGCTCACCCACGCTGGCTGCAGAAATCCCTGAAGGCGTTCTGGCCAGAGCAATGGGAAGCCATCTGCGCCGCCAACAACGCGCATCCGCCGATGATCCTGCGGGTCAACCGTCGCCACCACAGCCGTGACGCCTACCTCGGCTTGTTGACCGACGCCGGTATCGCCGCGACTGCGTGTGTCTATAGCCGCGACGGTATCGTGCTCGAAGCCGCCGCTGACGTACGCAGCCTGCCGGGTTTCGCCGAAGGCTGGATCAGTGTGCAGGACGAAGCCGCGCAACTGGCCGCTGATCTACTGGATCTGGCGCCGGGCCAACGGGTGCTGGACGCCTGCTGCGCACCCGGCGGCAAGACCTGCCATATTCTCGAAGCCGAGCCAAAACTGGCCGGCGTCGTGGCGGTAGACCTGGAGGCCAAGCGCCTGGTGCGGGTGCGAGAAAACCTCGAACGCCTGAAACTGAGCGCCGAACTGATTGCCGCCGACGGCCGCGACACCCAGGCGTGGTGGGACGGCAAGCCGTTCCAGCGCATCCTGCTGGACGCGCCATGTTCGGCCACTGGTGTGATTCGTCGTCACCCGGACATCAAGCTGACCCGCCAACCCGACGACATCGCCGCGCTGGCGCTGCTGCAAGGCGAATTGCTCGACGCCATGTGGAACACGTTGGAGGTGGGCGGCATTCTGCTGTACGCCACTTGTTCCACGCTGCCGACCGAAAACACTGAAGTCATCGCAGCCTTCCTCGCCCGCACGCCGGGCGCCCGTGAACTGGACCTCGCCACGGCGGCCGGCATCAAACAGCCCCATGGTCGCCAGTTGCTGGCCCAGGAAGGCGGCCACGACGGGTTCTACTACGCCAAGCTGATCAAGATCGCCGCCGCTCGCGGTTAAATGGATTCAATGGAGTGAATGGATGAAAATCATCATCCTCGGAGCAGGGCAGGTGGGCGGTTCGCTGGCGGAACACCTGGCCAGCGAAGCCAACGACATCACCGTGGTCGACACCGATGGCGAACGCCTGCGCGACCTCGGCGACCGCCTGGACATCCGCACGGTGCAGGGTCGCGGTTCATTCCCGACCGTGCTGCGTCAGGCCGGGGCCGATGACGCCGACATGCTGGTCGCGGTGACCAACAGTGACGAAACCAACATGGTCGCCTGCCAGGTCGCCCACACCCTGTTCCACACTCCGACCAAAATCGCCCGGGTTCGCGAAGCCGCGTACCTGACCCGCGAAGAGCAGTTGTTCCAGAACGAAGCGATTCCGGTGGACGTGCTGATCAGCCCGGAACAAGTGGTTACCAACTACATCAAGCGCCTGATCCAGCATCCCGGCGCCTTGCAGGTGATCGACTTCGCCGAAGGCAAGGCGCAATTGGTGGCCGTGCGGGCTTATTACGGCGGGCCGCTGGTGGGTCAGCAACTGCGGCAGCTGCGCGAACACATGCCGAACGTGGAAACCCGCGTCGCGGCGATTTTCCGTCGCGACCGACCGATCCTGCCCCAAGGCGACACGGTGATCGAGGCCGACGACGAAGTGTTTTTCATCGCCGCCAAAGCGAACATTCGCGCGGTCATGAGCGAAATGCGCCGTCTCGACGAAACCTACAAACGCATCGTCATCGCCGGTGGCGGGCAGATCGGCGAGCGTCTGGCCGAGGCCATCGAAAGCCGTTATCAGGTAAAGATCATCGAGATGAATCCGGCACGTTGCCGTCATCTCTCGGACCACCTCGACAGCACCGTGGTGTTGCAGGGCAGCGCTTCGGACCGCGACCTGTTGATGGAAGAGAACATTGCCGACGCCGATCTGTTCCTGGCCCTGACCAACGACGACGAAGCCAATATCATGTCTTCGCTGCTGGCCAAACGCCTCGGTGCGAAGAAGGTGATGACCATCATCAACAACCCGGCTTATGTCGATCTGATCCAGGGCGGCGACATCGACATCGCCATCAGCCCGCAACTGGCAACCATTGGCACCTTGCTGGCCCACGTGCGCCGGGGCGACATCGTCAGCGTGCACTCACTGCGCCGGGGTGCGGCAGAAGCCATCGAGGCGATCGCCCATGGCGATGCGAAATCGAGCAAGGTGATCGGCAAGGCCATCGAGAACATCGGCCTGCCACCGGGCACCACTATCGGTGCGATTATCCGCGACGAAGAAGTGATCATTGCCCATGACGACACCGTGATCGAAACGGGCGACCATGTAATTTTGTTCCTTGTGGATAAAAAGCATATTCGCGATGTGGAGAAGTTATTCCATGTGGGGTTGAGCTTCTTCTGATCCAACATTGCCAGGATCGCAGCCTTCGGCAGCTCCTACATGGATCGGTGTAGGAGCTGCCGCAGGCTGCGATCTTTTGATCTTCGCTTCAACGCGCCAAAGGAACCAACATGATCGAATCCCTGGAAAAAATGCTCGCCAAGGGTGTGGATAACGCTTTGCTGCGCTTCGGCCTGGGCAAGGGTTATCTGGATCTGGGAGAGAATGCCAAGGCAGTGGAGCATTTCCAGCGCTGCGTCGAATTCGATCCGAAGTATTCGGCGGCGTGGAAACTACTGGGCAAGGCCCATCTGGCGCTGGCGGACTTTGCGGCCGCGCGGCAAGCCTGGGAGCAAGGCCTGGAAGCTGCTCGCGGCCATGGTGACAAACAGGCCGAGAAGGAAATGACGGTGTTCCTGAAGAAGCTCGAGCGTCAGGCGCACGCAGGCCAATAAAGATCAAAAGATCGTCCGAACGCGGCCCGAGCCTTCGGCAGCTCCTACGGGGTGTACGCCGAGCCTTTGTAGGAGCTGGCGAAGCCTGCGATCTTTTGATTTTTTGCATCAATACCAGCGAGCTTCACCCGGCGGACGCTTCTTGAAGCGCTTCATGCTCCACATGTACTGGCTCGGATACGCCCGCACATAGCGCTCGACCACCTGGCTCATGGCCGCGCAAGACTCCGCGGTATCGGTGCTGTACATGGCTTCTGGCGCGGCTTCGAGGATCACTTTGTAGCCCGAACCGTCAGGCAGACGCAGGGCGTGCAGGAACACGCCGACCGCTTTGCCACCCGCGAGCATGTTCGGCACGAATTTACTGGTCAGGGCCTGAGTGGCAAAGAACGGCACGAAGATCCCGGCGGATTCGGCCGGTTCCGGGTCAGCCGGAATGCCCACTGCCCCCCCTTTGCGCACTTCCTTGATGACGCTGAGGATGCCTTCCTTGGTGGAAGCAGCGACCTTGTTACCCAGTTGCACCCGCTGCTTTTGCAGCAATTCATCCACCGCCTTCAATTTGGGCGGACGGTAAAAAATGATCGGTTTGCACTGGCTGCAGTAGAAGTGGTTGAGCACTTCCCAGTTGCCCAGGTGGCTGGTGATGCCGACCACGCCTTTGCCGGAGGCGAGGGCGTCCTTCAATATGTCGAGGCCCTCGACCTCGCGCACCAGGTCGATGGAGCGCTGGGCCGGCCAGATCCAGGCACAGGCGCTTTCGGTCAGGGACTTGCCGATATCCTTCAGGCTCTGGCCCACCAGGCGTTCACGCTCAGCGGGGTCCATGTCCGGAAAGCACTTGGACAGATTGATCCGTACCACGTCGCGGGAACGGTTCGGGGTTTTCCACATGACCCAGCCAATTGCCGAGCCCACGGCCTGCACGGCCCGCCACGGAAGCAGGGCAAACAGCCGCAGAGCGCCTACCAGCAAGGCGCCTTTCAACTTATCCACAGGTCACTCCTGATCTTGTGCTGTGCGCGAGGCGGCCATTCTAACCGGCGTTCGCCAGCTGCGCGTAGCGGTCGCAATCGCGGGTGTGATCCATGACCATGCCCGAGGCCTGCATCAGCGCGTAGCAAATGGTCGGCCCGACGAAGGTGAAACCGGCTTTTTTCAAGCCTTTGCTCATTTCCACGGCGGGCGGCGTCACGGCCGGCACTTCGCTGCGATCCTTGAAATGATTGATCACAGGCGTGCCACCGACGAACGACCAGAGAAATTCCACCGGGTCCTCCAGCGCCAGCCAGGCCTGGGCATTGCGCCGGGCCGCGTTGAGCTTGAGGCGGTTGCGGATGATGCCCGGATCGAGCATCAACTCGTCGATTTCGGCATCGCTCATCTGCGCCACGCGCTGGACATCAAAACCGAACATCACCTGACGATAATGCTCGCGTTTGCGCAGCACGGTGATCCAGGAAAGGCCGGCCTGGAACCCTTCGAGCAAAAGCAACTCGAACAATCCCTGCGCATCGCGTAGCGGCGTGCCCCACTCCTGATCGTGATATGCCATGTACAGCGGATCTTCGGAACACCAAAAGCAGCGTGGCATAAGGCTCCAGGGGGCGTGCGCAGCCATGAATCGGGTATACTCCCGCTCTTTAAATCGCAGCCCAAGAAACAGGTGAATTTCGTGAGCCAGCCTACGCCAGCCGTGCGTACCTTCCAAGACTTGATCCTCGCCCTCCAGCAATACTGGGCCGAGCAAGGTTGTGTGGTACTTCAGCCCTACGATATGGAAGTAGGCGCCGGCACTTTCCACACTGCTACATTCCTGCGCGCCATCGGCCCGGAAACCTGGAACGCCGCCTACGTGCAGCCAAGCCGCCGTCCGACTGACGGCCGCTACGGCGAAAACCCGAACCGTCTGCAGCACTACTACCAGTTCCAGGTGGTCCTGAAGCCGAACCCGGACAACTTCCAGGAACTGTACCTGGGCTCCCTCAAGCACGTCGGCCTGGACCCGCTGGTCCACGACATCCGCTTCGTCGAAGACAACTGGGAATCGCCGACCCTTGGCGCCTGGGGTCTGGGCTGGGAAGTCTGGCTCAACGGCATGGAAGTGACCCAGTTCACCTACTTCCAGCAAGCGGGCGGCATCGAGTGCTATCCGGTGACCGGCGAGATCACCTACGGTCTCGAGCGTCTGGCCATGTACCTGCAAGGCGTGGACTCGGTCTACGACCTGGTCTGGGCTGACGGTCCGTTCGGTAAAGTGACCTACGGCGACGTGTTCCACCAGAACGAAGTGGAGCAGTCCACTTACAACTTCGAACACGCCAACGTCGACAAACTGTTCGAACTGTTCGATTTCTACGAAAGCGAAGCCAAGCGCCTGATCGAACTCGACCAGCCGCTGCCGTTGCCGAGCTATGAAATGGTGTTGAAGGCTTCCCACACCTTCAACCTGCTGGATGCGCGCCGGGCAATCTCGGTGACTGCGCGTCAGCAATACATCCTGCGTGTACGCACCCTGGCGCGTTCCGTTGCGCAAGCCTACCTGCTGGCTCGCGCCAAGCTGGGCTTCCCGATGGCGACCCCGGACCTGCGTGATGAAGTACTGGCCAAGCTGGAGGCTGCACAATGAGTGCTCTGGATTTTCTGGTTGAACTGGGCACTGAAGAACTGCCACCTAAAGCCCTGAACACCCTGGCCGAGGCGTTCCTCGCCGGTATCGACAAAGGCCTGCAAGCCGCCGGCCTGAACTACGAAAGCAAAACCGTTTATGCCGCCCCGCGCCGCCTGGCCGTGCTGATCACCGCACTGGCCACCCAGCAGCCGGATCGCAGCATCAACCTCGATGGCCCGCCACGTCAGGCCGCGTTCGATGCCGAAGGCAACCCGACCCAAGCGGCACTGGGCTTTGCCAAGAAGTGCGGCGTCGATCTGAGCGAAATCGATCAGAGCGGCCCGAAGCTGCGCTACAGCCAGAGCATCGCCGGCAAGGCGACCGCGAGCCTGCTGCCGACCATCGTCGAAGATTCCCTGAACGACCTGCCGATCCCGAAACGCATGCGTTGGGGCGCGCGCAAGGAAGAATTCGTTCGTCCGACCCAATGGCTGGTGATGCTGCTCGGTGACCAGGTCATCGATTGCACCATCCTCGCCCAGAAGGCCGGCCGCGATTCCCGTGGTCACCGCTTCCACCACCCGGAAAGCGTGCGCATCGGCTCGCCGTCCAGCTACCTGGCCGACCTGCGTGCCGCCTATGTGCTGGCCGACGCCAACGAGCGTCGCGAGATCATCAGCAAGCGCACCGAGGAGCTGGCCACCCGTCAGGAAGGCACGGCAATCGTTCCGCCAGCCCTACTCGATGAAGTGACCGCGCTGGTCGAATGGCCAGTGCCGCTGGTGTGCTCGTTCGAGGAACGCTTCCTCGATGTGCCGCAAGAAGCGCTGATCACCACCATGCAGGACAACCAGAAATATTTCTGCCTGCTGGACGCCGACGGCAAGTTGCTGCCACGTTTCATTACTGTGGCCAACATCGAGAGTAAAGATCCACAGCAGATCATCGCCGGTAACGAGAAAGTGGTTCGCCCACGCCTGACCGACGCTGAGTTCTTCTTCAAGCAAGACAAGAAGCAGAAGCTCGTAGACTTCAACCTGCGCCTGCAAAACGTGGTGTTCCAGGAAAAACTCGGCAGCGTCTACGACAAGGCCGAACGCGTTTCCAGACTGGCCGCGTTCATCGCTCCACACATTGGCGGTAACGCTCAATGGGCGGCGCGTGCCGGTCTGCTGTCCAAATGTGATCTGGCGACCGAGATGGTCGGTGAGTTCCCGGAGATGCAAGGTGTCGCCGGTTACTACTACGCCCTCAACGATGGCGAGCCGGAAGATGTCGCGCTGGCGCTGAACGAGCAATACATGCCGCGCGGTGCCGGCGCTGAACTGCCGACCACCCTGACCGGTGCGGCCGTGGCGATCGCCGACAAGCTCGACACCCTGGTCGGGATCTTCGGTGTCGGCATGCTGCCCACCGGTAGCAAAGACCCGTATGCCCTGCGCCGTGCCGCGCTCGGTGTGCTGCGGATCCTGATCGACAAGAAGCTCGACCTCGACCTGACCGACGCCGTGGCCTTCGCCGTCAACTCGTTCGGCAGCAAGGTCAAGGCTGCCGGCCTGGCTGATTCGGTGCTGGAGTTCATCTTCGACCGTCTGCGTGCCCGTTACGAAGACGAAGGCGTCGACGTCGCCACCTACCTGTCGGTACGTGCCCTGAAACCGGGTTCGGCCCTGGATTTCGATCAGCGCGTACAAGCGGTGGAAGCGTTCCGCAAATTGCCGGAAGCCGCTGCACTGGCCGCGGTGAACAAGCGCGTATCGAACCTGCTGAGCAAACTCGAAGGCAGCATGCCGACCACCGTCGAAGCCAAGTACTTCGACAACGCCGCCGAGTTCTCCCTGTACTCGGCGATCCAGCAAGCGGATCAAGCGGTGCAGCCAATGGCTGCGACCCGTCAGTACAGCGAATCGCTGGCGCGCCTGGCTGCACTGCGCGAGCCGGTGGATGCGTTCTTCGAAGCCGTGATGGTCAACGCGGAGGACGCAAAAGTCCGTGCCAACCGTTATGCGTTGCTGGCGCGTCTGCGTGGTTTGTTCCTCGGCGTCGCCGACATTTCGCTGCTGGGTTGAGGGACTGCTGTTGAAACTGCTGATTCTCGATCGGGACGGAGTGATCAATTACGACTCCGACGCTTACATCAAGTCAGTGGAGGAGTGGATTCCACTCCCCGGTTCGATCGAAGCCATCGCGCAGTTGAGCAAGGCCGGCTGGACGGTAGCGGTCGCTACCAACCAGTCGGGCATCGCTCGCGGCTATTACGACCTCGCCACTCTGGACGCCATGCACGAGCGCTTGCGCGCGCTGGTGGCGGAGCAGGGCGGTGAAGTCGGCCTGATCGTCTACTGCCCGCACGGGCCGGACGAAGGCTGCGATTGCCGCAAGCCGAAACCCGGGATGTTGAAAACCATCGCCGCTCATTACAACGTGTCGCTGACCAATCTCTGGTTCGTCGGCGACAGCCTTGGTGACCTGGAAGCCGCCAAAGCCGTCGATTCACAGCCAGTTTTGGTAAAGACCGGGAAAGGCGAAAAGACTTTGGGCAAGACCCTTCCGGTAGGCACATTGATTTTTGACGATCTGGCGGCGATTGCCGCAGAACTTATCCACAAATGCCCTTGAGTAAGTGTGCGCTTCGATTGGTCCTGACCAGGGATGAAAGGGAAGTGCGCTTTATATAGGACGGGCAATTCCCGCAACGGTAAACGTCACCATGTCGATATTGCAGGCCATCAGAACCTTCCTCTTTTACCTGCTGCTGGGCACCAGCTCCTTGCTGTGGTGCAGCCTGAGCTTTTTTATCGCGCCGTTTCTGCCATTCAAGGCACGTTACCGCTTTATCAACGTGTACTGGTGCCGCTGCGCCTTATGGCTGAGCAAAGTGTTTCTGGGTATCCGCTACGAAGTGAAGGGTGCCGAGAACGTACCTGAACGGCCTTGCGTCATTCAGTCGAACCACCAGAGCACGTGGGAGACGTTCTTTCTCTCTGCCTACTTTTCACCGCTGAGCCAGGTGCTCAAACGTGAATTGCTCTATGTGCCGTTCTTCGGTTGGGCCATGGCCATGCTGCGACCGATCGCCATCGATCGCGACAACCCGAAAGCCGCACTCAAGCATGTTGCGAAGAAGGGCGATGAACTGCTCAAGGACAATGTCTGGGTGCTGATCTTCCCTGAAGGCACGCGCGTTCCTTTCGGCACCGTCGGAAAGTTCTCGCGCGGTGGCAGCGCCTTGGCGGTAAATGCCGAATTGCCAGTGCTGCCGATTGCGCACAACGCAGGCAAGTTCTGGCCGAAAACCGGTTGGGCGAAGAAGCAGGGCATCATCACTGTGATCATTGGCGAGCCGATGTATGCCGAAGGCAACGGGCCACGAGCCATTGCCGAATTGAACGACCGGGTCCAGGCGTGGAACGAGCAGATGCAACGGGAAATGGGCTCGCTGCCACCGGCTCCGCAAGCGCCGGTTTCAAACGATCAGGTGGCTGTCTGAGATTCTGTGGATAACCTGTGTACCGTTTCATTGAAAACCGTCGTTATTTGTACGTAACTTTATGATTTTTTTACATATTTCTCAGAGAGATAAAAACCATAAAAACGTGCATAAGTTTTTTTCGGACGTAAAAAAACCGGCTGATATAGCCGGTTTTTTTATGCCCGGAACAATCGCAGATTGTCGGCAGGACAGGGCGACCGCTTTCATTCTGTAAACAGTGGAAATTGCAGCCTGAATGTCGTGCCCTGACCCACCTCGCTCTGACACTCGACTCGCCCGCCGTGCCGATCCACAACGGCTTTGACCATCGATAATCCCAATCCCACACCATCGATACCCTGGGCGGAAGAAAAGCGTCGGTATTGGCTGAACAGTTCGGGTAACTCCTCAGCGGCGATGCCTTTGCCCTGATCGATGAGCTCACAGATCAGCCAGCCGTCGCGTTGACTGACGCGCAAACGGATACGAGTACCTGAAACACTGTATTTGATGGCGTTTTCCAGCAGATTGAACAACGCCCGGGTCAGCAGCGCCTGATCCGCCAGAACCAGACTTTCCTGGGCTTCCTCTTCCACTTGATGAACCAGTTCGATCTGTTTCAGCTGCGCGATGGGCAGCGCCTGGTCGAACACATCCAGCACCAGCATCGCAAACAGGCTCGGCTGAAACTGATAAGCCTCGGACTCGGCCCTCGCCAGTTGTACGAAACCGTCAGTCAGTTCCAGGGCCCGACGTACCTGTAGCTCGATTTGATCAAAGAGTTGCGAATCACCGCCCACCTGATGACGGTGGACGTCGAGCAACGCAAGGATGGCCGAGTGAGGCGCCCGCAGGTCGTGGGACAGGAACCGCAACAGGACCGCGCGCTGTTCCTCCGCATCGCGCTCAACACTCAAATCAGTCAGGTTCCATAGCCAGCCGACCGGAATATCACCGTCTACCGGCAACAACCCGGCACGCTCCAGACGCAGGCTGCGCTCCTTGAGGTCGCGAAACTCCAGCAGCGGCAGTGTCGATAAAGACGAGCCCGGCCCACGGCTCATATCCGGATAACCGAGCTGTTTAAGTCGCCCGAGCACATCATCGCCGACCAGATCCCCGCCAAACAGGTCGCGAGCCTTGCGGTTGCCGAGCAGAATCTGCCCTTGGGGATCGCTGATCAACGTGGCCACCGGCAAGTACTCCAGACCATCGGCGATGAATCGGTGGGTATCGCGGGTCAGGCTCATGGCTTGTTCCAGCGCCATGATCTGCTTCTGCAAACGGTCGCCACCGGGATACTGGGCACGACGGCGCTCCGGAAACACTTTCGGCTCGCTGTCCAGCCGCGCCAATTCCCAACCGAAATAGGTCAGCACCACACTGAGGCGCCGCCAGTTCCAGATCAGATAACCAAACAGCATCCCCAGCACCGCAGGCGTCGGAGACCACCACCAGCGCTTGAACTCCGCAAGGCCGGCGCTGATCAGCAACGCACAAGCCATCCCCGTGAGCGTCAGCCAGAGCGCCAGGCGCGGGCGCCACAGCAACAGCCCGAGTACGCACGTCACCAGACCAAGGGAAAGCCATGCACTCAAGCCTGGGGATGCATCGCCCAAGTTGATTTGCGCGCGATAGGACAGCAACGTTGTCAGCGGCAACAGCACGAGACTTATCCACAACCACTCGCGGACCAATTGCCGAAACAATCGCTGTACCTGGCTTGGCTCTCGGCTTTCACGGCGGCGTTGGTCAAACATGGCCAACAGGACAGGGCGGGGTGAATGATTTCATGATTCCTACGCCAGAGGTGTCGACTCAAAGAATCATAGCGGACGCCGCGACCAACGGCGGGCCGCTTGCTTTCACTGTATCGATTGAGCCGCTATCGTCGATAAAGAGCTGCCCAAGCGACAAGGAATCACCCTGTATGCGCGTTGCGATTCTGGACGATGAGCCCGCCGAACTGCGCCGGGTCGAACAAACCCTGCAACAGATGGCCGAAACCGGAGAGCAGCCGTGGTCGCTGCACAGCTTCGAACGGGCCGAAGACCTGTTGCGCCAACTGCGTCGGGAGACCTTCGACCTGCTGATCCTCGACTGGCAACTTCCAGACCTCACGGGTTTGTCATTGCTGCTATGGACCCGCGAACATATGGAAGCGCCGCCGGCGACAATCATGCTCACCAGTCGCGACGGCGAAAGCGATATCGTTCAGGCCCTGAATGCTGGCGCCGACGACTACGTCAGCAAACCGTTCCGCCCAAATGAACTGAAAGCCCGTGTTGGCGCGGTCCTGCGCCGACACGGCCAGCAGCGCGCGGCTGCCGAAGGGTTGAGCTTCAATGATCTGGTTTTCGACGACGCCGAACTGACCGTCACTCGCGACGGCAAACCAATCGTCATGACCGAACGCGAATACCGCCTGGCGCATTGCCTGTTCAGCAACCTCGGTCGACCCCTGTCGCGGGATTACCTGTACGAACGACTCTGGCCCCATGAAGAAATGTCGTCGTCACGGCCGCTGGACACCCACATCTATCGCCTGCGCAACAAGCTTGGCCTGACAGCGGATCGCGGTTGGCAGTTGCTGACGATTTACGGGTATGGGTATCGGTTGGAGAGCGTGGCGCCGGCGAGCGAGTGAAACTCAGGCAATAAAAAAGGCCAATGCAAATGCATTGGCCTTTTCGTTGGCATCGACCGGGATCAGAAGTCCAGGTTGGACACCGCCAGGGCGTTGCTTTCGATGAAGTCACGACGTGGTTCGACCGCATCACCCATCAGGGTGTTGAAGATCTGGTCCGCGCCAATGGCGTCTTCGATGGTCACTTTGAGCATCCGGCGCTGGCTTGGGTCCATGGTGGTTTCCCACAGCTGATCCGGGTTCATTTCGCCCAGACCTTTGTATCGCTGGATGGTGTGACGCTTGGTGCTTTCAGCCATCAGCCATTCAAGGGCTTCCTTGAACTCCGTCACCGGCTTCTTGCGCTCGCCACGCTGGATGTACGCGCCGTCGTCCAGCAGGGTGCTCAGTTGAGCGCCTAGCGAAACGACAGTCTTGTAATCATTGCTGCCGAAGAAGTCGCGGTTGAAGGTGACGTAGTTCGACAGGCCGTGGGAGATCAGTTCGACCTCTGGCAGCCAGACGTTACGTTCACGGTCTTCACGCAGGCTGGCTTTGTAAACCAGGCCGGACTTCTCTACGGTGCGCAAGCGAACTTCGTACTGAGCCAGCCAATCTTGCATCGCTGCGTGATCGGACAGTTGCTCCATGCTCACCGCTGGCAGGTAGATGAAGTGCTCGGTCAGCTCCTGTGGGTACAGGCGCGACAGACGCTTGAGAGTCTTCATCACCAGACGGAAGTCATTCACCAGACGCTCAAGCGCTTCACCGGAGATGCCTGGTGCTTCTTCGTTCAGGTGCAGGCTCGCATCTTCCAGGGCCGACTGCGTCATGTACTCTTCCATGGCGTCGTCGTCTTTGATGTATTGCTCTTGCTTGCCTTTCTTGACCTTGTACAGCGGTGGCTGAGCGATGTAGATGTAGCCGCGTTCGATCAGCTCCGGCAACTGACGGAAGAAGAAGGTCAGCAGCAGGGTACGGATGTGCGAACCGTCGACGTCAGCATCGGTCATGATGATGATGTTGTGGTAACGCAGCTTGTCGATGTTGTACTCGTCGCGGCCGATGCCGCAGCCCAGCGCGGTGATCAAGGTGCCCACTTCTTGCGAAGAGATCATCTTGTCAAAACGCGCCTTCTCGACGTTCAGGATCTTGCCCTTCAGCGGCAGGATGGCTTGGGTCCGACGGTTACGTCCCTGCTTGGCGGAGCCGCCAGCAGAGTCACCTTCCACGAGGTACAGTTCGGAAAGGGCAGGGTCTTTTTCCTGGCAGTCGGCCAGTTTGCCCGGCAGGCCGGCGATATCCAGCGCACCTTTGCGACGGGTCATTTCACGGGCTTTACGCGCCGCTTCACGGGCACGCGCCGCATCGATCATCTTGCCGACGACCAGCTTGGCTTCGTTCGGGTTTTCCAGCAGGAAGTCGGAGAAGTACTTGCCCATTTCCTGTTCGACCGCGGTCTTCACTTCGGAAGACACCAGCTTGTCTTTGGTCTGGGAGCTGAACTTCGGATCCGGTACTTTCACCGAAATGATCGCGGTCAGGCCTTCACGGGCATCGTCACCGGTGGTGGCAACTTTGTGCTTCTTCGCCAGGCCTTCTGCTTCGATGTAGGTGTTGAGGTTACGCGTCAGCGCGGAACGGAAACCCACCAGGTGAGTACCGCCGTCGCGCTGTGGAATGTTGTTGGTGAAGCACAACAGGTTCTCGTTGAAGCTGTCGTTCCACTGCAGGGCGATTTCCACGCCGATGCCGTCTTCGCGCTGAATGTTGAAGTGAAACACCTGGTTGACCGCAGTCTTGTTGGTGTTCAGGTATTCAACGAACGCACGCAGGCCGCCTTCGTACTTGAACAACTCTTCCTTGCCACTGCGTTCATCCTTGAGGACGATGCCAACACCGGAGTTGAGGAAGGACAGTTCACGAATCCGCTTGGCCAGGATGTCCCAGCTGAAGTGGATGTTCTTGAACGTCTCGGCCGATGGCTTGAAGTGAATCTGGGTGCCCGTGGTTTCACTCTCACCAACGATTTTCATCGGTTCTTGTGGAACACCGTGGACGTAAGTCTGTTCCCAGATTTTACCGCTGCGGCGAACGGTCAGGACCAGTTCTTTGGACAGTGCGTTCACCACCGACACACCTACACCGTGCAGACCGCCGGATACTTTGTAGGAGTTGTCGTCGAACTTACCGCCGGCGTGCAGCACGGTCATGATGACCTCGGCTGCCGAAACGCCCTCTTCTTTGTGCACGTCTACCGGGATGCCGCGACCGTTGTCACGAACGGTGATGGACTCATCCGGGTGAATGATGATGCTGATGTCGTCGCAGTGGCCGGCGAGAGCTTCGTCGATCGAGTTATCGACCACTTCGAACACCATGTGGTGCAGACCGCTGCCATCGTCGGTGTCACCAATGTACATACCGGGACGTTTGCGTACGGCATCCAGGCCTTTCAGCACTTTAATGCTCGTTGAGTCGTACGTATTTTCTTCGCTCAATGCCTTCACTCCCGATGGTCGTGGGTCTGGGTGATACGGCCCTGTTCCACGTGGAACAGAGCGACTGGCGTTTCCGTCTGCCAGCCTTCCCTCAATAATTCGTGATCTACACAGGTGATAAAGACCTGGCAGCGTAAGTCTTCCAACAAGCGGCAAAGCGCACGACGGTGGTGCTCGTCCAGCTCGGACGGCAAGTCATCCACCAGATAAATACACTGACCGCGCCGAGCCTGGCTGACCAAGTGCCCTTGGGCAATCCGCAATGCGCAAACCACCAACTTCTGCTGGCCACGGGACAAGATGTCCGCGGCGTTGTGCGCACCCAGTCTGAGACGCAAATCAGCGCGTTGTGGTCCGGCCTGGGTATGCCCCATTTGCTGGTCCCGCTGAAGAGACCCAGCGAGCACAGCACTCAGTTCACGGTCCTTGTCCCAGCCGCGGTAATAGCTGAGCGTCAAGCCTTCAAGCTCAACCAGATCGCTCAAGGTTTGTTCAAAGACTGGTTTCAAGGCTTTGATATAAGCGCGGCGGTATTCATCAATTTCAGCGCTGGCCTGGCACAGCTCCCTGTCCCAAACCGCTTGCGAAACGGCGTCAAGTGTACCATGCCGCAGCCAAGAGTTTCTCTGGCGCAGGGCCTTCTGCAAGCGCTGCCAGGTTGACATGAAGCGCGGTTCCACGTGGAACACGCCCCAGTCGAGAAACTGCCGGCGAATTTTCGGCGCACCTTCCAGCAATCGAAAGCTGTCCGGATTGATCAGTTGCAGCGGCAGGATCTCGGCCAGTTGCGCGGCACTGCGCGCATTCTGCCCATCGATACGGATCTGGAATTCGCCTTGTCGATCCCGTGAGATGCCCAAAGCGCTATGCCCACCCTCCGCCAGTTCAACCTGGCCAAAGACCGTACAGGCAAGCTGTTCGTATTGAATCACCGGCAACAGACGGGTGCTGCGAAACGAACGGGCAAGCCCCAGCAGATGGATGGCTTCCAGAACACTGGTTTTGCCGCTGCCGTTGGCGCCGTAAAGAATATTGATGCGGGGGGAGGGGGAGAAGGTCACCGGGTGCAGATTGCGCACCGCGGTGACCGAGACGCGACTTAAGGACATCTAGCTTCTGCTGAGCATGATTACAGACGCATCGGCATGACAACGTAGGCCGAGTCGTCGTTATCCGATTCCTGCACCAGCGCGCTACTGTTGGAGTCGGACAAGATCAGACGAACCTGCTCGGTGGTCATCACGCCCAGTACGTCGAGCAGGTAGCTCACGTTGAAGCCGATTTCCAGAGAGCCACCGTTGTATTCAACGCCCACTTCTTCTTCCGCTTCTTCCTGCTCCGGGTTGTTCGCCTGGATCTTCAGCTGACCGCTGGCCAGTTGCAGACGGATACCACGGTACTTCTCGTTGGACAGAATCGCGGTACGGCTGAACGCTTCGCGCAGCGCCTGGCGATCGCCCAGTACCAGCTTGTCGCCGCCTTTAGGCAGAACACGCTCATAGTCCGGGAATTTTCCGTCGACCAGCTTCGAGGTGAAGGTGAACTCACCGGTGGTGGCGCGGATGTGGTGCTGACCCAGCACGATGCTGACATTGCCGTCTGGCTCGGTGAGCAGACGAGCCAGCTCGAGGATACCTTTACGCGGCACGATGACCTGGTGACGATCCGGCTGACCGATATCGGCCTGCATCGAGCACATGGCCAGACGGTGACCGTCAGTGGCCACGGCGCGGATCACGCCAGCGGACACTTCCAGCAGCATGCCATTAAGGTAGTAACGCACGTCCTGCTGGGCCATGGCGAAGCTGGTGCGCTCGATCAGACGACGCAGTTTGCTTTGCTCCAGGCTGCAGGTCAGCGAACCCGGGCCTTCTTCCACGGTAGGGAAATCGTTGGCCGGTAGTGTCGACAGGGTAAAGCGACTACGGCCGGCTTTGACCACGAGCTTCTGCTCATCGACCTTGATGTCGATCAGCGCATCGTTCGGCAGGCTTTTGCAGATGTCCATCAGCTTGCGCGCCGGCACGGTGATGGAACCCGGATCCGCCGGCTCTTCGAGTTGAACACGACCGACCAGCTCGACTTCCAGGTCGGTACCGGTCAGCGACAATTGCTGGCCTTCGACAACCAGCAGCACGTTGGAAAGCACCGGCAAGGTCTGTCGGCGCTCGACGACGCCTGCGACCAGTTGCAGGGGTTTCAACAGGGCTTCGCGTTGAATGGTGAAATGCATGGTCTAGTCCCTTGCCTTAATTAGCTGCGCTGGTATTCATCAAGTGGTCAGTGTACGCAGCAGGTTCTTGTAGTCCTCGCGGATGTCCGCGTCGGATTCCTTAAGTTCGTTGATCTTGCGGCACGCGTGCAAGACCGTTGTATGGTCGCGACCACCAAACACATCGCCAATTTCCGGCAGGCTGTGGTTGGTCAGTTCCTTGGACAACGCCATGGCGACCTGACGCGGACGAGCGACCGAACGCGAACGGCGTTTGGACAGCAAATCGGATATCTTGATCTTGTAGTACTCGGCGACGGTGCGCTGAATGTTATCCACAGAGACCAGTTTATCCTGCAACGCCAACAAGTCCTTCAGGGATTCGCGAATCAGCTCGATGGTGATATCGCGGCCCATGAAGTGCGAGTGGGCGATCACGCGTTTGAGCGCGCCTTCCAGCTCACGTACGTTGGAGCGAATGCGTTGGGCAATGAAGAACGCCGCGTCGTGCGGCAACTCGACTTTGGCCTGATCGGCCTTCTTCATCAGGATCGCCACGCGGGTTTCCAGCTCCGGCGGCTCGACCGCTACGGTCAGGCCCCAGCCAAAACGGGATTTGAGACGTTCTTCAAGGCCTTCGATTTCCTTCGGGTAGCGGTCACTGGTGAGAATGACCTGCTGGCCACCTTCGAGCAGGGCGTTGAAGGTGTGGAAAAACTCTTCCTGGGAACGCTCCTTCCGGGCAAAGAACTGAATGTCATCGATCAGCAATGCATCCACCGAACGGTAGAAGCGTTTGAACTCGTTGATCGCGTTCAGTTGCAGAGCCTTGACCATGTCCGCCACAAAACGCTCGGAATGCAGGTACACCACCTTGGCATTCGGGTTCTTCTTTAATAGATGGTTACCCACAGCGTGCATCAAGTGGGTTTTACCCAGGCCGACGCCACCATAAAGGAAGAGCGGGTTGTAACCGTGCTTGGGGTTGTCTGCCACCTGCCAGGCGGCGGCGCGCGCCAACTGGTTGGATTTACCTTCAACGAAGTTCTCGAAGGTAAAGGTGCGATTCAGGTAACTGGTGTGCTTGAGCGCACCTTCGACCTGCACGGTACGTTGCTCGGCGCGAACCGGGGCCTGTTGCGAACTGGCGCCGGCCATGGGGTCGAAGCTGTCACGAGAAGGTTCTTGCTCGGTGACCTCATCCACTTTTCGCGTCGTACGTTTGGTCGATGCGGCGGCAGGTGCTGGCGGTGGACTGGCAGGCGCTTGAGCAGCCTGGGCCTGGGAAGCGGCGGCAGCCAGGGGAGCATTGGGCGCGGCACGGGGTGCCGAACTGCGTTTGCTGCCTATTAACAAGGAAAGCGCAGGCGCCATGCCATTGCCGTGCTCATCGAGCAATTCGAGAACACGCCCCAGGTACTTTTCGTTGACCCAGTCCAGAACAAAACGATTGGGTGCATAGACACGCAACTCGTCGCCTTCGGCTTCGACCTGTAGTGGACGGATCCAAGTGTTGAATTGTTGGGCAGGCAGCTCATCGCGCAAAAGCTCCACGCACTGCTGCCAAAGTTCCACTGACACGGATATCCCCTAAGTTGAAAGCCGGTGAGGCAAAAACAAGCGGCCATTGTAGCGACCAGACGCCGACTTATCCACACGAAGGTGGTTCATCGACCAAGAAGAATCACCGTTTCATACGCAAAAAAGGCGACCAGTGGTCTGTGCATAAGCTCTGTGGATAACCGGGGTTAAGGTCATTGCACAAGTGGGGGCGGAACTCGGTGGATAACCGGCCTGTGGATAAACCGACCTTCCACACACAGGTTATCCGACAGCGCAGCACAGGCTGAACACTGTTTTCCACTGTAGTTGTCATTCTCTGTACATCAGGTAACACAAGGGCTTAATCGACTTATCCACAGATGGGCGCGGGCCTAGCTTTTATAAGCTTTACAGAAAAGCTTTAAATACTTTCCTTTCTTATTTTTATATTTGCCGACGGTTCGTTCAGCGCAAAACGTCCGGAGATCTATTTATAAGGAAACGCTGGTTGGAAATTGACCTGAAGGCTTGCTTTCTCTAGAATCCCCGGTCTCTTAAAACGGGGGCCATTCCGGCCCGTTGTGGACGAACCAGGTAACACGACAATGAAACGTACTTTCCAACCAAGCACTATCAAACGCGCTCGTACCCACGGTTTCCGTGCTCGCATGGCTACCAAGAACGGTCGTGCCGTCCTGTCGCGTCGTCGCGCCAAAGGTCGTGCGCGTCTGGCAGTTTGATAATCCGGCACTGGAGGTGAGTCAGGACTTCAGTCGGGAAAAGCGTCTGCTTACCCCCCGGCAATTCAAGGCAGTCTTTGACTCCCCTACCGGCAAGGTTCCGGGGAAAAATCTCCTGCTCCTTGCGCGCAACAACGATCTCGATCACCCCCGTCTCGGGTTGGTTATCGGGAAAAAGAGCGTAAAGCTCTCCGTCGAGCGCAATCGCCTCAAACGTCTGATGCGCGAATCGTTTCGCCTGAACCAGGACTCTCTGGTCGGTTGGGACATCGTTATCGTCGCGCGCAAAGGTTTGGGTGATGTAGAAAACCCCGAATTGATTCAGCATTTCGGCAAACTCTGGAAACGTCTGGCTCGCAGTTCGCCGGTACCAGCAGTCAAAACCGAAACTGTAGGGGTAGACAGTCCAGATGCGTAAACTGGCACTCGTTCCGATCCAGTTTTATCGCTATGCCATTAGTCCCCTGATGGCCAGTCACTGTCGTTTCTACCCCAGTTGTTCCTGCTACGCGTTAGAAGCCATCGAAAATCATGGCCTTCTTCGCGGTGGCTGGCTGACCTTTCGTCGTTTAGGTCGCTGTCATCCGTGGAATCCCGGTGGTTATGACCCGGTTCCACCTATCCCTACCTCCCGTTCTTCTTCGATGGCCGAGTAATCATGGATATCAAACGCACGATCCTGATCGTCGCCCTGGCAATCGTGTCCTACGTTATGGTTCTTAAATGGAACCAGGACTATGGCCAGGCTGCCCTGCCGACTCAGAATGTTGCCACCAATACGACTGCATCGGGCCTGCCGGATACGGCATCTGGCTCCAACGCTTCCGCCAGTGACGACATTCCACGTGCTGCAAGCGACACCAGCGCACCTGCCGAAACGCCGGTGGCTGTGAGCAAGGACCTCATCCAGATCAAAACGGATGTACTGGACCTGGCTGTCGACCCACAAGGTGGTGATGTTGCCCAGCTGACCCTGCCGCTGTATCCGCGTCGTCAGGATCACCCGGAAATTCCGTTCCAGCTGTTCGATAACGGCGGCGAACGTACTTATCTGGCGCAAAGCGGTCTGATCGGCACCAACGGTCCGGATGCCAATCCGGCCGGTCGTCCGGTTTATTCCTCGGAGAAGAAGGTTTATCAGCTGGCTGACGGTCAGGACCAATTGGTCGTGGACCTGAAGTTCAGCAAGGACGGCGTCAACTACATCAAGCGTTTCACCCTGAAACGTGGCCTGTATGACGTAACCGTTTCCTACCTGATCGACAACCAGAGCGCTCAGCCCTGGACCGGTGCGATGTTCGCGCAATTGAAGCGTGACGCCAGCGCCGATCCATCTTCCACAACCGCCACCGGCACCGCGACTTACCTGGGCGCTGCCCTGTGGACAAGTTCCGAGCCGTACAAGAAAGTGTCCATGAAGGACATGGACAAGGCGCCGCTGAAAGAAACCATCACTGGCGGTTGGGTTGCCTGGTTGCAGCACTACTTCGTGACCGCATGGATACCGGCCAAGGGCGAAAACAACGTCGTCCAGACCCGTAAAGACAGCAAAGGCAACTACATCATCGGCTACACCGGCCCATCGATGAGTGTTGCGCCGGGTGCCAAGGCCGAGACCAGTGCTGTTCTGTACGCCGGTCCGAAAAGCCAGGCCGTGCTGAAAGAGTTGTCCCCAGGTCTGGAACTGACGGTCGACTACGGCATTCTGTGGTTCATCGCCCAACCGATCTTCTGGTTGCTGCAACACATCCACGCCATTGTGGGTAACTGGGGCTGGTCGATCATCTTCCTGACCATGCTGATCAAAGGGATTTTCTTCCCACTGTCGGCTGCCAGCTACAAATCCATGGCGCGCATGCGTGCAGTGGCACCGAAACTGGCCGCGCTGAAAGAGCAACATGGCGATGACCGGCAGAAAATGTCGCAATCCATGATGGAGCTGTACAAGAAAGAGAAGATCAATCCGCTGGGTGGTTGCTTGCCAATCCTCGTGCAGATGCCGGTTTTCCTCTCGCTGTACTGGGTTCTGCTGGAAAGCGTCGAAATGCGCCAGGCGCCGTTCATGCTGTGGATCACTGACCTGTCGATCAAGGATCCGTTCTTCATTCTGCCGATCATCATGGGTGCAACCATGTTCATCCAGCAGCAGTTGAACCCGACTCCACCGGATCCGATGCAGGCCAAGGTGATGAAGCTGATGCCAATCATCTTCACCTTCTTCTTCCTGTGGTTCCCGGCGGGTCTGGTGCTGTACTGGGTAGTGAACAACTGCCTGTCGATCGCCCAACAGTGGTACATCACGCGTAAGATCGAAGCGGCTACCAAAGCAGCTGCCTGATTTACACTGTGGATAACCACTCAAAACGCCCCCTAGTGGGGCGTTTTGCTATCTGTCACTTTTGTCTGGATACCGGTTTATGAGCGTTCCTCGTGAAACCATCGCCGCCGTCGCCACCGCTCAAGGTCGTGGCGGTGTAGGCATCGTGCGTATTTCCGGGCCGTTGGCCAGCGTTGCGGCCAAGGCTTTCAGCGGTCGCGAGCTCAAGCCGCGATTTGCCCACTACGGTCCGTTTCTCGGTGAAAACGACGAGGTGCTGGACCAGGGCATCACGCTGTATTTTCCAGGGCCAAACTCGTTCACCGGCGAAGATGTACTGGAGCTGCAAGGTCATGGTGGCCCGATCGTTCTGGATATGTTGCTCAAGCGTTGCCTGGAACTGGGTTGCCGTCTCGCCCGACCGGGGGAGTTCAGTGAGCGCGCCTTCCTCAACGACAAACTGGACCTCGCCCAGGCCGAAGCCATTGCCGACCTGATTGAAGCCAGTTCTGCCCAGGCTGCGCGAAACGCGTTGCGCTCCCTGCAGGGTGCCTTCTCGTCACGTGTGCATAACCTCACCGAGCAATTGATCGGCCTGCGCATCTATGTCGAAGCGGCCATCGATTTCCCGGAAGAGGAAATCGACTTCCTCGCCGATGGCCACGTCCTGAGCATGCTCGACAAAGTGCGCGACGAGTTATCTACCGTCATGCGCGAAGCCGGGCAGGGTGCCTTGCTGCGTGACGGCATGACCGTGGTGATTGCCGGTCGTCCGAATGCCGGTAAATCCAGCCTGCTCAATGCACTGGCCGGGCGTGAAGCGGCGATCGTGACCGAAATTGCTGGCACCACCCGTGACGTGCTTCGTGAACATATCCACATCGATGGCATGCCGCTGCACGTGGTGGATACCGCCGGTCTGCGCGATACCGATGATCATGTGGAAAAAATCGGCGTTGAGCGTGCCTTGAAAGCCATTGGCGAAGCGGATCGGGTACTGCTGGTGGTCGATGCCACGGCACCTGAAGCCCTCGATCCGTTCGCACTCTGGCCGGAGTTTCTCGAAATCCGTCCCGATCCCGCGAAAGTCACCCTGATCCGCAACAAGGCCGACCTTACGGCTGAACCCATTGCCATGGAGGTCAGCGACGACGGCCATGTCACCATCAGCCTGAGCGCCAAGTCTGGTGGTGTCGGGCTAGAGCTGCTGCGTGATCACCTCAAGGCCTGCATGGGCTATGAACAAACGTCCGAAAGCAGCTTCAGTGCTCGCCGGCGACACCTTGAGGCGCTACGTCATGCCAGTACTGCCCTCGAGCATGGCCGTGCCCAATTGACCCTGGCCGGCGCTGGCGAGTTGTTGGCCGAGGATTTGCGCCAGGCTCAGCAGTCGCTGGGTGAAATCACCGGTGCTTTCAGCTCTGACGATCTGCTGGGGCGAATTTTCTCCAGCTTCTGTATCGGTAAGTAGCCCTCCTGTTATTCACAGACAGGCCATTCGTGCCTGTCTGCTCCCTCCTTTTCTGAAAAAAACCTCCAGTGCCGAGCGGACTTCGTCTGTTTGAGCGCAATTCCTGTACCCGAATTTCGAGCGAACGGCACTTTTCTGTGGATTAAGCCCTGTGAATAACCGCAGCTAAGGTCAGTTGATAACAGGCCTCTAAAACTGAACATAACCGCCTCTGTGGATAACCACCCCTTTCATCCACAGGCTTACACCGGTTATCCAAGGGCCTCATTGGCACATGAACACAGGGTTTTGAATCACTGTACACATTGAAAACAAAGGGCTTCATAGATCTATCCACAGATAGTTGCCTGCATAGAAATAAACATAAAAACAAAGATTTAATAAATTTCTTTCTTTTTAATTTCTATAACTCCGACTTTTCCACAGCTGGTTAAATTTTGTGCAAAGGGTTCTTTAGGAAGGGCGAAGTCCCTATACTTGTCGACCAGGTCCAAAAACCTGAGCTCAAACTATTCCTGAATTACCTACTTAAGCAGGCACGAGGTGCGTGGTGGATTTCCCTTCCCGTTTTGAAGTGATCGTCATCGGCGGCGGTCATGCCGGTACCGAGGCAGCACTGGCCTCAGCACGTATGGGGGTTAAAACCCTGTTGCTGACGCACAACGTGGAAACCCTCGGTGCCATGAGTTGCAATCCGGCCATTGGCGGGATCGGCAAAAGCCACCTGGTCAAGGAAATCGACGCCCTCGGCGGCGCGATGGCCATGGCTACCGATAAAGGCGGTATCCAGTTTCGCGTGTTGAACAGCCGCAAAGGCCCGGCCGTGCGAGCAACCCGCGCACAGGCAGACCGGGTTCTGTACAAGGCAGCTGTCCGCGAAATCCTGGAGAACCAGCCGAACCTGTGGATATTTCAACAGGCCGCTGACGACTTGATCGTCGAGCAGGAACAAGTCCGTGGTGTTGTCACCCAAATGGGCCTGCGTTTCCTCGCCGATTCCGTGGTGTTGACCACTGGCACATTCCTCGGTGGACTTATCCACATCGGTTTGCAGAATTTTTCCGGCGGTCGCGCCGGTGATCCGCCATCGATCGCGCTGGCTCACCGTCTGCGTGAGCTGCCATTGCGTGTGGGTCGTTTGAAAACCGGTACTCCGCCGCGTATCGACGGCCGGTCTGTGGATTTCTCGGTGATGTCCGAGCAACCGGGTGATACGCCGATCCCGGTGATGTCGTTCATGGGGTCCAAAGAGCAGCATCCGAAGCAAGTCAGCTGCTGGATTACTCATACCAACGCCCGCACCCACGAAATCATTGCCGCGAACCTCGACCGTTCGCCGATGTATTCCGCTGCCGGTGAGATCGAAGGCATCGGCCCGCGTTATTGCCCGTCGATCGAAGACAAGATCCATCGCTTTGCCGACAAGGAAAGCCATCAGGTGTTCATCGAACCGGAAGGTTTGACCACCCATGAGTTGTATCCGAACGGGATATCCACAAGCTTGCCGTTCGACGTGCAATTGCAGATCGTGCAATCGATCCGCGGCATGGAAAACGCGCACATCGTGCGTCCGGGCTACGCGATCGAGTACGACTACTTCGATCCACGGGATTTGAAATTCAGCCTGGAAACCAAAGTCATCGGCGGCCTGTTCTTCGCCGGGCAAATCAACGGCACAACCGGTTACGAAGAAGCCGGTGCCCAAGGGTTGCTCGCCGGGACCAACGCTGCGCTGCGTGCGCAAGGCAAAGACGCCTGGTGCCCGCGTCGCGACGAGGCCTACATCGGCGTGTTGGTCGACGACCTGATTACCCTCGGTACCCAAGAGCCGTATCGGATGTTCACGTCCCGTGCCGAATACCGTCTGATTCTGCGCGAAGACAACGCCGACCTGCGTTTGACCGAAAAAGGTCGCGAACTGGGCCTGGTGGATGACGTGCGCTGGGCGGCTTTCTGCAAAAAACGCGAAAGCATCGAACTCGAAGAGCAGCGCCTGAAAAGCACCTGGGTACGCCCGGGCACCGAACAAGGCGATGCGATTGCCGAAAAGTTCGGCACGCCACTGACTCACGAATACAACCTGCTCAATCTCTTGAGCCGTCCGGAAATCGACTACGCTGGTCTGATCGCCGTGACCGGTGGGGGCGCAGAAGATCCACAGGTTGCCGAGCAGGTCGAAATCAAGACCAAGTACGCCGGCTACATCGATCGTCAACAGGATGAAATCGCCCGCCTGCGCGCCAGCGAAGACACCAAATTGCCTGT
Source organism: Pseudomonas sp. P4_B3 (assembly GCF_056402295.1). Taxonomy (NCBI): domain Bacteria; kingdom Pseudomonadati; phylum Pseudomonadota; class Gammaproteobacteria; order Pseudomonadales; family Pseudomonadaceae; genus Pseudomonas; species Pseudomonas sp. P4_B3. The sequence goes on from NZ_JBFUHR010000001.1 coordinate 111,606, forward strand.
GGATATCGATTACACAAATATTTCCGGTCTCTCCAAAGAGATCCAGAGCAAGCTCGGCGCGACCCGTCCAGAAACCTTGGGCCAGGCCTCGCGTATCCCGGGCGTTACGCCGGCAGCCATTTCGCTGTTGATGATTCATTTGAAAAAACGCGGCGCGGGCCGTCAGTTGGAGCAAAGCGCTTGAGTTCGTTGGTCACTTCGCAACACGCAGAAGAGTTATCCACAGGTGCCCGCCAGCTTGGCGTCACGCTGACAGAAACCCAGCACGCACAACTGCTGGGTTACCTGGCCCTGTTGATCAAATGGAACAAGGCTTACAACCTCACCGCCGTGCGTGATCCGGACGAAATGGTTTCCCGTCACTTGCTCGATAGCCTGAGTGTGATGTCGTTCATCGAAAACGGTCGTTGGCTCGACGTCGGCAGTGGCGGCGGCATGCCTGGCATTCCGCTGGCGATCCTGTTTCCCGAGTCCCAGGTGACCTGCCTGGACAGCAACGGCAAGAAAACCCGCTTCCTGACCCAGGTAAAACTCGAACTCAAACTGGATAACCTGCAAGTTATCCACAGTCGCGTTGAAGCCTTCCAGCCTGCCCAGCCGTTCAACGGGATCATTTCCCGGGCGTTCAGCAGCATGGAGAACTTCAGCAACTGGACTCGCCACCTCGGCGATAGCGAAACACGCTGGCTGGCAATGAAGGGCGTTCATCCGGCCGATGAGCTGGTAGCATTGCCGGCAGACTTCCACCTCGATAGCGAACACGCCCTGGCCGTACCTGGTTGCCAAGGCCAACGCCATCTGCTGATACTGCGCCGCACGGCATGATTGGGAACACAAGCAAGAATGGCTAAGGTATTCGCGATTGCGAACCAAAAGGGTGGCGTGGGCAAAACCACCACCTGCATCAACCTCGCAGCATCCCTGGTCGCGACCAAGCGCCGGGTGCTGTTGATCGACCTTGATCCACAGGGCAACGCCACCATGGGTAGCGGTGTGGATAAACATGGCCTGGAAAACTCGGTCTACGACCTGCTGATCGGTGAGTGCGACCTGGCCCAGGCCATGCACTTTTCCGAACACGGTGGTTACCAGTTGTTGCCAGCCAACCGCGACCTCACCGCGGCCGAAGTAGTGCTGCTGGAAATGCAGATGAAGGAAAGCCGTCTGCGCAGCGCGCTGGCGCCGATCCGGGAAAACTACGATTACATCCTGATCGACTGCCCACCGTCGCTGTCGATGCTGACCCTGAACGCACTGGTTGCCGCCGACGGGGTAATTATCCCCATGCAGTGCGAGTACTTCGCACTCGAAGGCTTGAGCGACCTTGTGGATAACATCAAGCGTATCGCTGAACTGCTGAACCCGAACCTGAAGGTCGAAGGCCTGCTGCGGACGATGTACGACCCGCGCCTGAGCCTGATGAACGATGTCTCGGCGCAGCTCAAGGAACACTTCGGCGAACAGCTCTACGACACCGTCATTCCGCGCAACATCCGTCTGGCCGAAGCGCCAAGCTACGGCATGCCGGCGCTGGCGTACGACAAAGCATCGCGAGGCGCCGTTGCCTATCTGGCATTGGCGGGCGAAATGGTTCGTCGTCAACGCAAAAACTCACGCATCGCCGCTGCTCAGGCAACTTAAGGAATCCCCATGGCCGTCAAGAAACGAGGTCTCGGACGTGGACTGGATGCTCTGTTGAGTGGTCCGACTGTCAGCTCGCTGGAAGAACAAGCGGCGCAAGCCGATCAGCGTGAGCTGCAGCACCTTCCCCTGGATCTGCTCCAGCGCGGCAAATACCAGCCGCGTCGTGACATGGATCCGCAGGCGCTCGAAGAGCTGGCGCAGTCGATCAAGGCCCAGGGCGTCATGCAGCCCATCGTGGTTCGCCCGATCGGCAGCGGCCGTTTTGAAATCATTGCCGGCGAACGCCGCTGGCGCGCCAGCCAGCAAGCCGGGAAGGAAACCATCCCGGCGATGGTTCGCGATGTACCCGATGAAACCGCTATTGCCATCGCGCTGATCGAGAACATCCAGCGCGAAGACCTGAACCCGATCGAAGAAGCGGTGGCTCTGCAGCGGTTGCAGCAGGAGTTCCAGCTGACCCAGCAACAGGTCGCCGAGGCAGTGGGCAAGTCCCGGGTGACAGTGGCTAACCTGTTGCGCCTGATTTCCTTGCCGGAAGTCATCAAGACCATGTTGTCCCACGGCGACCTGGAAATGGGTCACGCCCGTGCTTTGCTCGGTTTGCCGGAAATTCAACAGGTTGAAGGGGCGCGACATGTTGTCGCACGCGGGCTGACCGTGCGCCAAACCGAGGCACTGGTTCGCCAGTGGTTGAGTGGTAAACCGGAGCCTGTTGAAGCGGCAAAACCGGACCCGGATATCGCCCGTCTTGAACAGCGCCTGGCCGAGCGCCTAGGCTCTGCGGTGCAGATCCGCCACGGTAAGAAGGGTAAAGGGCAGTTGGTGATTGGCTACAACTCACTGGATGAGCTTCAAGGCGTACTTGCGCATATCCGCTGAAACATTTCCTCATGTAGCGCGCAGTCGGAAATCACTACCTGACAGTTGAATAGGGGCAGAACCGCCCCTATACTCTGCGCGCATTTTGTCGGCACAAATTATGCCAAGTTATTGAATTTCGGCAGCCGACCATTGGGGAGTAAAAGTGATGGAAACCCGCACGCCAAACCGCCTGCCCTTCCATCGCCTGGCAGTTTTTCCGGTGTTAATGGCTCAATTTGTCGTTCTGCTCATTGCCGCTTTGGCGCTCTGGCAACGGTATGGAGTCGTTGCCGGGTACTCGGGACTTTGCGGAGGCCTGATAGCCTTGCTTCCCAATATTTATTTCGCTCACAAGGCATTTCGGTTTACCGGCGCCCGAGCAGCCCAGTCCATCGTCCGGTCTTTTTATGCCGGCGAGGCAGGCAAACTGATTTTGACGGCAGTGCTGTTTGCACTGGTGTTTGCAGGTGTGAAGCCACTGGCGCCGATTGCAGTATTCGGTGCCTTCGTGCTGACTCAGTCGGTCAGCTGGTTCGCTCCCCTGCTGATGAGAACAAGACTTTCGAGACCTTAGGGCGTTTGAGGCAACCATGGCAGAAACAACCGCTTCGGGCTATATCCAGCACCACTTGCAGAACCTGACCTTCGGTCAGCTACCCAACGGCGGCTGGGGCTTTGCCCACACCGCAGCAGAAGCCAAGGAAATGGGCTTCTGGGCTTTCCACGTCGATACTCTCGGCTGGTCGGTCGCATTGGGTCTGATTTTCGTTCTCCTTTTCCGCATGGCGGCGAAGAAGGCGACTACCGGTGTTCCTGGTGCTTTGCAGAACTTCGTTGAAGTATTGGTCGAATTCGTCGATGGCAGCGTGAAAGACAGCTTCCATGGCCGTAGCCCGGTGGTTGCACCACTGGCACTGACCATCTTCGTCTGGGTGTTCATGATGAACGCCGTCGACCTGGTACCGGTCGACTGGATTCCTCAGCTGGCCATCCTGATCTCCGGCGATCACCACATCCCGTTCCGTGCCGTGTCGACCACCGACCCGAACGCTACTCTGGCCATGGCCTTCTCGGTGTTCGCGCTGATCATTTTCTACAGCATCAAGATCAAGGGCCTCGGCGGCTTCATCGGCGAGCTGACCCTGCACCCGTTCGGCAGCAAGAACATCTTCCTTCAGGCGCTGCTGATCCCGGTGAACTTCCTGCTGGAATTCGTGACCCTGATCGCCAAGCCGATCTCCCTGGCTCTGCGTCTGTTCGGCAACATGTATGCCGGCGAGCTGGTCTTCATTCTGATTGCTGTGATGTTCGGCAGCGGTCTGCTCTGGCTTAGTGGCCTGGGCGTTGTTCTGCAGTGGGCGTGGGCTGTGTTCCACATCCTGATCATCACCCTGCAGGCGTTCATCTTCATGATGCTGACCATCGTCTACCTGTCGATGGCACACGAAGAAAACCATTAAGACCAGTCTCGACTAGTCTGATGTCCCTCCCCGTTAAACGGGAGGGGGCTCTTAACGGGGCCTCTGAAACGATTTGTTTTACCGCTTTAAATTAAAAAAACCTAAACCATACGACGTAAAAGTCGGGAGGAAAGATGGAAACTGTAGTTGGTCTAACCGCTATCGCTGTTGCACTGTTGATCGGCCTGGGCGCACTGGGTACCGCAATTGGTTTCGGCCTGCTGGGCGGCAAGTTCCTGGAAGGCGCAGCGCGTCAGCCAGAAATGGTTCCAATGCTGCAAGTTAAAATGTTCATCGTTGCCGGTCTGCTCGACGCCGTAACCATGATCGGTGTTGGTATCGCTCTGTTCTTCACCTTTGCGAACCCGTTCGTTGGTCAAATCGCTGGCTGATTACTCGGATCTTCCGGGTAATTTGGTGTGATGGACAACGTAACTGCGAGGTGTTGGCGTGAACATTAATGCGACCCTGATTGGCCAGTCCGTTGCGTTCCTGATTTTTGTACTGTTCTGCATGAAGTTCGTATGGCCTCCGGTCATTGCGGCTCTGCACGAACGTCAAAAGAAGATCGCTGATGGTCTGGACGCTGCCAGCCGAGCAGCTCGCGACCTGGAGTTGGCCCAAGAGAAAGCGGGTCAGCAACTGCGCGAAGCGAAAGCTCAGGCAGCTGAAATCATCGAGCAAGCCAAGAAACGCGGTAATCAGATTGTCGAAGAGGCTGTTGAAAAAGCCCGTGTCGACGCTGACCGTGTGAAGGTTCAGGCTCAGGCCGAGATCGAACAGGAACTGAACAGTGTCAAAGACGTGCTGCGTGCCCAAGTGGGCTTGCTGGCAGTCGAAGGCGCCGAGAAGATCCTGGGTGCCACAATCGATCAAAACGCGCACGCAAAGCTGGTTAACCAACTGGCTGCTGAAATCTAAGCGAGGGCGATCATGGCAGAACTGACCACGTTGGCCCGACCTTACGCTAAGGCGGCCTTCGAGCACGCTCAGGCCCACCAGCAACTGGCCAATTGGTCAGCCATGCTCGGCCTGGCTGCAGCGGTGTCGCAAGACGACACTCTGCAGCGCGTGCTCAAGGCCCCGCGACTGACGAGCGCAGAAAAGGCCACCACGTTCATTGACGTGTGTGGCGACAAGTTTGATGCCAAGGCACAGAACTTCATCAATGTCGTTGCCGAAAACGACCGTCTCCTGCTATTGCCGGAGATTGCCGCTCTTTTCGACCTGTACAAGGCCGAGCAAGAGAAGTCGGTAGACGTTGAAGTGACCAGTGCTTTTGCATTGAACCAAGAACAGCAAGACAAACTCGCCAAGGTTCTCAGTGCACGACTCAACCGGGAAGTGCGCCTGCAAGTTGCGGAGGACGCTGCCCTTATTGGTGGTGTCGTCATCCGCGCCGGCGACCTGGTTATCGATGGCTCGATTCGCGGCAAAATCGCGAAACTGGCCGAAGCATTGAAATCTTGAGTTTGAAGGGGCAGCAGAGCAATGCAGCAACTCAATCCTTCCGAAATAAGTGAAATTATCAAGGGCCGCATCGACAAGCTCGATGTGACCTCCCAAGCCCGTAACGAAGGCACTGTCGTCAGCGTATCTGACGGTATCGTGCGGATTCACGGTCTGGCCGACGTAATGTACGGCGAGATGATCGAGTTTCCGGGCGGCGTCTTCGGCATGGCCCTCAACCTGGAGCAAGACTCCGTAGGTGCCGTTGTACTGGGCGCATACCAGTCTCTGGCTGAAGGCTTGAGCGCCAAGTGCACTGGCCGCATCCTCGAAGTTCCGGTTGGTAAGGAACTGCTGGGTCGCGTAGTCGACGCACTGGGTAACCCTGTTGACGGCAAAGGTCCACTGGGCAACACCGAGACCGACGCGGTCGAGAAAGTTGCTCCAGGCGTGATCTGGCGTAAGTCGGTAGACCAGCCTGTACAGACTGGCTACAAGGCTGTCGATGCCATGATCCCGGTCGGCCGTGGCCAGCGTGAGCTGATCATCGGTGACCGTCAGATCGGTAAAACCGCTCTGGCGATCGACGCGATCATCAACCAGAAGAACAGCGGCATTTTCTGCGTCTACGTAGCGATCGGTCAGAAACAATCGACCATCGCCAACGTGGTTCGCAAGCTGGAAGAAAACGGCGCCCTGGCCAACACGATCATCGTGGCTGCCAGTGCTTCGGAATCTCCTGCGCTGCAATTCCTGGCACCGTACTCCGGTTGCACCATGGGTGAATTCTTCCGCGACCGCGGTGAAGACGCGCTGATCGTTTATGACGATCTGTCCAAGCAAGCAGTGGCTTACCGCCAGATTTCCCTGCTGCTGCGCCGTCCACCAGGCCGTGAAGCTTACCCAGGCGACGTGTTCTATCTCCACTCCCGTCTGCTGGAGCGCGCATCCCGCGTTTCGGAAGAATACGTAGAGAAGTTCACCAACGGCGCAGTGACCGGCAAAACCGGTTCCCTGACCGCACTGCCGATCATCGAAACCCAGGCTGGCGACGTTTCCGCGTTCGTTCCGACCAACGTGATTTCCATCACCGACGGTCAGATCTTCCTGGAATCGGCCATGTTCAACTCGGGCATCCGCCCTGCAGTGAACGCCGGTGTTTCGGTATCCCGTGTGGGTGGTGCCGCTCAGACCAAGATCATCAAGAAGCTGTCCGGTGGTATCCGTACCGCTCTGGCTCAGTACCGTGAACTGGCGGCATTCGCCCAGTTCGCTTCTGACCTGGACGAAGCGACCCGTAAGCAACTTGAGCATGGTCAGCGCGTTACCGAGCTGATGAAGCAGAAGCAATACGCACCAATGTCGATCGCTGACATGGCGCTGTCGCTGTATGCCGCTGAGCGTGGGTTCCTGACTGACGTTGAAATCGCCAAGATCGGCAGCTTCGAACAAGCGCTGATTGCTTTCTTCAACCGCGATCACGCCGATTTGATGGCGAAGATCAACGTGAAGGGTGACTTCAATGACGAAATCGACGCTGGCATGAAAGCCGGTATCGAGAAGTTCAAGGCCACCCAAACCTGGTAAGCCGCAGCGGGAGCCGCAAGGCTCCCGCTTGCTAACCTGATAGGTGTTACATGGCAGGCGCAAAAGAGATTCGCAGTAAGATTGCGAGCATCAAAAGCACGCAAAAGATTACCAGCGCCATGGAAAAAGTGGCGGTCAGTAAAATGCGCAAGGCACAAATGCGCATGGCTGCTAGCCGTCCTTACGCGGAGCGCATCCGCCAGGTTATTGGTCATCTGGCCAACGCTAACCCGGAATATCGCCACCCGTTCATGATCGACCGTGAAGTAAAGCGAGTTGGTTATGTCGTAGTGAGCAGTGACCGTGGTTTGTGTGGTGGCTTGAACACCAACCTGTTCAAGGCTCTGGTCAAGGACATGGCGGTAAACCGCGAAAACGGCGTCGAGATCGATCTGTGTGTCGTTGGTAGCAAGGGTGCGGCTTTCTTCCGCAACTTCGGCGGTAACGTCGTAGCAGCTATCAGCCACCTGGGTGAAGAGCCGTCGATCAATGATCTGATTGGCAGCGTCAAGGTGATGCTGGATGCCTACCTGGACGGCCGTATTGACCGCCTGTCCGTGGTGTCCAACAAGTTCATCAACACCATGACGCAACAGCCTACCGTGGAGCAGTTGATTCCACTGGTGGCAACCCCGGATCAAGACCTCAAGCACCACTGGGACTATCTCTACGAACCGGATGCCAAAGAGCTGCTTGACGGCTTGATGGTCCGTTACGTCGAGTCGCAGGTCTACCAGGCGGTGGTCGAGAACAACGCGGCTGAACAGGCTGCGCGGATGATCGCGATGAAGAACGCTACCGACAACGCCGGTGATTTGATCAGCGATTTGCAGCTGGTCTACAACAAGGCGCGTCAGGCTGCGATCACCCAAGAGATCTCGGAAATCGTCGGCGGCGCTGCCGCGGTTTAACGGTTCAAATATTCAGAGGATCCAGCTATGAGTAGCGGACGTATCGTTCAAATCATCGGCGCCGTTATCGACGTGGAATTTCCACGCGACAGCGTACCGAGCATCTACAACGCGCTGAAAGTAATGAGCGCGGCTGAAACCACTCTGGAAGTTCAGCAACAGCTGGGCGACGGCGTGGTTCGCACCATTGCGATGGGTTCCACCGAGGGCTTGAAGCGCGGTCTGGAAGTTACCGATTCTGGCGCAGCCATCTCCGTACCGGTCGGTAAAGCGACTCTGGGCCGGATCATGGACGTCCTCGGTAACCCGATCGACGAAGCTGGTCCGATCGACACCGAAGAGCGTTGGGGCATTCACCGTCCAGCACCTTCGTTCGCTGAACAAGCAGGCGGTAACGACCTGCTGGAAACCGGCATCAAGGTTATCGACCTGGTTTGCCCGTTCGCCAAAGGCGGTAAAGTCGGTCTGTTCGGTGGTGCCGGTGTAGGCAAAACCGTAAACATGATGGAACTGATCCGTAACATCGCCATCGAGCACAGCGGTTATTCCGTGTTCGCCGGTGTGGGTGAGCGTACTCGTGAGGGTAACGACTTCTACCACGAGATGAAGGACTCCAACGTTCTGGACAAAGTGGCACTGGTTTACGGTCAGATGAACGAGCCGCCGGGTAACCGTCTGCGCGTAGCTCTGACCGGCCTGACCATGGCCGAGAAGTTCCGTGACGAAGGTAACGACGTTCTGCTGTTCGTCGACAACATCTATCGTTACACCCTGGCCGGTACTGAAGTATCCGCACTGCTGGGCCGTATGCCTTCGGCAGTAGGTTACCAGCCGACCCTGGCTGAAGAGATGGGCGTTCTGCAAGAACGTATCACTTCGACCAAGGAAGGTTCGATCACTTCGATCCAGGCGGTATACGTACCTGCGGATGACTTGACCGACCCGTCGCCAGCGACCACCTTCGCCCACTTGGACGCTACCGTCGTTCTGTCCCGTGACATCGCTTCCCTGGGTATCTACCCGGCGGTCGATCCACTCGACTCGACTTCGCGCCAGCTGGACCCGAACGTAATCGGCCAGGACCACTACGACACCGCTCGCGGCGTTCAGTACGTTCTGCAGCGTTACAAAGAACTGAAGGACATCATTGCGATCCTGGGTATGGACGAGCTGTCGGAAGCCGACAAGCAGTTGGTAAACCGTGCTCGTAAGATCCAGCGCTTCTTGTCGCAGCCGTTCTTCGTGGCTGAAGTCTTCACCGGTGCATCAGGTAAATACGTTTCCCTGAAAGACACCATTGCTGGCTTCAAAGGCATCCTCAACGGTGACTACGACCACCTGCCAGAACAAGCGTTCTACATGGTTGGCGGCATCGAAGAAGCGATCGAGAAAGCCAAGAAACTGTAATCCCGGCGCCCGGCAACGGGCGCTAATTTAGGTTGAGGCAATCAGATGGCTATGACAGTCCATTGCGATATCGTCAGCGCGGAAGGGGAAATCTTTTCCGGTCTGGTCGAGATGGTGATTGCGCACGGTGCACTGGGTGATCTTGGTATCGCTCTGGGTCACGCGCCGCTGATCACTAATCTGAAGCCAGGTCCGATCCGCCTGGTCAAGCAGGGCGGGGAAGAGGAGGTGTATTACATCTCCGGTGGTTTCCTCGAGGTTCAGCCGAACATGGTCAAGGTACTTGCCGACACCGTGCAGCGTGCTGCCGACCTGGATGAAGCCTCCGCTCAGGAAGCCGTCAAGGCTGCCGAGAAGGCCTTGCATGAACGTGGCGCTGAATTCGATTACGGTTCCGCTGCCGCACGTCTGGCCGAGGCTGCAGCTCAGCTGCGCACCGTCCAGCAGATCCGCAAGAAGTTCGGCCACTAAGGCAGCACTTGTTGTGTGATTGATTAAAAAGGGTAGCCTCGGCTACCCTTTTTTCTTTTCCGATTTTTACAACCCGGTCGCAGCCGCTGACCACCCAGGATTGGTAGCCAGTCATGTCTCTTGAAATCGTTATTCTCGCTGCAGGCCAAGGCACGCGCATGCGTTCCGCTTTGCCAAAAGTTTTGCACCCGATTGCCGGCAACTCCATGCTCGGTCATGTTATCCACAGCGCTCGGCAACTTGATCCACAGCGCATCCACGTCGTAATCGGTCATGGTGCCGACGCCGTGCGCGAACGCCTGGCGGCGGATGACCTCAACTTCGTCCTGCAGGATAAACAGTTGGGTACCGGTCACGCCGTTGCTCAAGCAGTGCCATTCATTCAGTCCGACACCGTGCTGGTGCTCTATGGTGATGTGCCGTTGATCGAGGTCGAAACCCTGCAGCGCCTGCTCAAGCAAGTGGGTCCAGAGCAATTGGGCCTGCTGACCGTCGAACTGGATGACCCGACCGGTTACGGCCGAATCGTTCGTGATAGCGCTGGCAAGGTTGCCGCCATTGTCGAGCAGAAAGATGCCGATGAAGCCCAACGCCAGATCACCGAAGGCAATACCGGCATTCTGGCGCTGCCTTTTGCCCGTCTTGGCGACTGGATGAGTCGCCTCTCCAATAACAACGCCCAGGGCGAGTACTACCTGACTGACATCATTGCCATGGCAGTGAGCGATGGTCTGGTGGTGGCCACCGAGCAACCGCATGACGCCATGGAAGTGCAGGGTGCCAACGACCGCAAGCAGCTTTCCGAGCTGGAGCGGCATTATCAATTGCGCGCCGGTCGTCGTTTGATGGCTCAAGGTGTGACGCTGCGCGACCCGGCACGTTTCGACGTGCGCGCAGACGTGACCGTAGGCCGCGACGTGCTGATCGACATCAACGTGATCCTCGAAGGCAAGGTGGTAATCGAAGACGACGTGGTGATCGGCCCGAACTGCGTGATCAAGGACAGCACCTTGCGCAAAGGCGTGGTCATCAAGGCCAACAGCCATATCGAAGGCGCCATTCTGGGTGAAGGCAGCGATGCCGGCCCATTCGCGCGTCTGCGTCCAGGTACCGTGCTGGAAGCCCGGGCGCATGTGGGTAACTTCGTCGAGTTGAAAAACGCGCACTTGGGAGAAGGCGCCAAGGCCGGTCACCTGGCTTATCTGGGTGATGCTGAAGTGGGCGCGCGCACCAACATCGGTGCTGGCACCATCACTTGCAACTATGACGGCGCCAACAAGTGGAAAACCGTGTTGGGTGAAGATGTGTTCATTGGTTCCAACAACTCGTTGGTAGCACCTGTGGATATCCTGGATGGTGCGACCACGGCGGCCGGTTCGACTATTACCTCGGCTGTGGATAAATCCCAGTTGGCCATTGGGCGTGCTCGTCAGAAGAACATCGACGGCTGGAAGCGGCCGGAGAAGATCAAGAAGAGCTGAGTTATCCACAGTCCAATGCTCGGCTGCAGTTATTCACAGCCAGATCCATTGCATTCGCGGGCTTGCCCGCGATGCTTTTATCCACAACTCTTTTTATCGCATGGCGCTTGACGAAGTTTCGCTGATAGGTTTTGATTGCTTCTGCTATCTTTCGAAACGAAACTTATCAGCTCATGTCGAAGCGCAACACACCTCAACGTCGTCACAACATCCTCGCCTTGCTCAATGAGCAGGGCGAAGTCAGTGTGGATGAGTTGGCCAAGCGCTTCGAAACATCGGAAGTTACGATTCGCAAGGATCTGGCAGCACTTGAAAGCAATGGCCTGTTGCTGCGTCGTTACGGCGGGGCGATCACCATGCCTCAGGAGCTGGTCGCGGACCTTGGTCAGCCGGTTTCCATATACAAGCAAGCCATCGCTCGTGCCGCCGTCGCGCGGATTCGCGAGCATGCGCGCATCATTATCGACAGTGGCAGTACCACCGCCTCCATGATCCCGGAACTCGGGCAGCAACCCGGTCTGGTGGTGATGACCAACTCGCTGCATGTCGCCAATGCCCTGAGCGAACTTGAGCATGAACCGGTGCTGTTGATGACCGGTGGCACCTGGGACCCGCATTCCGAGTCCTTTCAGGGGCAGGTTGCCGAGCAGGTACTACGCTCCTACGACTTCGACCAGCTGTTCATCGGGGCCGATGGCATCGATCTGGTTCGCGGTACAACCACCTTCAACGAACTGCTCGGGCTGAGCCGGGTCATGGCCGAAGTCGCCCGCGAAGTGGTCGTGATGGTGGAGGCCGACAAGATCGGCCGCAAGATTCCCAACCTGGAGCTGCCCTGGAGCAGCATCCATACCCTTATTACGGATGAACGCCTGCCGCTTGAGGCTCGCGATCAGATTCAGGCCCGCGGCATCAATTTGATTTGCGCGGCTATCAGTCAGGAGAAATAGCATGTGTGGAATTGTCGGCGCAGTCGCAGAACGTAACATCACCGCCATCCTCGTCGAAGGCCTGAAACGCCTCGAATACCGTGGGTATGACAGCGCTGGCGTGGCGGTCTACACCAACGATGAAAAACTCGAGCGCCTGCGTCGCCCGGGCAAAGTCAGTGAGCTGGAGCAGGCATTGGCCACCGAGCCGCTGGTCGGTCGTCTGGGTATCGCCCACACGCGCTGGGCCACCCACGGTGCACCGTGCGAGCGCAATGCCCACCCGCATTTCTCCGGTGACCTGGCGGTGGTGCACAACGGCATCATCGAAAACCACGAAGCCCTGCGTGAACAACTCAAGGCCTTGGGCTATGTGTTCACTTCGGACACCGACACCGAAGTCATCGCGCACCTGCTGAACCACAAACTCAAGGATCTGCGCGATCTGACCGTGGCCCTCAAGGCGACCGTCAAAGAGTTGCACGGTGCTTACGGTCTGGCAGTGATCAGCTCGAAGCAACCTGATCGTCTGGTCGCAGCCCGCAGCGGCAGCCCGCTGGTGATCGGCCTGGGCCTGGGGGAAAACTTCCTGGCGTCCGACCAGTTGGCCCTGCGTCAGGTCACCGACCGCTTCATGTATCTGGAAGAAGGCGATATCGCCGAAATCCGCCGCGACAGCGTGCAGATCTGGGACGTTGACGGCAAGGCTGTCGAGCGCGAAGCCGTGCAGTATCGCGACGGTGCCGAAGCCGCTGAAAAGGGCGAGTTCCGCCATTTCATGCTCAAGGAAATCCACGAGCAACCATCCGTGGTGCAGCGCACCCTGGAAGGTCGCCTGAGCCAGAACCAGGTACTGGTTCAAGCATTCGGCCCACAGGCGGCCGAGCTGTTCGCCAAAGTGCGTAACGTACAGATCGTCGCATGTGGCACCAGTTACCACGCCGGCATGGTCGCGCGTTACTGGCTCGAAGAGCTGGCCGGCATTCCTTGCCAGGTCGAAGTCGCCAGCGAATTCCGCTACCGCAAGGTGGTGGTGCAGCCGGACACCTTGTTCGTGACCATTTCCCAGTCCGGTGAGACCGCCGACACCCTGGCCGCACTGCGCAACGCCAAGGAACTGGGTTACCTCGCCAGCCTGGCGATCTGCAACGTCGGCATCAGCTCGCTGGTACGCGAGTCCGATCTGACCCTGTTGACCCAGGCCGGTCGCGAAATCGGTGTGGCATCGACCAAAGCCTTCACCACGCAATTGGTTGGCCTGTTGTTGCTGACGCTTTCCCTGGGCCAGGTTCGTGGCACATTGGCCAAAGATGTTGAAGCGACGCTGGTCGAAGAACTGCGTCGTTTGCCAGCCCGTCTGAGCGAAGCGCTGGCCATGGACAGCACCGTGGAAAAAATCTCCGAGCTGTTCGCCGAGAAACACCACACGCTGTTCCTCGGCCGCGGTGCGCAGTTCCCGGTAGCGATGGAAGGGGCACTCAAGCTCAAGGAAATCTCCTACATCCACGCTGAAGCCTATCCGGCCGGCGAGTTGAAACACGGCCCGTTGGCGCTTGTGGATAACGACATGCCAGTGGTGACCGTGGCGCCGAACAACGAACTGCTGGAGAAGTTGAAGTCCAACCTCCAGGAAGTCCGCGCCCGCGGTGGCCAGTTGATCGTCTTCGCTGACGAGAAGGCCGGCATGACCAACGGTGAAGGCACCCACGTGGTGCACATGCCGCACATCCACGACATCCTGTCGCCGATCCTCTACACCATCCCGCTGCAGCTGCTGTCGTACTACGTTGCCGTACTCAAAGGCACCGACGTCGACCAGCCGCGCAACCTGGCGAAGTCGGTAACCGTGGAATAAGTTATCCACAGATGAAAAACCCCCTTCTCAGGGGGTTTTTCTGTTTCTAGGTGGTCGTAATTCGACGCTGGCGCCGCGTGTCCAGCAGATGGACCATGACGCAGGCGTACAAGGTCACCAGAATGAACAGGCCCATGCGGATGGCGAAGGCGGTGTAAACGTCCTTGCCCGCTGCACTGTCCTGCACCGATTGGCCGAGCAGAATGATCAGGGTCGCCAGGCTGTTGAGCCAGAAACTCGGTGGTTGTCGGGTCCGGGCCAGGCCATAGAGCTTTCTGGCCGCCAGCAATCCGAACAGCAACATCCACAGAAAGAACATCCACAGGTTGACGAACAGGCTCAGCGCGCACCAGAAAAGAATCGCCATCAAGCCACCGAGCAGGGTAGAGCCGAGTAACTCCTGGCCGGCGGTGCGGGCGCTGGTCGCGCAGCTTTGTTGGCCGAGGCTGACGGCTTTCATGATGATCGGCAGGTAGCTGGCCGGGTCGATCATGGCCAGCAGGAAAGTCGGCAGCACCACCAGCGTGGCCCGTAGCGCCAGCCAACCGCTTTCGGTTGGCGTAAGGCTCGGGCCCGGTTTGGCCGCGGGGGCACTGGCGGGCTCGGGAAACAGCCAATGGCTGATGGTCAGCGTCGTGACGGCCAAGAACAAACCCTTGACCAGGGCCACGATCACCTCAAGCGCCAGGCTGAATTCAGCGGTTCCGGCCGAACTGATCAAGGTCAGGCCCACCACCAGGAAAGTCGCCACCAGCGGGTTGCCGCCACGCAAGCCATAACCAAAGGCCAGGAACAGGCACAGTCCGACCAGCAACACGCCACTGAAGGGGTAATAACGCAGCAGGGGAATGAGCAGCAGGCCGGTCCCGGTGGTTAGCATCAGGATCAGGATCAGGCCCAGGCTGGCCTTGAACGGCAACGGTCGGTTCATCGCCGCCAGCATCATCAGCGCCAGCATCGGCGCGAGGAACGGGATGGGCAGGGCCAGACCAAAGCTCGCCGCCAGGCACAGCGCCGTACCGAAGCTCAGACGCAGGGCGCGCTGAACCCGGGCCGGACGCTCAATACGCATAGGACATCCAGCTCATCAGGCGCAGGAACAGGCGACCCAGAATATTCAGCGGGTTACTTTCACTCGGGAACGCCATGACTTCGGCTTGCCCGCCGGAGCGGATGCCTTGCGGGCTGCTCAACTCACCGGGTTCGAACTCGATGATGACCGGAAAGCGCTGGGCAGGGCGTAGCCAATCGCGGCTGTTCTCCACTTTCGGCAGACTGCCCGGCTGGGTGGTTTGGCCGATATCGACGCCATAGCCAACGCTGCGCACATGGCCTTTGAAAATCTCTCCCGGCAGGGCGTCGAGGACGATGGACACCGGCGTCCCGGGCTGGACGCTTCCCAGGTTGTTTTCCGTCATGTCGGCGCTGATCCACACATCGTGGATGGCGATCAGGGTCATCACCGGCGCACCGGCGGCGGCAAACTGGCCGACATCGGTGCGCAAATCGGTGATCAGGCCGGCCGAGCGCGCGTGGACCCTGGTATTGCTCAAGTCCAGCTCGGCTTTTTCAAGGTTGCTTGCGGCGCTGAGCAACTGGGCGTTTTCGTCTTCGTTACCGCCCTGTTGTTCGCGTGCACGTTGTACTTCGGCCTTGGCTGCGGCGACCTGGCTGATGGACTCTTCCAGGGTGGCGCGGGATATTTCCAGGCGTCGTAGCGAGATGGTGCCCGGGTCTTCGCGGTACAGGCGTTCAAGCCGCTGGATGTCCTGGCGTGCCTTGAGCTCGTTGGCCTGGGATGCACGCAGGGACGCTTGCTTGGAGTCGACGCCGGCGGTGTTGGCGCCCACCTGGCGACGGGTCGACTCAAGGTCGGCGCGGGCGCGATCGACGGCAATCTGGTATTGCTCGGGATTGACTTCAAACAGCAACTCGCCGGCCTTGACGTCCTGGTTGTTGCGTACATGCACTTTGGTCACCCGGCCCGATACCTCGGCGGCCACCGGCACAATGAAGGCCTGCACCCGTGCCTGTTGCGTGTAGGGGGTGTAACGGTCGGCCATCAGGTACCAGACCAGGCTCAGGATGATCAGCAGCACCACCCAGTTGATCGCTTTTTTCGCAGGGTCGGCGGCAGGTGCCGGGGCTTTCTCGTCGACCGGTTGTTGGCTGTCAGTCATGGGCACTTTCCTTCGGTTCGTCGAGCAGATCGCCCCAATCGGTCCGTTGTTGCATCTGTTGGCGGGTGGCCGGGTCGACCATCGGCTGGTCGCTGTACCAACCTCCGCCCAAAGCCTTGTAGAGGGCGATCAGGCTGTTGACGGCGGTGCCACGGTTGACCAGGTAAATATCCTGCTGGGCAAACAGGGCCCGCTGGGCATCCAGCACGCGCTGGAAATCCGAATAGCCTTCGCGGTATTGGGCATTGGCCAGGGTCACCGAACGTTCGGCGGCTACCGAGGCTTCGCTGAGGATCTGGTCGCGCTCCAGCGCTTTGATCAAACCGGTAGCGGCATCGTCAGCCTCGCGCGCCGCCTGGCGCACGCTGTCCTGGTAGATAACGATCAATTGCTGCAAGCGCGCATCCTGCACGCGAACGTTGTTGGTGATCCGGCCGTGGTCGAAGATGTCCCAGCGCAGGCTGGGGCCGGCCACGAAGTCGAGGGTATTGGGCGCAGCGTTGAGCGAGCTGGCGGACCAGACGATGCTGCCCAGCAGGCTGATGGAGGGGTACAGGTCGGACTCGGCCACACCGATCAACGCCGACTGCGCTGCCACTTGCAGCTCGGCAGCACGGACATCGGGGCGCCGCACCAGCAGGTTGGCCGGCACATCCTGCAAGACCGCGGTATCGAGCAGTGGCACCACACCGGTGTTGCGATCAAGATCAGGGATCGTGCCGGGTGGCTGGCCGATCAGGGTAGACAGCGCATTGCGCAAGCTCGCCACCTGGCTCTCGAAATCCGGGATGGTACTCAGGGTGCCCAGGTACTGGGTCTTGGCTTGTTGCAGATCGAGTTCGGCTTCGGCCCCGCTGTTGAACAGGCGCTCGGTGATCTCGTAGCTGCGCTTTTGCAATTTGGCGTTACTGCGGGCGATGGCCAGGCGCGCCTCGGCGGTGCGCAAGGCGTAGTAGTTTTGCGCCAGTTGCGCGTGCAACAGCACCAGGGCATTTTCGTAGTTGGCCTGGGCGGCAAACCAGGAGGCGTCGGCCGACTCGATGGCACGGCTGAAACGCCCCCAGAAATCCAGTTCCCAGCCGATATCGAAGCCGACGCTGTGTTGCCAGAAATGCGTGTCCTGGGGGTTGGCGCCGCCCGACTGTCGACGGTTCAGGTACAGGCTGTCGGCGCTGGCTTGTTGCAATTGCGGGTAGCGGCCGGCCAGAGCGATGCCCAATTGCGCGCGGGACTCCATGACCCGCAGGCCTGCGACTTGCAAGTCGGAGTTATGGGCGTCGGCTTCGGCCATCAAATGGTCGAGCACCGGGTCGTTGAACACGCGCCACCATTGGCGGCTGTCAGGTTGCGCGTGTTGTTGGCCGGCGATTTCCAGGGCCGGGCTGTTCCAGTGGTCGACCCAGGGCTGGGCCGGCGACTGGAAATCCGGGCCCAGTTGCACACAGCCCCCCAGAACGACGGTGCCACAGAGCAGAAGCCGGCTGATGCGAGCAGGGCGTGGCATCAAGCGCAAACTCCTCAGACAGGACGCTGATCGTTCATTGCCTCTGTCTTCGGTGTCTCGTTCAACGCCTCGATCTCGGGTGTCTCGTTCATTACCTCGGCAGACGGTTGGTCCTGGACCCATTGCCAGAACAGTTGGTAGCCCACCGCCAGCGCAACCGGCCCGATGAACAAACCAATGAAGCCGCCGCTCACCATACCGCCCAAGGCGCCAATCAGAATCACCGGCATCGGGACATCGACGCCGCGGCCTAGCATCAACGGCTTGAGGACGTTATCGGCCATCCCGGCAATCAGGCTGTAGATGCCAAACACAATGGTGGCCAGACTGGTCCCTTCGGTGGCGAAGACATAAGCGATCACCGGAAGAGTCACCAGCAGCACCGGCAATTGCATGATCCCCATCAACAGCGCCACCATGGCCAGCAGCCCGGCACCGGGGACGCCCATGAGCACGAAGCCCACACCGACCAGCAACATCTGAATGAACGCGATGCCCACCACACCCTGGGCGACCGCGCGGATGGTTGCAGTGCACAGCTCGGTAATGCGTGGGCCACGCTCCGGTCCGGAAAGGCGCGAGGTGATGGCAAGGGCGCTTCTTTCGCCGTTTTCGCCATAGGCCATGAGCACGCCAGCAATGATCAGGGCGCCGATGAACAACAGAAAGCCCACGCCAACGTCGGCCATTTTGCCCAACAAGGTCAGCCCGACGGACTTGATATAGGGCATCACCTTCATCAGCACGCTGCTCATGTCGGTGGCGGCTTGCATCCAGTAGCCGTAGAGCGGCTTGCCAATGAGCGGCAGGGAAGCGATTTTTTCGCTGGGTAGCGGAATCTGCAGCGTATCGGACTTGAGGATCGCCAGAGTGCCCTGGATCGATTCACTGATCGAGGTGCCCAGCAGGTAGATCGGCACCATCAGCAAGGCCAGGGAGACCACCACGATCAGGGTGGCGGCACGACCGTCCTTGTTGACCAGCTTGCGCTTGATGAGCGCATGCAGCGGATACAGGGTGATGGCCAGAATCAGCGCCCAGAGCATGAGGTTGAGGAACGGGTGGAAGATCTGAAAGCAGAACAGCACCAGCACGGTAATCAACCCGGCGCGTATCAGTACATCGAGCAAACCACCGGACAGTGCTCTTGCGGAAATGTTTGTGCGCAACATTCTCGAACTCCTTGCGGTGTCACCAGGTTAGCCAGCTAGTTGAAGTTCACTCTTCCCTACTCAGTGACTCTTGGAAGCAAGATCGATGGACAGGCGTCCAAGCGCTAACAACTAACGCCTTATTTCACGTAGGGAAGATTTCAACGAGGTACCTACTAATACTCAATAGGTAACAGGGTGGCTTGTAGTATAGGAGCAGTCGTATATTCCGCCTGTTTATGCAGGCTGGAATTCTGCCGCTGTGGATATCGTCCGCTGACGAGCCCATGCCTGGAAACGGGTTGGGGGCCGAGCCAGTGGCTCTTTTTCCCTGTCAGGCATTAGCCGTTGCAGCGGGTGGGTCCGGATAATTGCGAACAGTCGCACCTGTCGCAAGAAAATAACCCTCATTAATTATCAATAATCCCCCGGCCTGCTCTTTGAGGTTTGTGCCGCGCTTGGTTTTTACAGCGCAGGCGCTAGAGTGCAGTAGCCCATTGATTTAATTGATGGTCGGACGCCCAACTTTGATATTGAGCACTTGCGTTTAACATCCCGGCCTTTTATTGCGATTTATCTATCTGAAATAAGGACATGCCCATGGACCGTTTCCAGGAAATGCAGGTCTTCGCTGCCGTCGCCCAGGAACAGGGTTTTTCGGCGGCGGCGCGGCGTTTGGGGCTGTCGGCGGCCAGCGTCACCCGAGCGGTGGCGGCGCTGGAGCAGCGTATTGGCACGCAACTGCTCACACGTACCACGCGCAGCGTGTATTTGAGCGAGGCCGGTCAGCGATATCTGGAGGACTGTCGGAGAATTCTCGCCGAGGTGCAGGAAGCCGAGGATTCGGCAGCGGGCAGCCATATCCATCCTCGTGGGCAACTGACCATCACCGCTCCGGTTTTGTTCGGCGAGCTGTTTGTCACGCCGCTGATGGTGAGCTACCTGACGCAATTCCCCGAAGTCTGCATCAACGCGCTGCTGGTGGACCGGGTAGTGAGCGTGGTCGAGGAGGGCGTCGATGTGGCCATCCGCATCGGCGAACTTCCTGACAGCAATCAGCATGCGATCCGCGTGGGTGAGGTGCGGCGGGTGATCTGCGCATCGCCACAGTATCTGGCCAGCCATGGTCGGCCCAGGCATCCACAGGAGCTGGCTCAGGCGCCGATCATTGCGACATCGGCCATAGGCCAATTGCGGAGTTGGCCATTCATTGAAGACGGCGAAACCTTGAGTGTCCGGGCTGAACCACGACTGGTGGTGACAGCGAATCAGGCGGCCATCACGGCAGCCTGTCTGGGGTTGGGCTTCACGCGGGTACTGTCTTATCAAATCGCGAGCAAGGTGGCCGCTGGTGAGCTGGATATCATTTTGGCCGACTTCGAACTGCCGCCGTTGCCCATCCATGTGGTCTATCAGGGCGGGCGTAAAGCGCCGGCCCGGGTGCGCAGTTTTGTTGATTTTGCGGTGAAGACCCTGCGCGAGCATCCGGCGCTCAAGTGTTGAGTTATTTCACCCAGTGAAATAATTGATTGCGTTTTATGGTGATTCTGTAGTTTTGGTTGAAGGTAGAGTATACGCCTCATCGGCGCTGGTCTTCCTGAGCAGCACCACTCCCCCGAGGTGTCGACCATGCAAGTGATCAAACTCTACAACTTCCCACGTTCCGGCCACGCTCACCGTGTCGAGTTGATGTTGTCCCTGCTGAAATTGCCGACCGAACTGATCTTCGTTGACCTCGCCAAGGGCGAGCACAAGCAACCGGCGTTCCTGGCGCTCAATGCATTCGGCCAAGTGCCGGTGATTGATGACCAGGGCGTGGTGTTGGCCGACTCCAACGCGATTCTGGTGTATCTGGCGCAAAAGTACGGCAACGGTCGCTGGCTGCCGGCTGATCCGGAGGGTGCGGCCAAGGTCCAGCGCTGGTTGTCGGTGGCTGCCGGCCCGATTGCCTTCGGTCCTGCCCGGGCAAGATTGATCACTGTGTTTGGCGCGCCTTACAACGCTGCAGAAGTGATTGCCTACGCCCATACCGTGCTCAAAGTGATCGATCACGAACTGGCCAATACGCTGTATCTGACCGGCACTGAACCGACGATTGCCGACGTCGCCGCCTACAGCTACATCGCCCATGCGCCCGAGGGCAATGTGTCGCTGGACGAGTACGCCAACATTCGAGCCTGGCTGGCCCGCATCGAAGCCTTGCCGGGTTTTGTCGGCATGCCGCGCACCGTTGCCGGTCTGCAAAAAACCGCCTGATGCTGACGGCCCGGAGTTACCGGACCGCCCCGTTCTGCGCCACTGGCGCAAGGGAGAAGCCGTATGGACCGTTCACCCTGGCATGCCGGCGAGAAGCAATTGCAGGCGCATGTGGGCGTTGCCGAGCGAATGGAGGTGTTCGGTCGTAAGGTGATTCGCAGCGAGATGCCGGAGCAGCACCGCACGTTCTATCAGCAATTGCCGTTCATGCTGTACGGGGCGGTGGATGCCGACGGTCATCCCTGGGCCAGCATCCTTGAAGGTGAGCCTGGTTTCGCCCACTCGCCTGAACCTGGCTTGCTGCAATTTCGCGGCCTGCCTGCCGTTGACGATCCTGCGCAGATGAGCGACGGCTCGGCCATTGGCCTGTTGGGTATAGAGCTGCACACTCGCCGTCGCAACCGCATCAATGGCCATGTCCGCGCCATGACTGCGGGTGGTTTCGCGGTGACGGTAGACCAGTCCTTCGGCAATTGCCCCCAGTACATTCAGTTGCGCCAGTTTCGCTCGGTGCCGCTGACCGATCCTTCGACGCGTGCCGCCCAGCATTTCAACGAACTGGATGACGCGGCCAAAGCCATGATCGCCGAGGCAGACACGTTCTTCGTTGCCAGTTATGTGGAGGTCGACGGTGAACGTTCGGTGGATGTGTCTCACCGTGGCGGGCAGAGCGGTTTCGTACGGGTGGAAGGCAATCGCCTGACCATTCCGGACTTCGCCGGCAACCTGCATTTCAACACCTTGGGCAACCTGCTGCTCAACCCCCGGGCCGGATTGCTGTTCATCGATTTCAATAGCGGTGATTTGCTGCAGCTCAGCGGACGCACTGAAATCATCCTGGAGGGCCCTCAGGTCGAGGCGTTCCAGGGAGCCGAGCGCCTGTGGACAATCGATGTCGAGCAGGTGGTACGTCGCCCCGCCGCTCTGGCGCTGCGCTGGCGTTTCGACGGTGTTTCACCCACCAGTTTGCTCACTGGCACCTGGGAGCAGGCCAAGGCGCGTTTGCAGGCCAAGGCCCTGGGCGATCAATGGCGGCCGTTGCGGGTGGCGCGGATTGAAGCGCAAAGCCACAGCATTCGCTCGATTTACCTGGAGCCCGCTGACGGAGCCGGGTTGCCACTGTTCCAGGCCGGGCAGCATTTGCCTCTGCGTTTCAATATCGACGGTGAAGTGCACATCCGCACGTACAGTTTATCGAGCGCGCCGTCCGATGATTTTTTCCGCATCAGCGTGAAGCGTGACGGGCGGGTGTCTACGCATTTGCACGAGCAGATTCGTGTTGGCGATGTATTGGAGGCGCGGGCGCCGCAAGGGCATTTCACCGTGGCACCCCATGAGCGTCGGCCATTGGTGTTGCTGGCGGCCGGGGTGGGCATCACGCCGCTGTTGTCGATGCTGCGGGAGGTGGTTTACCAGGGATTGCGTACCCGCCGTATCCGCCCGACATGGTTTATCCAGAGTTCGCGTACGCTGGGTGACCAGCCGTTTCGCCGCGAACTGGATCGCTTGCTCGAAGACGCCGGTGACGCGGTGCGGGTGGTGCGTTTGCTCAGCCAACCGGAACCCGAGGCGATGCAAGGAGAGGACTTCGACCTCAGTGGACGGATCGATGTCGCGCTGCTCAAGGATCTGCTGACAGTCGAGGACTACGATCAGCTGGATTTTGTCGTCTGTGGTCCCGGGAGTTTTACCCAGGCGTTGTACGACGGCTTGCGCGAATTGAACATTCGCGATTCGCGGATTCACGCCGAAACCTTCGGCCCGTCCACCTTGCGCCGGCGACCGGACCCCAATGCGGTGGTCATCGAGCAACCGCCAGCCGCCACCACGTCGGTGCCCGTGGTGTTCCAGCGCTCGGCCAAGGAAGCGCGCTGGCAGCCAGAGGGCGGCAGCTTGCTGGAGCTGGCGGAAAGCCGTGGCCTGCGCCCGGAATTCAGTTGCCGAGGCGGCTCCTGTGGCACCTGCAAGACGCGCTTGATCAGCGGACAGGTACATTATCCACTGCCGCCCGCGGAGGTGCCGGATGACGGACAAGTGCTGATTTGCTGTGCGATTCCGGCGCAGGGGGCGCAGCCGTTGGTGCTCGATATCTAAAGATCATTGCAGGCCAACATTGCCCGCCGGTCGATGGCTGGGTAGGGTAGTGGGCAGAACGAAAAAGGGCCGCAGAGGCCCTTTCTGCATTTCAGGAACAGGCGTTTCAATGGTTTTTTTCACTCGCTCGATGGTCTTGCTGATGGCGCTGGAGCTCACCACCGGATGCGAAAGACAGGATGCACCGCCGCTGGATCAACAGCTTTACGTCTGGCAGCGGCAGTGGACGCCGGCCCACGACGCTGCCCTCAGGGACAGCCGCGCCGATTTTTCGACGTTGCGAGTGCTGGCCTTGCAGGCTTTCCCCAACGCGGGCTGGAGTCGGGCCCGAATTGACCCGGCACTGCTCAAGCGTGATGGCCGGCCGGTGATTGCGGTGGTTCGCCTGGATGGGCAGCTCAAGGCACTGGATCAGGAGGAAGTCACTGCGCAGATCCGCCAGGTGATCAGCGATTGGCAGGGACAGGGGTTGAACCTCACCGGCGTGGAAATCGACCACGATGCCGGTAATGCCCGGCTACCGGCGTACCGCGAGTTTCTCGTGCATTTGCGCGAAGCATTGCCGACTTCGCTGCCGCTGAGCATCACGGCGTTGCCGTCCTGGCTCGACAGTCGTGAACTGCCGGCGCTGTTATCCACAGTCGACAGCAGCGTGTTGCAGGTGCACGCGGTGAGCGATCCGCGTCGCGGCTTGTTTGATGCCGATCAGGCGCGGCAATGGGCGAAGGCCTGGAGCCGCATCACAACAAAACCTTTCTTTCTGGCGCTGCCGGCTTATGGCGTGGCGTTGCTGCCGTCGGTGGGCGGCGCACCTGTTGTGGAAAGTGAAGTGACGGTGGAGCGTGCAGGCCTGCGCCGTGAATTACTTGCCGATCCGCAGTCATTGCGCACCCTCGGCACCGAGTTGCGTGCCGATCCGCCGAAACATATGGCGGGCCTGATCTGGTTTCGCCTGCCATTGGCCAACGACCGTCGGGCCTGGAGCTTGATCACTTTGCGCGCCGTGGCGCGTGGTGACGCCCTCGACAGTCAATTGAAACTGCAGCTCTCGGCCGACAATGACCTCTATGACATCGGCATTAGCAACCAGGGCAATCTCGATCGCGCCTGGCCCGAACGTCTGACCCTGGCGGTCAGTGATTGTGAGGGGGCCGATGCCCTGGCCGGTTACGCGTTGCAACAGAGCCCGGATCTGCTTACCTTCACCCGCCTGCGCGACGGTCGAATACCGGCCGGCGGACAGCGTGCCATTGGTTGGGCTCGCTGCGCACACATTGATCAAGGAGGTTCGAATGTTCACCCGTAACTGGCCGCGTCATTTGCTTTGCCTGAGCCTCAGCCTGCCACTGGGTTCGGCGCTGGCCTGCGGCCCGGACTTCCCCATGCGCCTGCTGGATAACCGTGGCCAGTCGCTGGCGGAACTGCCGGAAGGCAACTTCAGCTTTGAAATCAGCCGCCTCGGCCACGCCATCAACGGGTTGAAGAACGTCACCGCTGGTGCCAACTACGCGGATGAGACTGACCCTGTTGCGCTGCGGGATCAGGCCGAGCAGGTGGGACTTTCCGCTGAGCAACAAGTGTTGGTGAAACACCTGCGCAGCCTGACCGATGCCCGTCAGGTTGAAACCCAAGGGGCGCAACTGCCGCCTGAGCTCAGGTTGTACCTGGCCGGCGCTGTGGCATTTGGCGCGGGGGATACGGCCTTGGCCGCCGGCTATTTCAAGAGAGTGCTGGCCCTGCCCGCAGAACAACGGGCTTCGCGCAGCACCTGGGCGGCTTACTCGTTGGGGCGCGCGTTGTTCGCCATGAGCGTCGAAGCCGATGCGGCCCCGGATTTGCTCGAACAATCGCGCAAGGCCTTTGAGCAAACCCGGCAACTGAGCATCGACGGCTTCAGCGATCCACTGGAACTGGGTGTCGCTAGCCTCGGCGAAGAAGCCCGGGTGGTGCGCACTGCCGGTGACTGGAACCGCGCCATCGAGCTGTACGCCACGCAGAATCTGCACGGCTCTGCGGTGGGCTACACCTCGCTGAAGCTGTTGATGGCGGACCTGATGACGCTGCCGGAGGATCAAGTGGCCGAGTTGCTCAAGGGCCAACCAGTGCAGCAACTGGTGACCGCGTCGCTGATCAGCCGGTTGGGTTGGTCGTTCGGCGATCAACCGGCCAACGAACAAAAAATGATCAAGCTGCTGCAAAACAGCACCCGTGGCAGTCTCGAAAACGCCGACCGCCTGGCGGCGATGAATTATCAACAGGGTGATTACGCCAGCGCCAAGGCTTTCCTCGAACATTCCGGCGATGGCGGTTTGGCCTGGTGGTTGCGGGCAAAACTGGCGGTGCGCGAGGGCGATAAGAGCGCGGCCGCCGCAGCCTATGCCAAAGCGGTCCAGGCCTTCCCGCAGAATGAATCCTGGGGCGAGCGCCGCACCCCGGACTACGATTACGAAACGCTCCAGCCCAAATGCCGGGTCGAGGGTGAAAGCGCGATCCTGGCCCTGCAACGCGGGGATTACCTCCAAGCCTTCGATCAGCTGTATCGCAGCCAAAGCATTTACTGGTTTGACGCCGCCACCGTTGCCGAGCGCGTGTTGACCCTCGAAGAGCTCAAACACTACGTCGACACTCAAGTACCGGCACCGCCGCCGCTCAGCCAGCAGGACCGCGACAACTACGTGCCCTTGCCGGTGGCGGCGAGCCTGCGCAATCTGCTGGGTCGGCGTTTGTTGCGCGAGGGGCATTACGAGCAAGCGCCGGCGTACTTCGACAATGACGGCTTGCGGCATAAGGCGAGGTTGTATGGCGAGCAACGTCTGGCGGCTGATTCAGCCTGGTGGCCGACCCGTCGCGCCGCTGCGCTGTTCAATGCGGCCTGGACGGCCCGCGAGTGGGGCATGGACATCCTGGGCTACGAAATGGCGCCGGATTACGCCACGCTCGGCGGTAACTTCACCCTGGCAAACGACGAACTCAAGGTCGGTCCGCTGGTGGCCGAGGACGAAGTGAAGCGCCAGCAGGCCAGCGCTGCCCAGCCAGATCAGCGTTATCACTATCGCTTCGTGGCCACCGCGCTGGCGAGCAAGGCGGCGGATAACTTGCCTCACACCAGTCAGGCGTTTGCGGCGGTGCTGTGCGAGGCGTCGGGGTGGAACAGCAGCCTCGAGGAGCAAAGTGCGATTTATCAGCGTTATGTCAAAGAAGGGCCTTACGTGGAATGGGCCGCCGATTTCGGCCACCAGTGCCCATACCCCGACTTCGAAAACGCCGACAAACGCTACGTGACCCAAGTCACCGACGCTGCGCGTTCGACCTTGCGCCCGTACAAGACACCGTTACAGGTCGGTAGCTTAGTGGTGTTCGTGGCAGCCGCGCTGTTGATGTTCAAGCGCCGCCGCAAGGCGCAGTGAGGTTCAAGCCTGTTGCACAAAGGTCAGCCGCACGGCGAAACCGATCAACAGGCTGCCGAACAACCATTGTTGCAGGCGCTGGGCTGAGGGGCTGCGTTGCAGCCAACGGCCGAGTGCCGCGCCGATCAAAGCGTAGGCGCTGTCGAACAGCAAACCGACACCGACCAGCACCACGCCCAACGTCGCAAATTGCCCGAGCACCGGCCCGGCCTGTGGGTTGATGAATTGCGGCAGCAGCACCGAGCAGAACAGCAGTGCCTTGGGGTTGAGCAGGTTGGTCAGCAGTCCGCGTCGGATGGCTGCGCCCCAGCGTGGTTTTTCGCCGGTTGCGTCGGCGCTGGTGAGGCTCGGCAGCATCGTGGTTCGCAGGCACTGAATGCCGATCCACAGCAGATACGCGGCACCGGCCAGGCGCACCACGTCGAAAGTCCAGGGCGCCGCCTTGAACAGTGCCGCCAGCCCCAGCGCCGCCAATGCCACATGGCAACCCCGGGCGATGCCCAGGCCCACGGCCGTGGCCAGCGCGGCGCCTTTGCCCTGGCGGGCACCGGTCTGCAACAGCAAGATCATGTCTGGCCCCGGCAACAGGTAGACCACTGCCAGTGCCATGAAAAACAGCCAGAGACCTTGCATGTTGCACCCCGTTCGTTGTCGATTTGGTCGTACCAGTCTAGGGCTGGAGGGCGGGGCAGGTGCTTGCGTTGTCAGCTTCTATCAGGACGTGTATTGGCATAATCTGCCACTTAATCAAGATTGAACCATCAGGATCTGCCAAACCATGAAACTCGACGCCTACGACCGCAAGATCCTCGCCGCGCTGCAACGGGATGGCCGCCTGAGCAATGTGCAACTGGCGGACGAGATTGGCCTGTCGGCATCGCCATGCTTGCGCCGGGTGCGGATGCTTGAAGAGGCGGGGGTGATTCGCGGCTACCAGGCCAACCTGGACCGCGATGAAGTGGGGTTGGGGCTGACAGTGTTTGTCGGGGTCAAGGTCGAGCGTCATAACGATGAACAAGCCGAAGCCTTTCGCCTGGCGGTAACGGCATTGCCCGAGGTGATTTCGGCGTTCCTGGTGTCGGGAGAGTCGGATTTTCTGCTACAGGTGGTGGTGCCGGACTTGCGCGCCTATGACCGCTTTCTCACCGGGCGATTGCTGAAGCTGCCGGGGGTGAGTGATATTCGCAGCAACTTTGCGATTCACACGGTGAAGGCCCCGGGGTCGTTGCCGCTGGAGCATTTGCCGCTCTAGACCGAGTCGTCTGCATCGCGAGCAGGCTCGCTCCCACAGGTACAGCGCAAACCTTGTGGGAGCGAGCCTGCTCGCGAATGCGATAGATCAGTCACTGCAACGCTTCAAGTCTTACATCTGCGTCGCCATCCCCTCCACATTCATCGCCGCCTGGCGCAAGGCCTCTGAGCGGGTCGGGTGTGGGTGGCAGGTCAGGGCAATATCTTCGGCCGAGGCGCTGAATTCCATGGCCACGCAATACTCGCCAATCATTTCACTGACGCTCGGGCCGACCAGATGCACGCCGAGGACTTCGTCCGTGCGCTCATCGGCCAGCACTTTGGCGAAGCCTTCGGTTTCGTGGTTGATCTTCGCCCGGCTGTTGGCAGTGAAGGGAAACTTGCCGACCTTGTACGCCCGACCTTCAGCCTTGAGCTGCTCTTCGGTCTTTCCGACGCTGGCCAGCTCCGGTCTGGTGTAGACCACGCTGGGGATCAGGTCGTAATTGACCTCGCCCGCCTTGCCGACGATTTGCTCGACGCAAGCCATGGCTTCGTCCTCGGCCTTGTGCGCGAGCATGGGACCCGAGGTCACGTCGCCAATCACCCAGATCCCGGCGGCTTCGGTTCGATGTCCCTTGTTGGCGAGCATGCCGCGCTTGTCCGTCGCGAGGCCGACGTTCTCCAGGCCCAGGCCCTGTGTATAAGGTCGGCGCCCGATGGCCACCAGCACGTAATCGGCTTCCAGCAACTCGGCAGCACCGCCAGCGGCAGGCTCGACGCTGAGTTGCACGCCGGTGGTGGAAGTGGTGGCGCTGGTCACTTTTGAACTCAATTTGAAACTCAAGCCTTGCTTGCTCAGGGAACGCTGCAGGGTTTTGCCGGCTTCGATGTCCACGCCGGGACAAATCCGGTCGAGGAATTCGACCACCGTCACCTGAGCTCCCAGTCGCCGCCAGACCGAGCCCAGCTCCAGGCCGATCACGCCGGCGCCGATCACCACCAGATGCTTGGGCACCTCGGTCAGCGCCAGGGCACCGGTGGAGTCGAGGATGCGTTTGTTATCGATGTCCACGCCGGGCAGGGGCGTGGGCTCGGAGCCGGTGGCGATGATGATGTCCTTGGCGTTCAACTCAGTCTTGCCGCCGGCGCTATCGGTCACCGTGACTTTGCCCGGCCCGTCGATGTGGCCCCAGCCTCTGATCCAGTCGACCTTGTTCTTGCGGAAAAGAAACTCGATGCCCTTGGTCAGCCCGGTAACGCTTTCATCCTTTTGCCTCATCATCTGGGCGAGGTTGAGGCTGGGTTTGACGTCGATCCCCAGATTGGCGAATTCCGCACCCATGGCCGCGTCGTACAGTTCGGAGGCATGCAGCAATGCCTTGGATGGCATGCAGCCGACGTTCAGGCAGGTGCCGCCGAGTGTGGCGCGTCCTTCCACGCAGGCGGCTTTCAGACCCAGTTGTCCGGCGCGGATCGCCGCGTTGTAACCGCCGGGGCCACCGCCGAGTATCACGACGTCATAAGTGCTCATGGATGTACTCCTGGATCGAAAGGGGAAGGGATGGGTAAAAGTAGTTACTGGATAAAATTACGAACGTAATATGTGCATTCTGTCGCATTTCGGTCAAGGCTTCAGGTAAGCGACAGGTTGGGCATCTTTAGATAGCGCGCCTGAATACGGAAATTTCACCATTTTCGTTATATCGTAACGAACTGCCCTGTAAGCGAAGACACTCTGGAGTGGTATGCAAGTCGATCTCGATGTTGATGAAACGCCGTTAGCCGGGTTGCCGCGCTTTCAGCAGGCGTTCATTCAAGGGCGGCGTTTGCGCCAGTTCGCCATCGGTGCGGGCGTACTTGCGACGGTGGGTGTGCTGCTGGCGTTGTTTGCCGGGCTGTTTACGTCGCAAACATTGTGGCCAGCGTTGCTGTTGAACCTGAGCATGGCGTTTGTCGTGTTGATGGCGGGTTTGCAATCGGCCTGGTGGGTCGCCCAGTGGCGTGCCCGCGCCATGAATCCCGTGGTGCCGGTGGTGGTTGTCGACGAGTCTGTCGCGCCTACCGGGTGGTATGAACGCTTGCTGGACCGGATCGGCCGGCAATCTCAACACTTGCTCGGACAAATTGGCGCGCCGACGCTGTGGCTTGGCGGCTGGGCATTGCTGGCGGTATTGGGCGTCGAACAGGCGTGGAACCTCACGTTGCCCTCGGCAGCGCTGGGCCTGGCGGCCACTGTCGGGGCTGCGTGCTTTTTGCTGTTGGCGTTCGGCCTATTGGTGATGGAGCGCCATCTGGCGCAGGAAAACACCGCGCAATGGCCGGAAGCCGCTGCGTTGGCACAATTGACCCGTGTGGCAATCATCAGCCTGGTACTCGGTGCTTTTTGTCTGTTGTTTGCCGATGAAACTTCAGTATGGCCCGTACGCCTGGCGGTGTTGATCGGACTGCTGCCGGGGCTGGTGGCGGCAGAACTGTTGCTGCGTGCGCTGTTGTCATTGTTCAGCCCGCGCCGCGAACGCCTTGAGCCGGAGCTACTGGCGCGCAGCGTTGTCGCTGACATGCTGCGCTGGCCACCACAGCCATTGCTGGCGTTGCAGCACGAATTGCATAACCGCTTCGGCATCGATCTGCGGCAAATCTGGGCCTTCACTTATATGCGCCGGGCATTCCTGCCGGTGTTGGCGGTGGTTTCGCTGGTTGGCTGGTCGCTGACCGGCATTCACGAAATTGCCCTGCAAGGGCGTGGCATCTACGAGCGATTCGGCAAGCCAGTGGAGGTGTTCGGCCCAGGTTTGCATATGGGTTTGCCTTGGCCATTGGGCCGGGTGTTGAGCGTCGAAAATGGCGTGGTTCACGAGTTGGCCACCAGTGTTGGCGAAACCTCGGCCCCCGCTCAGGCCGACCCCGCCGAAGGCCCGGCCCCGGCAATTGCCAATCGTTTGTGGGACGCCAGCCATGTGAACGACAAATCCCAGGTGATTGCCAGCAGCCGAGCCGACAAGCAGAGTTTTCAGATCGTCAACATGGACGTGCGCTTCGTCTATCGCATTGGCCTGACCGATCAGGCGGCGTTGGCCGCGACCTATAACAGTGCCGATGTGCCGATGTTGATTCGCAGCACCGCCAGCCGAATCCTGGTTCACGACTTCGCTTCGCGCACCCTCGACGGTTTGCTGGGCGAGGATAGGGTAGGGCTGGCCGAAGAAATCGGCCGCGCCGTCCAGGCTGACTTGCGAAAGCTCGACAGTGGCGTGGAAATTCTCGCCACGGTGGTCGAGGCGATTCACCCTCCGGCCGGTGCAGCCAACGCCTATCACGGCGTGCAAGCGGCGCAGATAGGTGCGCAAGCCTTGATCGCCCGTGAACGCGGCGCCGCTGCCGAGGCCACCAACCAGGCGCAGTTGCAGGCCAGCATCGCCCGCGATCAGGCGACGGCCAGCGCCCGAGAGATCAATGCAGGCGCCCAGGCGGCGGACCTGAAATTCAACGCCGAGCAAAAAGCCTATGCCAGCGCTGGCCAGGCCTTCGTGCTGGAGCAGTATTTCAGCCAGTTGTCCCAGGGTTTGGCCAACGCCAAATTGCTGGTTCTCGATCATCGACTGGGCGGCAGCAGCAATGCGCCGACCATCGACCTCCGTACGTTCACGCTGCCGGTTGACCCTGCGCCGTCGCGTAAAACCGCTCAGCCAGGAGCTGCCAATTGAGCCAGTCCCATACTCATGATCACGATGACCACGCCGGCCACGATCACGGCCATGGCGGGCATCACCACCACGGCCATCACCATCATCACCACGGCGATCCTCAGGAGGCCGGACCGTTTCCATGGCGCCGTATGGGTTGGGCTGCATTGCTGGTGGCGTTTGCGGTCGCTGCCGCGAGCCTGGTGCAGGTGCGTTCGGGGGAAGCCACAGTGATCACACGCTTCGGCAATCCATCGCGAGTTTTGCTGGAACCGGGACTGGGCTGGCGTTGGCCGGCACCGTTCGAGGCGGCGATCCCGGTGGATCTGCGGTTGCGCACCACGTCCAGCGGTTTGCAGGATGTCGGCACCCGGGACGGTTTGCGCATCATCGTTCAGGCCTACGTGGCTTGGCAGGTGCAGGGTGATTCGGACAACGTGCAACGTTTCATGCGCGCGGTGCAGAACCAACCCGATGAAGCTGCGCGGCAGATCCGCACCTTTGTCGGCTCCGCACTGGAAACCACCGCCAGCAGTTTTGATTTGGCGAACCTGGTCAATACCGATGCCAGCCAAGTACGCATCGCCGATTTCGAAGCACAACTGCGCAAGCAAATCGATCAGCAGCTGCTCACCACTTATGGCGTGCGCGTGTTGCAGGTCGGTATCGAACGATTGACGCTACCTTCGGTGACGCTCACCGCGACTGTCGACCGGATGCGCGCCGAGCGTGAAACCATCGCTACTGAACGCACGGCGATCGGCAAGCGTGAAGCCGCGCAAATTCGTTCCGCCGCCGAACGTGATGCGCGGATCGTGCAGGCCGATGCCACAGTGAAAGCGGCAGATATCGAAGCGCAATCGCGTGTCGAAGCGGCGCAGATTTATGGTCGTGCCTATGCTGGATCACCACAGCTCTACAACCTGCTGCGCTCGCTCGACACCTTGGGAACGGTGGTGACGCCGGGGACCAAGCTGATTCTGCGCACCGACGCCGCACCATTCCGCGTGTTGGTTGACGGTCCGCCGAGCCTCGACAACAAATCCGGATCGCAGCCATGAGTTTGGTTCCACGTGGAACAAATGAGTTGAGTAGCCCCTGGATTCAGGCCGGGCGCTTGGCATTTATTGCCCTGTATGCGGTAACGGTGTTGGCGGCATTGGCGTGGGCGTTTTCCAATGTGCGGCAGATCGATCCGCAAAATCGCGCGGTGGTTTTGCATTTCGGCGCGCTGGATCGCATTCAGAATGCCGGGCTGTTATTGGCCTGGCCTCAACCCTTCGAGCAGGTGATTTTGTTGCCAGCGGCAGATCGGGTGATCGAGCGTCGAGTGGACAGTCTGTTGCGCAGTGGTACCGCGATGCAGGCAGATCGCGTGGCCAGTTTTGCCACGCCCATCAGCGATGCCCTCGCAGGCTCCGGCTATCTGTTAACGGGTGATGCCGGTGTGGTGCAACTCGATGTGCGGGTTTTCTACAAAGTCACCGAGCCCTATGCATTCGTGCTCCAGGGCGAACACGTGTTGCCGGCGCTGGACCGACTGGTAACCCGCAGTGCAGTTGCGCTCACGGCCGCACGGGATCTGGATACTATCCTGGTTGCTCGCCCGGAATTGATCGGCGCCGATAGCCAGGCGGCGGAAAGACGCGAGCGCTTGCGTGGTGATCTGGTGCAGGGCATCAATCAACGGCTGGCCGAACTCACTGCAACCGGGCAAGGCTTGGGGATCGAAGTGGCGCGGGTCGATGTGCAATCGAGTCTGCCCAGTCCTGCGGTGAACGCTTTCAACGCGGTACTGACGGCCAGCCAGCAAGCCGATAAGGCCGTCGCCAATGCACGCACCGAAGCCGAGAAACTCACGCAGACCGCCAACGAGCAAGCCGACCGCACGCTGCAGGTGGCCCATGCCCAGGCGAGTGAACGACTGGCCAAGGCGTCGGCTGACACGGCCACTGTGTTAAGCCTGGCCAAGGCGCAACAACAGGGGACTGATCCGCAAATGCTGTTGCGTATTTACCGTGAACGAATGCCGAAAATCCTCGGCCAGGCCGGTTCCGTCACGACGGTCGACCCTAAAGACGATTCCCGCCTGATCATTCAGGGAGCTGCACAATGACCGCTCAAACTGCCGCGGCACCGAGCCTGTTGTCTTCGACCGAACAGCGCCGGGCCGCGCGTCAACTGACACTGGCCATGCTCGCATTGGGCCTGCTTGCCCTGGGACTGATCTGGCGTTGGCTCGCGCCCGAGCAAAATGGCGTCAGTCAGTTGCTGCTGGGTTTTGCCTCGCTGCTGGTCGCCGTGCCGGTCATGCGCTCGGCCTGGTACAGCTTGCGATATCCAAGCCTGCACGGCATCACCGATCAATTGATTGCCTTGGCCATGCTAGGTGCCTGGGCCACCGGGGATCTGCTGACGGCGGCGTTGTTGCCGATCATCATGATCTTCGGCCACGTGCTGGAAGAGCGTAGCGTGATCGGTTCCCAGGAAGCGATTCACGCCCTCGGTAAACTGACCCGCAGCCACGCGCGAAAGATTCAGGCGGACGGTTCCATCATCGAAGTCGACAACGGCACACTCAAAGCTGGCGATCTGGTCGAGGTGCGAGCTGGGGACCGGGTGCCGGCGGATGGCCGGGTGTTGTCCGGTCAGGCCAGTCTCGACACTGCTTCCATTACCGGCGAATCGGTACCGATGGAGTCGGGCGTCGGCATGTCGGTGTTCGGTGGCGCGATCAACCTCGATGGCCTGCTGCGAATCGAAGTGACCCGTACCGGCCATGAGTCGACCCTCGGCAAAGTCATCGCCCTGATGCAAAACGCCGAGCGCTCGAAACCGCCGATCACTCGTCTGCTGGAGCGTTACGCCGGCAGCTATATGGTGCTGGTCTTGCTGTTGGCGGCCGTGACCTGGTTCATCACCAACAACGCTCAAGCGATGCTCGCGGTGTTGGTGGCGGCCTGTCCTTGTGCACTGGTGTTGTCGGCACCGGCCACCGCGATTGCCGGAGTGGCAGTGGCGGCGCGTCACGGTATTTTGATCCGCAGTTCCGCGTTCCTTGAAGAGTTGGCGGACCTCACCTCGCTGGTAGTCGACAAGACCGGGACGCTGACCTTCGGTACATTGCGACTGCAATCCATCGACAGTCCGCTGGAGGATCGCAGCCATGTCCTGAAGCTGGCTGCCAGCCTCGGCTCCGCCAGCAGTCACCCGGTCAGCCGTGCGCTCGCGGGGTTGGTGACCCAGGAGCATTTCCTGCTGCTTTCTGACATCCATGAGCGTCAGGGCCTGGGCGTGGTGGCGATGACCGGGCAGGGTGAGGCAGCGCTCGGCCGGCCGGAGTTGTTCGCGCAACTGGGCATCAGCACATCGGCGGTGCCCGATCACGACGGACCGATTGCCGGGTTGGCGCTCAACGGTGAATTCCTCGCGTGGCTGTTGTTGGCCGACAGCGTCAAACCCGAGGCACAGTTTGCCTTGAGCGAACTGCGTGAACTGGGTTTGGGCCGCCAGTTGTTGCTCACCGGTGACCGGCACAGCGTCGCGCAAACGCTGGCCCGGGATGTCGGGATCAGTGACGTCGAAGCGCAAGCCTTGCCCGAAGACAAACTCAACCGCGTGCTCAAGGAAATCGACAGCGGCTTCCGGCCGATGGTGGTCGGCGATGGCATCAACGACTCCCTGGCCCTCAAGGCTGGTGTGGTGGGGGTGGCCATGGGCGCCGGTGGTGCAGACATCGCCCTGGCATCGGCGGACATCGTGCTGATCGGCAGTGACCTGCGCCGCCTCGGCACCTGCGTGCGCCTGAGTCGTCAGTGCCGCCAGACGTTGCAGGTCAATGTGATCATCGGACTGGGCTGGACCCTGGCGATCGTAGCCTTCGCCGCGTTCGGCTGGCTTGGCGCTGCCGGGGCGATGATTGCGGCGTTGCTGCATAACCTCAGCACCTTGCTGGTGTTGGGCAATGCCGGTCGTTTGCTGCGGTTCCAGGAGCCGTTGCTCAAGCTCAAGGACGAAACCTGAAGGAGAACGCTCTAAACCGGGTAATCACGGGGCTTCAACTTTTTAGAACTGTGCGCCCGGTTCGTAGTCATTGAAGATGAGGGCACATCATTTTTGTGCGTTCGCGGCGGCCGGTTTGGGCATCGCGATTCATTGAAAACGGCTATTGATTCGATAGCCAGCTATTTTTCAAAGATGGTCTACCCTCTGTTTAGACGTCTGAAACAAGGGGGATTCTCCATGCTCGCGCATCTTCCACCGGCCTTACAGAATCTGCAGCTACCGCTTCGCCTGAGACTCTGGGATGGCCATGAATTCAATCTGGGGCCGACACCCAGTGTCACGATTGTGGTCAAGGACCCACAAATGGTCGCCCAGTTTACCCATCCAAGCCTGGATGCCCTTGGCGCTGCATTTGTCGAAGGCAAACTGGAACTCGAAGGCTCCATCAGCGATGTGATCCGCGTCTGCGATGAATGGAGCCAGGCGTTGCTCAATGAAGACGACGATCAGCCTGTCCGTACGGTCCACGACAAAGAGACAGATGCCAAGGCGATTTCCTACCACTACGACCTTTCCAACGCGTTCTATCAGCTGTGGCTCGACAGCGACATGGCGTATTCCTGCGCTTATTTCGAGACCGGCAGCGAAAGCCTCGAGCAGGCCCAGCAAGCCAAGTTCCGTCATTTGTGTCGCAAGCTGCGCCTGCAGCCCGGCGAATATCTGCTGGATGTGGGTTGTGGTTGGGGCGGATTGGCGCGTTTTGCTGCGCGAGAATTTGGCGCGAAAGTGTTCGGTATCACCCTCAGCAAGGAGCAGTTGGCCTTGGCCCGGGAGCGCGTAAAAGCGGAGGGCCTGGAGGATCTGGTCGAACTGCAACTGCTCGACTATCGCGATCTGCCGCAGGATGGCCGCTTCGACAAGGTGGTCAGCGTCGGCATGTTCGAACACGTCGGCCACGCCAATCTTGCCGAGTACTGCAAGACCCTGTTCGACGCGGTGAAAGAGGGCGGCCTGGTGATGAACCACGGGATCACCGCCAAATACACCGATGGCCGTCCGGTGGGGCGTGGTGCCGGTGATTTCATCGGGAAATATGTGTTCCCCAACGGCGAGCTGCCGCACCTGTCGATGATCTCTGCGGAGATCAGTGAGGCCGGGCTGGAAATCGTCGACGTCGAGAGCTTGCGCCTGCACTACGCACGCACGCTCGATCACTGGAGCGAACGCCTGGAAGACAACCTCGAAGCGGCCTCCAAACTCGTACCGGAGCAAGCCCTGCGCATCTGGCGGCTGTACCTGGCCGGTTGCGCTTACGCCTTCGCCCGTGGCTGGATCAACCTGCACCAGATTCTCGCCGTGAAGGCCCACGCCGATGGCAGTCATGAACTGCCCTGGACCCGCGACGATATCTACCTCTAGAGAATCGGTGAAATAAGCCGGGCGACCCGCATGCCGACCTGCTGCAGGCGGTGGGTCTCCCGGCCTTCTTCTTTGGCGATTTCGTGGGCGTTGGCAAAGTCATCGTTGAGCATCTGTTCCACCTCGGCGGCGAACGCGCTATCGACGGTGAGCAACATCACTTCGAAATTCAGCCGGAACGAACGGTTGTCCATGTTGGCGCTGCCGATGGCGCTGAATTCGCTGTCGATCAACACCACTTTCTGATGCAGGAATCCGGGTTGGTAACGGAATACCCGCACGCCGGCGCGCACCGCTTCGAAGGCATAGAGGCTGGAGGCGGCGTAGACGATCCGGTGGTCAGGCCGGGACGGCAACAGCAGGCGCACATCCACGCCACGCAATACCGCCAGGCGCAAAGCTGCGGACACGGCTTCGTCGGGGATGAAATACGGGCTGGTAATCCAGACTCGTTCCGTCGCCGCATGGATGGCTTCGACAAAGAACAGTGAACAGGTTTCGTAGGCATCGGCCGGCCCGCTGGCGAGCAATTGGCACAGCACGCCGTCTTCCGGATAAACCTCGGGCAGGATCAGCGGCGGCAGTGCACGAGCCGCCCAGAACCAGTCTTCAGCGAAAGACTCCTGCATGCAAGCCACCACCGGCCCGCGTACTTGCACGTGTGTATCGCGCCATGGTGCCAGGGGCGGCTTCTCACCCATGTATTCGTCACCGACGTTGTGCCCGCCAACGAAGCCCAGAATGCCGTCCACCACCACGATCTTGCGGTGGTTGCGGAAGTTCACCTGAAAGCGATTGAGCCAGCCACTGCGGGTGGCAAAGGCTTTGACCTCGACCCCGCCATCACGCAAGGTCTGCACGTAGCCGTGGGGCAGGGAGTGGCTGCCAATTCGGTCATACAACAGGTAAACCGCCACGCCTTCGGCGGCTTTTTTCAATAGCAGGGTTTGCAGGCGTTGGCCCAGGCGGTCGTCGTGAACGATGAAAAACTGGATCAGCACGGCTTCTTTCGCCTGGCTGATGGAATCGAAAATGGCGTCGAATGTCTGCTGGCCGTTGATCAACAGCCGCATCTCGTTGTTGGCCAGGCACGGCATGTGTCCCAGCTTCGGCAGCGCTCTGAGTGAGGCATATGCCGAGGAGGCGCGGGCGGTGAGTGCTTCTTCCACCCAGGGTCGCCAGTTGAGTTCGGAGATGGCCTTGCGCATTTCCTCGTTGGCCTGCCGCCGGGCCTTGATGTAGCCATCGAACGTGCTGCGGCCGAACACCAGGTACGGGATCAGTGTGAGGTAAGGGATGAAAAACAGCGACAGGGCCCAGGCGATCGCGCCTTGGGCGGTACGGACGGTCAACACGGCGTGTATGGCCGCGATCATGCCCAACGAGTGCAGCAGGGCGATGGTATAACCGAAAATATGCGGTCCGAAGTAATCCATGGGGGCTGCCTTGCTCCTGAAGATTCAGTGCTTAACAGACCATGTTCCGTGCAGAATGTCGCTAATTAATTGGCCCATGAACCGAAGCCTGCGGCTGACGTCTAACGGCCACTACTGATCAGGAGTTACTCGATGAACGTTCGTCTGCTGGGTTTGGCCATGGCACTGGGTTTGGCACTTCCTGTGGCGGCTCACGCGCAAATGCTGCAACCGGGATTGTGGGAGCTGACCACGAGCAACATGAAGGTCGATGAGCAGAATATGCCGGACCTGCAATTGATCCTCGGTCAGCTCCAGAGCCAGATGACCCCTGAGCAGCGTGCACAGCTGGAAAAACAGGGCATCACCATGGGCGGCAAAGGGGTCCGGGCGTGCCTGACCCCGGAACAGGTCAAGACCGACAACATTCCGCTGACCGATCCGCAATCGGGCTGCAAACAGGAAATCACCGACCGCTCCGGCAATCAGTGGAAATTCCGCTTCAGTTGCCCGCGAGCCCAAGGTGCCGGCGTGGCGACATTCGTCAGCGATCGTGAATTCACCACCAAGGTCAACGGGACGTTCAACGCCACCGGCATTCAGCAGAAGGGCAGCCTTGAATCCCGCGCCGTCTGGTTGGGACAGGATTGCGGCACGGTGAAGCCAAGAGCTTAAAAGAGCTTCGCGAGCACAGCTCCCACATTGATCGTGCGTTCTCTGTGGGAGCGAGCCTGCTCGCGAAAGCGTCCGCACAGCTCCCTAAATCCCCGGCCGACTCAACCATTCACACGCCGCCTCGACAGGCATCCGGCCAAAATCTTCCCCCGTGCGGCTGCGCACACTGACAAATCCCCCAGCTTGTTCTTTCTCGCCCACCACCACCAGATACGGCACGGTCTGGCTGTGCTGGCGAATCTTGTAGTGAACTTTTTCGTTACGCAGGTCGGCCCTGGCGCGCACGCCCCGTTGGCGCAAGGATTCGGTCACCGCTTGTGCATAAGTCGCCTGGCGATCATCCATGCTCACAACGACCACGTGGGGTGGAACGCGCCACTGTTGCAGTTCCTGATGGCTGGACCAGCAGGTGCCGTAGATCCGTTGTTGTAACGTGCCGTTGATGTGGTCGAGGGTAAACGCCTGCAAGACTTTGGTGATGGGGACATGCGGTCCATGGCTCTGGTACTCGGTGTCCCCCAGCCGGTACAGCGACACCTCTTCGCGCGGTTGCCGACGACGGATCGAGTGATTGGTCGATGCCAGTGATTGCATGCGCGCTTCGATGAGGGGCAGGTCTGCCGCGGTCAGCGGTGGCTCGACGGCAAACTCGTAAAAGAAACCGTCGCCCAATTCCTTGCCCGCACGCATTTGCGCATGCGGGTGGAGTTGCTTGACCGCCATCGCCAGCATCAAGGCACAGGAGCGGCGCAAGATCTCCAGGCCGTCCGGCTCCCGGGGGGTGACAATGCTGACCCGGGCATCCGCCTCGATCATGTATTCACAGTCCACCAGCACACCATTGACTCGGCCCGCTACAGCCGCGCTGGCCAGTTCGGGGCCGATGCTGGCGGCCACCTCGTGCACGGACAGCGGCTGGTCGTACTCAAGCAATGAACCGTCGGATAGGGTGATCTGGATCATGGTCGGCGTACTCAGGTGCTTCTAACGAGCGTTATCGCATAAACCGTAGGGGCAAACATTAAGACGTTTGTCGTGCCAGGCAGTTTGTCCTGACACGATGGCTGTTTTTGGCCTCCCGCGTCAGAACTCGTTTTGCAGGGCCTTGTAGCCGCGCACCAGGTCGACGTTGGTGCGCGCCACGTCTTCGGAAAACTCCGAGGCACTGACGCTCACCGGCGGATATTGCGAGAGGTCGGTGTTGGGGCCGATCCGCGTGGTGGAGGGCAGGTAGAAGGCTTCAGGCAGGTCACGACCATCGACCACCGAGTTGTGCCGCACCACGCAACCGTCACCGACCACGCAGTTGAACAGCACGCTGTTGAAGCCAATGAACACTCGATTGCCCACGGTGCAGGGACCATGCACGATCGAGCGGTGGGCGATGGAACTGAACTCGCCAATGGTGACCGCCGCACCGGATTTGGAGTGGATCACCACGCCGTCCTGGATGTTCGAGTTGGCGCCGATGGTGATCGGCTGCATGTCGCCTGAGTCATCGACTTCGTCAGCACGGATCACGGCATAGGGCCCAACGAACACGTTCTCGCCGATCACCACTTTGCCGCAGATGATCGCTGTCTTGTCGACGTAGGCCGACTCGGCAATCAGCGGTAAATCTCCGGAAGGGTTCTTGCGGATCATGGCTTGCTCAGAGCGTTGTACAGGGTGTTGAGGTTGTACTCGAATAACCCGGTGAAGGTGTTGGCCGGACCGCTCGCCGCGAGGGCATCGGAGTACAGCGTGCCGCCGATCTGCGCGCCGCTTTCATCCGCGATCTGCTTGAGCAGGCGCGCGTCCTTGATGTTCTCCATAAACACCGCCTTGACCTTGGCCTGACGAATCTGGGTGATCAGTGCGGCCACTTCGGCGGCTGAAGGTTCGCGCTCGGTGGAGAGACCTTGAGGCGCCATGAACTCGATGCCGTAGGCCTGGCCGAGATAACCGAAGGCGTCATGGGACGTCACGATCTTGCGGTTGCCCGGTGGCAGTGAGCCGAGCTTGGCCTTGGCTTCGGCGAGCAGGGCGTAGATCTGCTTCAGGTACACCTTACTGTTGCGCTCATAATCGGCTGTGTTCGCCGGGTCAGCGGCGATCAGCGCCCTGGTGATGTTGGCGATGTACAACTCGGTGTTCGCCAGGTTGTGCCAGGCATGCGGGTCGGGAACGGTTTCACCGTCTTCATCCAGGCTACGCGGTATGACTCCGTGGCTTGCGCTGATGACCGGTGCTTTGGTCTCGGTGCTCGTCACCAGGCGATCCAGCCAAGGCTCGAAACCCAGACCGTTCTTGATGATGAGTCTGGCCTTGAGCAGCGCTTTGGCGTCGTCCGGTGTCGGCTCGTACGTGTGGGCATCCGCGTCCGGGCCGACCATGTTGGTGATCTGGATATGATCCTTGCCGACCTGGCGGGTCATGTCGGCAAGGATGCTGAAGCTGGTGACCACCTGGAGTTTTTCGGCGGCAGACAGCGACATCGACACCATCAAGCTGAACAGCACGAGTAAAGCGCGCATCGGGTAACACCTCATTGGGATGTGAGCAAAGGCGGGCGGCGCAGCAAGCCGTGCACCGGCCCGAACACCACGGACAACAGATACCCACCACCGGCCACCAGCACGATTGCCGGGCCACTGGGCAGCGAGTAATAGAACGAGATCAATAAACCCAGCCACACCGAGAGGCTGCCGAGCAAGGCAGCGACGACGATCAGCACCGGCAGGCGGCGGCTCCAGAAACGTGCCGCGGCGGCAGGCAACATCATCAGGCCGACTACCATCAATGCGCCGATCGCCTGGAATCCGATGACCAGATTCAACACCACCAGCGTCAGGAACACGCCGTGGGCCAGTGGACCGAGTCGGCTGACGGTCTGCAGAAAAAGCGGGTCGAGGGTGTCGAGCAGCAGTGGTTTGTAGATCAGTATCATGGCAATCAGGCTCAGGCCCGAGACCCAAAGCATGCCAGTCAAGGTCGGGCCGTCGACAGCCAAAGCCGAGCCAAACAGCAGGTGCAACAGGTCCAGGCGTTTGCCGGCGATGCCGAGGATCAGCACGCCACCGGCCAGGGATATCGGGTAGATCGCCGCGAGGCTGGCGTCCTCTCGCAGGCCGGTGCGTCGCGTAATCCAGGCCGCGAGGCCGGCCATGCTCAGGCCGGCACCGAGGCCGCCGATGGTCAACGCCGGGAGGCTCAACCCGGCAAACCAGAAACCCAGAGCCGCACCGGGAAGGATGCCGTGGGCGACGGCATCGCCGATCAGACTCATGCGCCGGAGGATCAGAAACACC
This sequence comes from Pseudomonas sp. P4_B3, assembly GCF_056402295.1. Classification (NCBI taxonomy): domain Bacteria; kingdom Pseudomonadati; phylum Pseudomonadota; class Gammaproteobacteria; order Pseudomonadales; family Pseudomonadaceae; genus Pseudomonas; species Pseudomonas sp. P4_B3. The sequence continues at coordinate 153,973 of NZ_JBFUHR010000001.1, forward strand.
CCAAGTGGTGCCGTGCTGCACGCCAACACCAGTCCGCCGAGCAGCGCCCGACGCATGAAGACGAACTCCTGGAACGGTTGCCAAAGATGCGCGGCAGCGATCATCAGGCCACCTGTGCCTGTGGTTGTTGGCGGATCAGTTCGGTGCTTGGGCCGAATGCACAACCGCTGCTTTTTATCAGCAACGTGTATGGGATGTGCTCGCGGACAGCGGCCAGGTCATGGCATACGATCACCAGTGTCCGGCCTTCGAGGTGCCAATCGTGTATGTGCTTCCAGAGCAATGCCTGGCCGAGTTCATCGAGGGCCGCGTGGGGTTCATCGAGCAACAGCACGGGTGCGTCGGTCAGGCTCAATCGGGCGAGCAGGGCGCGTTGCAATTCGCCGCCGGAGAGGGCCATCAAGGGTCGATCTGCCAGGCCGTTCAGGCGCCAGTTCTCGAGGACGGTTTTCAGTCGTTGGCTACGGATATCTGGTGACTGTTTGTTGCCCCAGAAACCGGTGGCGACCAATGCCTGAAGGCTGATCGGAAATTGTCTGTCCAGGTGTTGTTGCTGGGGCAGAAACGACACACCGCCCTTGATTGGAACACTCAGTCGCACCTTCCCGGCCAACGGTTTTTGCAAGCCGGCAATGACCTTCAACAGACTGCTTTTCCCGGAACCGTTCGCACCGATGATGGCGGTCAGGCTGCCCTTCGACAGTTCGAAGTCCAGCGCGGGGGTGAGTGGCTGTCCCGGTGCGCCCCAGCGCAAAGCGTGGCAAGCAATCATGCGACCTCCCAGTTGAAACGACTTTCGGCGACGGCGTCGTGGGCGTGCAGGCTTTCGGCGTGAGTGACACGAATGTGGAAGGCGTTGATGCCTGTGGAGCTTTTCAGGGCCAGATTCAAACGGCGTGCGGCGTCCTCGCAGAACATCAGGTTCTGACCATTGGCCAGGGCGAAGGCCTGTTCGTCGGCGCGTTTTACCGCTGTTTGAACGGCGGTGCCGAGTGCGGCTTCGGCGTCATTGATGACGGCGATCAGAGGAAACTCGTCCAAAAAATCAGCCAACCGTACGCGCAACTTTGCGCTGCTGCGTTGGCTGTGAGGTGTGGCGACGATGCCGTCCGTGGAGCCGAGCCACGCTAAAACGTCGGCGTGTTGCAGTGCCTTGTTGGCGAAATCGTCGACGAACTGCTGCTGAATCAACTGTCGAGAAAGGGCAGCGGAACACGGGCAGGTTGAGGAATAAGGCACATCGATTTTTAGTTCCACGTGGAACATCGCGTTTTTCAACCGCGCTTCGATGTTCACCGTATAGCTTTTCCAGCCAGACAATGGACTGATCAGCGCCGGCCTTTTCAGCAACAAATCGGCATGAATGGTTAGGTGTGCGCTGCAGGACAACCCTTCATGGCTCTCAAGAAAGCGCTGCAGAACCCGCCTCAATAAAGCCGGAGAAAGGTTTTCCTGCTCCAGCGATTCAAGCGCCAGATAGAGCCGTGACATATGAATGCCGCGCGCGCTGCCATCGTCGAGGCTCACGCCGGCATCGACCTTTGCATTCAATCGTTGGTCATCAAACAAAACAGGTAGAGCAATGCCGCACATGCCCACCCACTCCAGTGGCAGGGCTTGGCGTGAGGCCTGCGCGGCGATATCCGGCAGAGTCAGCGCATTCATGAGCAGGTCCATCGTGGGAGTTGATTTGGTATGTTATAGTATAACAATACAATCGACGATGCCTTTTTCATGAACGGGCCTTCATCATGCACAGACGCCACTTGCTCAACCTGATTCTGGCCAGTGCGGCCTTCGCTTTACCCTTCGGCGCGGCGGCTACGCAAATTCGTAACGCACGGCTTTGGCGCTCGGATGGGAAGCTCAGGCTGGTGTTCGATCTGAGTGGACCCGTGCAGTACAAGACCTTCTCACTGAGTGCCCCAGAGCGGCTGATCATCGACCTCAGTGGCGCCGGCCTCAGCGGCGACTTCAGTCAGTTGGCCCTGGGTGATGGCGTGATCCGTTCGATTCGCTCCGGGCATTTCGGCAAAGGTGATACGCGGATCGTCCTCGACCTCAGCGAGCCGGTACAGCTCAACAGCTTCCTGCTGCCGCCCCAGGATGGGCAGGGGCACCGGCTGGTGCTCGATCTGAAAACCAGCGCACCGTTGCCATCGTCGTCTCCAGCGGAGCCAGCAGTGGCCATAGCCAAGGCCCATCCCATGCGCGACGTCATCGTGGTGGTCGATCCCGGTCATGGCGGCAAGGATCCAGGGGCGATCGGGGCCAAGGGCGAGCGTGAGAAAGATGTGGTGCTGTCCATCGCTCAGTTGCTGGCCAGGCGTCTGAAACGCGAAAAAGGATTCGACGTGAAACTGGTGCGCAATGACGATTTCTTTGTGCCGTTGCGCAAGCGCGTGGACATCGCCCGCAAGCACAATGCCGATATGTTCATCTCGGAGCATGCCGATGCGGCACCGCGTCTTACGGCATCGGGCGCGTCGGTGTACTGCCTGTCTGAAGGAGGGGCGACCTCCGCCACTGCGCGCTTCATGGCGCAGCGAGAGAATGGCGCGGACCTGCTGGGAGCGACGAGCCTTTTGAATCTCAAGGACAAGGATCCGATGCTCGCCGGGGTCATCCTCGACATGTCGATGAACGCCACCCTCACCGCCAGTCTGGAGATGGGCAATACCGTGCTCGGTAGCCTGGCGGGTATCACCACCTTGCATCAGAAGCGTGTGGAGCAGGCGGGGTTCGCGGTGTTGAAGTCACCGGATGTGCCGTCAATCCTGGTGGAAACCGGCTTCATATCCAATGCCCGCGACAGCCAGCGGCTGGTGATCGCACGCCATCAGCAGGCGGTGGCTGACGGTCTGTTCGAAGGGTTGCAGCGCTACTTTCAGAAAAATCCGCCAATCAACAGCTACCTTGCCTGGCAGCAAGAGCAGAAAAACAAGCCGGCCTAACAGCCAGCGATCCGGCTGCAGGTGAACTTGGCGCTGCTGCCGCCGGAGCTGGAAAACCGGTTGATCGTGGTCCAGCCGACGCGCCGGTTGTAACCGACCCAGGCCTCGCCATCGGAAGCGATACCGGTGAAAAACGTCAGCTGACCGTAGCGGCTGTTGGTCTGCGCCCAATAGCGTTTTCCGGCCGTTTCGAAACCCCGCAGGTAGATGGTGCTGCCGATGGTGTTGACGCTGTAGGCGTTACCATCCGCATCCACGCAGGCCAGCAGGTTGGCGCTACGGGTGCATCTGGCCAGGCTCGTGACCTGGGCCATAGCGTCGGCAGCCACCAGCAGGGAAAGCATTATCAATGCAGGTTTAAGGGCGTTGCGCATGGGCTTTCTCACGAAGGGAGCGGCGTTCAGCAATCTGTCCTTTGCTCTGCCGGGCAAGAGGGGATGGTTTATTTGTGTTGTAACAGTATAACATTATGTAAGCCCGACACCGCGACCGGGCATCCCTGTAAGGAATATGCAGATGTCCAATCGACTCCCCGTGACCGTTCTCTCCGGCTTTCTAGGCGCCGGAAAAAGTACACTTCTTAATTACATACTACGTAATCGCGATGGATTGCGAGTTGCAGTCATCGTTAACGATATGAGCGAAATCAACGTCGATGGCACCGAAGTCCAGCGTGATGTCAGCCTAAATCGGGCTGAAGAACGGTTGGTGGAGATGAGTAACGGGTGTATTTGCTGTACGTTACGTGAAGACTTGCTGGAGGAGGTGAGTCAACTCGCCAGGGAGGGTCGCTTCGACTATCTGCTGATCGAGTCCACCGGTATTTCCGAACCGCTGCCGGTGGCGGAAACCTTCACCTTCCGCGATGAAAACGGCCAGAGCCTCAACGACATCGCACGTCTCGACACCATGGTCACGGTGGTCGATGGCATGAACTTCCTGCTCGATTACCAGGCTGCCGAAAGCCTGGCTTCCCGAGGAGAAACACTTGGGGAAGAAGACGAGCGTTCAATTACCGATCTATTGATCGAGCAAGTCGAGTTCGCCGATGTGATTTTGCTCAGCAAGATCGACTTGATCAGCCGCCACCAACGCGAAGAACTGATCGCCATACTTGAACGGCTCAACGCCCGGGCGGAAATCATTCCGATGGCGATGGGCGAAATCCCTTTGAACAAGATTCTCAACACCGGTCGTTTTGACTTCGAAAAGGCTGCCCAGGCACCGGGATGGTTGCAGGAACTGCGCGGCGAACACGTACCGGAGACCGAAGAGTACGGCATCGCTTCCAGTGCTTACCGGGCTCGCCGGCCGTTCCATCCGCAGCGTTTCTTCAACTTCATCGACGGTCCTTGGGACAACGGCAAGCTGCTGCGCTCCAAAGGCTTTTTCTGGCTGGCGAGCAAGCACATGGACGCCGGCAGTTGGTCTCAGGCCGGTGGTTTGATGCGCTATGGTTTTGCCGGGCGCTGGTGGCGTTTCGTACCGAAAAACCAATGGCCGCAGGACGAAGAAAGTACCACCGGGATCATGAAAAACTGGACCGCCGACAGCGGGGATTGTCGCCAGGAACTGGTATTCATCGGCCAGAACATCGACTTCACGCAACTCACGGCCGAGCTGGACGCCTGCCTGCTGACCGATGAGGAAATGGCGCTGGGCGTAGAGGGCTGGCGTTTGCTGCCCGATCCATTCGGTCCTTGGTACGAAGAGGCTGCCTGATCCACTACTGGCGCTTCAAGGCTTGAGCCAGGTGCCCTGACTCTGGGCCTCGCAGTACGGCTGCAAATACGCCGCGTCGGTGGCAACGCCGTAATAGTGAATATCCTGTCGGTAGGGCATATTGGCGACTTGGGCGTTGCTGCAGATACCAAATGCGCCGCCGGGGCATTGATCGACATACTGCACTTCGACTTTCTGCCCCGCCAGGTTCGGCTGGCAGAAGCCATCGGCAAAGAGCTTTGGCGGGATGTTGCGGTTCTGCTGGCAAAGCTGGACGTCAAGCCGCTCGCCCTGGCTGTGAACCACACACGCCTGGGCCAGTGCCTCGCCTGAAACGAGTGCCAGGAGCAACGACAAGCCGATCAACCGCATCCACCACCTCCTCAGAAATCATCAACCATGCTGCAGAATATCCCCACTCATGTCATTGCCGGCCCGTTGGGCGCCGGCAAGACCAGCCTGATCAAGCACCTGCTGGCCCAGCGCCCGGCTGGCGAGCGGTGGGCGGTGTTGATCAACGAGTTTGGCCAGATCGGTCTCGACGCTGCGCTACTGACCCGGGACGCCGATGGTATCGCACTGGGGGAAGTGGCCGGTGGCTGCTTGTGTTGCGTCAACGGTGCGCCGTTTCAGATTGGTCTTGGGCGCTTGTTGCGCAAGGCGCAACCGGATCGGCTGTTCATCGAACCCTCAGGGCTGGGGCATCCGGCGCAATTGCTCAGGCAATTGAGCGAAGCGCCGTGGCAAGGTGTATTGGCTGTTCAGCCTTGTGTGCTGGTACTGGACGCCCAGGCGCTCGCCGCTGGCAAACTGTTGCCGGATGCGCAACAGCAAGCGCTGAGCCATGCGGGATTGTTACTGCTGAACAAATCTGAAGGTCTCGAAGAAGAAAGCCGCCAGCGAATCGCCGCGCAATTGCCGCCGACCCCTCTGTACTGGACGCAGCAGGCGGCTTTACCCTTGAGCGAGTTGCCGGGGCTGAAGGCCAAAGCGCGGGCAGGTGTGGATAACTTCGTCGTGCCCAAGGGCTTGGCGCAGTTGCCGGCGGTCTGGAGCGATCCCGCGTTGCCCATTTGCTTGAGTCAGGAACAGGACGGAGGCTGGAGCATCGGATGGCGTTGGCACCCAAGCCAGGTGTTTGATGTCGCTCTGGTTGGCCGGTGGCTTGAAAGCCTTGGCTGGAGGCGGGCGAAGCTGGTTATCCACAGCTCCCATGGGTGGGTCTCGGCGAATGCGGTGGATAACTCGGTGCTGGACTGGCAGCCCAGTGAATGGCGGCAGGATTCGCGTATCGAGCTGATTTTCAGTGGAGCGCAGAATGCAGAACGACTGCAGCGTGAGTTGGTAGCGTGCCGATCCGGATCGGGTTAACGGCTCATGGCCGCCACTTTGTATGGTCCTGACGCCACTGGCTCAGCTCGATCACTTCCGCGCGAGGTTTCGCCACGTCGACCACCGGTTCGGTCTCGTCGAACGGGACCGGGTAGGGCGCCAGCTCAATCTGTGCGCTGTGAGCGCCGAACTGGGTGATGGTGCCGTTGTGCCGGCTTTCACCGGTCACAGTGAATTCGAAGTTGTACACACGGGCCAGGCGTCGCCGACCACTGGCATCCTTGATGAACGCGATTCTTTTCAAGGCCACGTTGCCGTCCAGCAATTCGATCCCGAGTTTGCCGCAATGCTGCTTGACCCGCTCCAGCGCGCGCTCGCGCAAGCCGTGGTTGTGCCATAGCCATGCGCCGGCAGTGGCGAACAGCATCAGCACGAATATATTTCCAAGGGTCAGCATCAACAGGGTGCTCCAACAAGATAGTGTCAGCTTAACTGCGTCGCTGGTCTGTCGTACAGGCTGCGTTTAGTCGCATACTGCGCGGCTAGAATTTCAATCGTTTTACGGAAATCCACCGCATGAAACGTACACCGCATTTGCTCGCTATCCAGTCCCACGTGGTATTCGGTCACGCCGGCAACAGCGCCGCGGTTTTCCCGATGCAACGGGTCGGGGTGAATGTCTGGCCGCTCAACACCGTGCAGTTCTCCAATCACACCCAGTACGGTCAGTGGGCCGGTGAGGTGCTGGCGCCGCACCAGATCCCCGACCTGGTCGAGGGTATCGCGGCGATTGGCGAGTTGGGTAACTGCGATGCGGTGCTCTCCGGTTACCTCGGCAGTGCGGCCCAGGGTCGGGCGATCCTGACTGGTGTGGCGCGGATCAAGTCGATGAATCCCAAGGCGCTGTACCTGTGTGACCCGGTCATGGGGCATCCGGAGAAGGGCTGCAGTGTTCCGGCGGAGGTCAGTGATTTCCTGTTGGAAGAGGCCGCCGCCGTGGCGGACTTCATGTGTCCGAACCAGCTGGAGCTGGACAGCTTCTCCGGGCGCAAGCCGCAATCGCTGTTCGATTGCCTGGCCATGGCACGTGCATTGTTGGCGTGCGGCCCGAAAGCAGTGCTGGTCAAGCATCTGGACTATCCCGGTAAACCGGCGGAGGTCTTTGAGATGCTGCTGGTGACGGCCGAAGGCAGCTGGCATTTGCAGCGCCCGCTGCTGGCGTTCCCGCGTCAGCCGGTGGGCGTTGGCGATCTGACGTCCGGGCTGTTCCTGGCGCGTGTGTTGTTGGGTGACAGCCTGGTGGCAGCTTTCGAGTTCACGGCGTCGGCGGTGCATGAAGTGCTGCTGGAAACCCAGGCGTGTACCAGCTACGAGTTGGAACTGGTCCGGGCCCAGGACCGGATTGCCCATCCGCGGGTGCGGTTCGAGGCGACCTCGATCAGCCTCTGATCTGGCGTTGACGCCAATCGTCGGATCGCCGCCCGGAGCAAGTCCGCTCCCACAGGTTTTGCTGTGTTGCACAAAGAGTGCTTACAACTTGAATCCCTGTGGGAGCGGCGGTGCGACGATTCGACTTGCCCGCGATGGCGATTGAACGATCGAACACGTCAGACGTCGCCCTTGATCTCCTGATAGCGCTTTTCCGACTCCTGACGAATCTGCCGACGCTGTTGAGCCTGCATATAGCGGCGCTTGTCCTCGCTGTTCTGCGGTTGCAGCGGTGGTACCGATGCAGGTTTACGCTGGTCATCCACCGCGACCATGGTGAAGAAGCAACTGTTGGTGTGGCGCACCGAGCGTTCGCGGATGTTCTCGGTCACCACTTTGATGCCCACCTCCATGGAGGTGTTGCCGGTGTAGTTGACCGAGGCGAGAAAGGTCACCAGTTCGCCGACATGGATCGGCTCACGGAAAATGACCTGATCCACCGACAGGGTCACCACATAGCGGCCGGCATAACGGCTGGCGCAGGCGTAGGCCACTTCGTCGAGGTATTTGAGCAGGGTGCCGCCGTGAACATTGCCAGAGAAGTTGGCCATGTCGGGGGTCATCAATACCGTCATCGACAGCTGGGCGTTTCCGGGTTCCATAGCATTCTCACGGGTCAAGGCCAGGTTTGAGGGATGCACCTCTGCGGGTGCCTCGGCGGTTTTTTCAAACCAACAGTTATCGGGACGCCGGGTGCAGGGTCGCCGTCACGCCGGATCGATCTGTTTCCATATATTGCACCGCATTTCTGCCGGAAGTCGCGGTGCTACCCTGCAAAAAGCCCTGCCTCAAGGGCATTTCCTACGTGCAATTCCGATTTTTGTTCTGCTCGATCAGACTTTTCCTGCGTCCGGTGATCGAGCAATGCCACCCAGGGAGTCTCACGCCATGCATGCCATCAGTTTCATTCAAGATCTGGCAGTGATCATGTTGATCGCAGGCGTGGTAACCGTGCTCTTCCATCGCCTGAAGCAACCGGTGGTGCTGGGCTACATCGTCGCCGGCTTCATCATTGGCCCGCACACCCCGCCATTCGGCCTGATCCACGACGAAGAAACCATCAAGACCCTGGCCGAACTCGGGGTGATATTCCTGATGTTCTGCCTGGGCCTGGAGTTCAGCCTGCGCAAGTTGTTCAAGGTCGGTGCCACGGCATTCATCGCGGCATTCCTGGAAATCGTGCTGATGATCTGGATCGGCTACGAGATTGGTCGCTGGTTCGACTGGAACACCATGGATTCACTGTTCCTCGGCGCGATCCTGGCGATTTCCTCGACCACCATCATCGTCAAGGCGCTCAATGATCTGAAGTTGAAGAACGAGCGATTTGCCCAGTTGATATTCGGAGTGCTGATCGTCGAAGACATTCTGGGCATCGGCATCATCGCGCTGCTGTCCAGCATAGCGGTCAGCGGTACGGTCAGCTCCGGCGAAGTGTTTTTCACGGTCGGCAAGTTGTCGCTGTTCATGATCGTCGCATTGGTCATCGGCATCCTGATGGTGCCGCGGCTGCTGGCCTACGTCGCCAGGTTCGAAAGCAACGAAATGCTGCTGATCACGGTGCTGGGCCTGTGTTTTGGCTTCTGCCTGCTGGTGGTCAAGCTTGAATACAGCATGGTCCTCGGGGCATTCCTGATTGGCGCAATCATGGCTGAATCCCGGCAACTGCTGAAAATTGAACGACTGATTGAACCGGTTCGCGATCTTTTCAGTGCGATTTTCTTTGTGGCCATCGGGCTGATGCTCGATCCGGCGATCCTGCTTCAGTACGCCTGGCCAATCGCCGTCATTACCGTAGCCGTAGTGCTCGGCAAGATGCTGTCATGTGGTCTTGGTGCATTTATCGCCGGCAATGACGGACGCACCTCGCTGCGTGTCGGGATGGGTCTTTCACAGATTGGCGAATTCTCTTTCATCATCGCGGCACTGGGCATGACGTTGCAGGTCACCAGCAACTTTTTATACCCCGTGGCTGTGGCGGTTTCGGTGATCACGACCTTGCTGACGCCTTATCTGATTCGTGCGGCTGATCCACTGTCGATCAAGCTTGCCGGCGCCATGCCAGAACGCCTGGGACGGGTGTTGGGGATGTACGGCGAATGGCTGCGTAGCATCCAGCCTCAGGGTGAGGGCGCGTTACTGGCATCCATGATTCGCAGGATTTTGCTGCAGGTTGGAGTCAATCTGGCGCTCGTGATCGCGATCTTCTTCTCGGGGGCGTACTTCGCCGAACGCATGTCGGCGTACCTGCAAGGCTGGATTAGCGATCCGAGCTGGCAAAAGGCGTTGATCTGGGGTGGGGCGCTGCTGTTATCGCTGCCGTTTTTGATTGCGGCGTACCGCAAGCTAAAGGCACTGTCGATGTTGCTGGCGGAAATTGGCGTGAAGCCGGAGATGGCCGGGCGCCACACGCAGCGAGTGCGCCGGGTGATCGCCGAAGTGATCCCGATCCTGTCGCTGCTGGTGATCTTTTTACTGCTGGCAGCCTTGTCGGCCAGTATTCTGCCGACCAACAAGTTGCTGGTACTGATCGCCGTGGTCGCGGCCGCCGTGGCGGCACTGCTGTGGCGCTGGTTCATTCGTGTGCATACGCGGATGCAGGTGGCGTTGCTGGAAACCCTCGACAATCACAAGGAGTCGTCCGGGCATTGACCACCCAGCGGCGTTGACTGGATCAGCTTTCCAGCCAGACGTCCCGCGCCCAGTGCCACACCGACTCCCAGGTTTCTTCGGCGATGAGCTCTTCTTCAGCTTGCCAAAGCACCACGGTGCCGTCTTCTTCGACCAGATAGTAGTCGTCTCCGTCCTGGCAAATCGGAATCATGCTGCGATCGACACCGGCGTCCCAGGCGTTGGCAGCAACGTCGGGCAGGTAGGTGTGGGATTGAGGGTCGGTCACGGTGACCGGTTCCAGGCTGCCGTAGACCACGTCGCTGACGGTCAGCAGAAACTCTCTGAAGACAAACGGAATGTCGATGAACAATTGTTCTTCGATTTCGACCAGCAGGTCTTCGTCAGGCAATTCCAAGGGGACCGGTACCGGTTCGTTGGCTTCACGCAGTTGTTCGATGATTTCTTCCACGTCCGGGATCCTCTTGCTTGTATGGCGCGGTTTATATGGGGCGGTTTATACAGTAGCTTGCTATAGATGCAACCGCGAAATAGAAAACCCCGGCCTGAGCCGGGGTTTTGTTTACAGCAGGTGAAGTTCTGTCCGGAACGTGCCTGCGCGTCGATCATACGGCGTTAAAAACAGGCTCGGCACCTTCCGAATAGAACTACGCGGGATCAGCCGTTCTGGCGGATACCGGCTACCAGCCAAGGCTGGTTTTCGCCCTGTGCACGTTCCATGTTCCAGCTTTCGCTGAAGACTTCACCCTGGTCGAAACGCGAGGTTTTCGACACGCCAGTGAAAGTCAGGGTGGCGATGGTCTTGTCGGCGCGATCGTCCACACCGTCCAGCTGTACATTGAGGTTGTCGATGTAGGTGGACTGGAAACCGTCGCCCAGGTCAGCACGCTCACGCTTGAGGAACTCCAGCATTTGCGGGGTCACGAACTCGGCGATCTTGTCCATTTCGTTGGCGTCCCAGTGCTGTTGCAGGGACTGGAAGTGATTGCGCGCCGCTTCGACGAAGTTTCTTTCATTGAACCAGGCTGGCGCGTTGATCACTGGACGAGTGGCAACAGGCGCTGGCGATCCACCGAAGATCGAGCCGCCGGCGGGCTTTTGTTCGAATGCCTCACGTTGCATCGGTGCGTGGCCGGCCGGAGCGTAGTGCTCTTGCTGCTTGCGACGACGGGCGGCGATAAAGCGGAAGATCAGGAACGCAATGACCGCCATGATCAGGATGTCGAAGATCTGCATGCCCTGGAAGCCGCCACCCATGAACATGGAGGCCAGCAGGCCGCCGGCCGCGATACCGGCCAGAGGGCCGAGCCAGCGCGAAGCGCCACCGGCCTTGGCAGCGGCGCCAGCGGCACCGGCAGCACCAGCGGTCGCCGCAGCGCCGCCCATGCCTGGAGAAGAAGGAGCCATCTGGCTGGTCTGGTGTGTCGGCGCAGCGCCGGCGCTTTTGCCACCACCGAAGCGCTTGGCGGCATTGACGTCGAGACTCATCGTCAGGCCGATGCACAACGCCATGGCGATGCTAAGAAAACGTTTCATAAAGGGAATTCCCATTTGTGGAAGGCACGCGCGCCATGTTGCACAGCTGAAGTGTTACTGGCTAGCGGCAGAGTGTTTCGGGCTTTTGCCTGATAGGTCGTGTTCAGCTTCAGTCAGCGCAATAGGGCCTTTTGACTTTGATATGTCAGATGAGTGGATAAGTTTTGTAGGACGTTCGCCTAGCGCCGTAGGGCCAGCATGACGACACCGGCCGTGATCAGACCGATTCCGCCCCATTGGCGCAGGTCGAGTTTTTCTCCCAGCAGGACAACGCCAAGAACAGCCACCAGCACCACGCTGAGTTTGTCCACTGGGGCAACCAGTGACGCCGGACCGACCTTGAGTGCACGGAAATAACAGATCCACGATGCACCGGTGGCAAGGCCCGACAACAGCAGGAACAGGTAGCTCTTCGCAGAGATCGATCCCAATGACTGATATTGGCCCGTGGCGTACAAAATCAAGGCCAGGCTGACCAATACCACTATCGTACGTAGCAGGGTGGCGAAGTCTGAGTTGACGTTTTCGATGCCGACTTTCGCGAAAATGGCGGTCATTGCCGCGAATGCCGCCGATAACAGGGCCCAGAATGTCCAGGAAGAAAAGAAACCTGTGCCCATTTTTCAGCGCCTTTAGTCAGATCAACTGTGGGAGCGAGCCTGCTCGCGAATGGGAATATCAGGGTGTCTTCTGAAACACCGCGTCATCGTTCTTCGCGAGCAGGCTCGCTCCCACAGAAAAACAGTCAGTGTGACCTTAAATAGCTTCCAGCTTCGCATACCCCAGCATCAACCACTTGCTGCCTTCGCTGAAGTTCACCTGCACCCGGGCCTGAGCACCGGCGCCCTCGAAGTTGAGGATCACGCCGTCACCGAAGATCGAATGGCGCACAGTCTGACCCAGACTGAAGCCGGTTTCCGGAATCTCGCTGCCGCTGAACAGGTTGCTACCACTCATCGACTGGTTGCCACCAAACGGACGGCTGACGCTGTTGGACAGCCGCACCTCCTGAATCAGGCCTTTCGGAACTTCGCGTACGAAACGCGAGACCTTGTTGTAGGTCTCGCTGCCATAAAGGCGTCGGGTTTCGGCATAGGTCATCACCAGGTTCTGCATCGCCCGGGTGATGCCTACGTAGGCCAGACGCCGCTCTTCCTCAAGGCGACCGGGTTCTTCCAGGCTCATCTTGTGCGGGAACAGGCCTTCTTCCATGCCTACCAGGAACACGTAAGGGAATTCCAGGCCCTTGGCGCTGTGCAGGGTCATCAGTTGAATGCTGTCTTCGTGCTCGTCGGCCTGCGTATCGCCGGCCTCCAGCGACGCGTGACCGAGGAACGCTGCCAATGGCGTCAGGTCTTCGTCTTCTTCGCTGTTTTCGAAGTTGCGCGCGGCGCTGACCAGTTCCTCGAGGTTTTCTACCCGGGCCTGGCCTTTCTCGCCTTTTTCCGCTTCGTGATAGGCGATCAGCCCCGACTGCTCGATGACGGTTTGGGTCATCAGGTGCAGCGGCATTTCCGTGCACTTGGCGGCGAGGTTCTCGATCAGCTCGATAAACGCGCCAAGGGCACCGGCCGCACGGCCAGTCAGGCCTTTGTTGGCCACCAGTTGGCGCATTGCTTCCCACATCGATACATCACTGTGGCGCGCATGGTCGCGGATCGCTTCGACGGTTTTTTCGCCGATACCACGGGCCGGCACGTTGATGACCCGTTCCAGCGCGGCGTCGTTGCCCCGTCCTTCGAGCAAGCGCAGGTAGGCCATGGCGTTTTTGATTTCCGCCCGTTCGAAGAAGCGCTGGCCGCCATAAATGCGGTATGGGATGCGCTCGCGCAGCAAAGCTTCTTCCAGAACCCGCGATTGGGCGTTGGAGCGATACAAAATCGCGATATCGCTTCGAGACAAGCCGGTTTTCAGCGCACTTTCGATGGTTTCGACAACGTAGCGGGCTTCGTCATGTTCATTGAACGCGGCGTACAAATTGATCGCTTCGCCTTCGCCGCCATCGGTCCAGAGCTCTTTGCCCAGGCGCCCGGTGTTGTTGGCGATCAAGGCGTTGGCTGCCTTCAGGATACCCGCGGTGGAGCGATAGTTTTGCTCCAGGCGAATGGTTTCGGCGTCCGGGAAGTCTTCGGAATACTGGTAGATGTTCTCGATTTTCGCGCCGCGCCAGCCGTAGATCGACTGGTCATCGTCGCCCACCACCATCAGGCTGTCGCCACCCTTGGCCAGCAGGCGCAACCAGGCGTATTGCACGGCGTTGGTGTCCTGGAACTCGTCCACCAGGATGTGCCGGAAGCGCTTTTGATAGTGAGCGAGCAGGCCTGGGTGATCGCGCCACAGATCGAGGGCGCGCAGCAGCAACTCGGAGAAGTCGATGACGCCCGCACGCAGGCAGGCGGCCTCGTAGGCTTCATAGATGCCGCGCATGGTCGCCAGGAACAGGTCGCCGCTGGCTTGAATATGTTGCGGGCGCAGACCTTCGTCTTTCTGGCCGTTGATGAACCATTGGGCCTGACGGGCCGGCCAGCGCTGTTCGTCCAGACCGAGCTCGCGGATCACCCGCTTGACCAGCCGTTGCTGGTCGTCACTGTCGAGAATCTGGAAGGTCTGGCTTAAGCCCGCTTCCTGCCAGTGTGCCCGCAACAAGCGGTGCGCCAGGCCGTGGAAGGTGCCGACCCACATGCCGGCCGGGTTGACACCCATCAGCTGTTCGATGCGCTGGCGCATCTCGGCAGCAGCCTTGTTGGTGAAGGTCACCGACAGGATGGAGTGGGGCGAGGCGTTTTCGACCTGGATCAACCAGGCGATACGGTGCACCAGCACTCGGGTTTTACCGGAACCAGCACCGGCCAGGACCAACTGACGACCCACGGGGGCTGCTACGGCCTGGCGTTGGGCATCGTTGAGGGAGTTCAGCAGAAGGGAGAGATCATCGCGCATCGGGGCATTCTAGGGGGCTGCGGCACACCGGGCAAACACCGCTTTGCTTTAGCCGATGAAAGTTATGCGAAGGACGACCGGTCGGTCATTGGCTGCAGGCGTTGGCGGGGCGTGTCCGTAGCGTTTTCAGGGGTGTCGGCGACCGAAAAAATTTGGCCATTTATTGATCAGCAGCAGTTTGGTCCGGGCAATTGCTTGTGTATGCTCCGAGCAGTTTCGGGCCCATGCTCATCATTATAAGAACAAGAACATCGCCTATGACCCTCAGCTTCGACCTGTCGGGCCCCATTGTGGAGCCCAGGGTTATCCGTAAACAGTACGCCATGGAAATGGCGGTTGAACGCACGCGCCTGTTGTATCAGGGCTCGCTGCTGCCCACGTTGTTCATGCTGATCAATGGCCTGGTCTGTGCCGGTTTGCTCTGGAGCCCGCAGCGCTATTTCCTGGTCAGTGTATGGCTGGTGTGGTTATTGTCATTGGTGGCGTTGCGGGTGATTCAGGTCGCAGCCTTCGATTCGGCCATTCCCAATCGTCAGGCCCATCCCATTTGGCGACGGATGTTTTTGCTGGGTTCCGGCCTCACCGGTCTGACCCTGGCCGGTGCCGGCATCGCCCTGGTTCCCGCCGATAACTTCATTCAGCAAGCCTGGGTCTTCGGCCTCATCGGTGCCGCGGCACTTTCGGCCAGCGTGGCTTACGCGGTCAGTTTGCCGGCCTTTCTGTCATTCACCTTGCCCTGCCTGTTGCCGGCCATCGCCTATATGTTTTGGGGAGCTGACGAACAGCAGCAAGGCTGGGGCTGGTTCGGCCTGATATTGCTCGGTGCGCTGAGTGTCGTCGCCTGGCAGGTCAATCGATTGATCGATCGGGGCTTGATGCGACGTTTTCAGAACCAGGCACTGATCGAGCATCTACAGCAGGCGCAAAGCTGCAGTGATCAGCTCAATCAGAAGCTGGCCAGGGAGATAGAACAGCGTCGACGTGCCGAGGATGAATTGCGAGAGATTCAGATCGACCTGGAAAACCGTGTCGCTCAGCGCAGCCTGGAACTGGACGCCGCCAACCAGGCGCTGAGCAAGAGTGAGGCGCGTCTGGCGCTGGCATTGAAGGCCAGCGAGTTGGGGTTGTGGGACTGGAATCTGCAAACCGACGAAGTCCATCACACGCAGATTCAGGAATTGTTCGGCCTGGAGCCGGAACAGGTCACGGCGATATTGCGTCACCTCAAGCCGCGCCTTCACCCCGAGGATCTTCCTGCGCTGAAAAGGGCGCTGGTCGAGCACTTGAAGGGCCGAACCGAGGATTACCAGATCGAGTACCGGGTGCGTCATGGCGACGGCCACTGGGTCTGGATCGAGGACCGTGGCCGGGCGGTCGAGCGCAGCAAAAACGGCCGGGTTATTCGTATGGTCGGGACGCGCCGCGACATCAGTGCCAGCAAGGTGCTGGAGGAGCAACAGCAACTGGCAGCGACGGTGTTCGAGGCGGCCAGTGAAGGCATCGTGATTTTTGATCCCTCTTACGCACTGATTGCCGTCAACCAGGCTTTCAGCCGAGTAACGGGTTATGGCATCGAGGAGATTCTCGGGCGCAGCGTGGTCGAGCTGCCGTGCAGTCGTGATGCCCGCCGGCATTTCACCGCCATCCATCAAGCGCTGGAGCAGCACGGCAGCTGGCAGGGCGAACTGGTGGAAACCCGCAAGAACGGGGAGATGTACCCGCAATGGCTTCAGCTGAATGCCGTGCGTGATCCTCGGGGAAAAATCAGCCATATAGTAGGCTTTTTCGCTGATCTTTCAGCGAGACGCGAATCCGAAGAGCGCATGCGCTACCTGACGCACTATGACGAATTGACCGGCCTGGCCAATCGTTCTCTTTTTCGTGAGCGGCTGAGCGAGGCGCATCAGCGGGTACGTCAGGGTGGCTATCGCAGCCTGGCGTTGCTGCATATCAATCTGGACCGCTTCAAACTGCTCAACGACAGCCTCGGCCATGAAATCGCCGACCAACTGTTGCAGAAAATGGCCCGGCGAATGGTCAACGCGCTGCCGGAGGCCGACACCATTGCGCGCTTGTCCGGCGATGAATTTGCGGTGTTGTTCAATTCCTACGGCAACCTGTCGAGTCTGGCGCGGGTAGCGACACGGTTGTCGACCAAGCTGCGGCTACCGGTGGCGGTCGAGGGGCATGAGCTGGTGGTCAGCGCGTCCATGGGCATCAGCCTGCTGCCGGACAATGCCCGGGAAATTTCGGCATTGGTCAGTCAATCGAACATGGCCATGCAACATGCCAAGCATTTGGGCGGTAATAATTTCCAGTTCTACACCGACAGCCTGCAAGCCAGCACCTTGGAGCGTTTACAGCTGGAAAACCAGTTGCGCAAAGCGATCGAGGAAAAACAGCTGAAGGTGTACTACCAGCCGAAATTGTGTCTGGCCACCGGTCGCCTGAATGCCGCCGAAGCGCTGGTGCGCTGGGATCATCCAACCATGGGGCGTGTGCCGCCGGGAGACTTTATCGGGTTGGCCGAGGAAACCGGACTGATCGGCCCAATCGGTGAGTTCGTATTGCGTCAGGCCTGCTGGCAAGCCTGTGAGTGGCAGCGTCAGGGACTTGAGCCGATACGGGTGTCGGTCAACCTGTCGGTGCATCAGCTGCGCCAGGGCAAACTGGTCAGCCTGGTGCGACAGGTGCTGGAAGAGACCGGGCTGGCGCCGCATTTCCTGGAGCTGGAATTGACCGAAAGCCAGTTGCTGGACAGCGTCGAGCACATCATCGCGACCTTCCAGCAGTTGCGTGAACTTGGGGTGAAACTGGCAATCGATGATTTCGGCACCGGCTATTCATCCCTGAGCTACCTCAAGCGCATTCCTGTGGATTACGTGAAGATTGATCAGGCGTTTATCCGGGGGCTGGGGGAAGGCACCGAGGATGCGGCGATCACCCGGGCGATCATTGCCATGGCTCATGGCTTGTCATTGAAGGTCGTCGCGGAAGGCGTGGAGCGGCAAGAGCAGCTTGAGTTTCTCAAGAGTGAGCGCTGCGACGAGGTTCAGGGCTACCTGATCAGTCGGCCGATCGAGGCGCTTGGCCTGGCCGGTCTGCTGCGAGGGCAGGGCGAGGTTTGATTGCAGTTGCTTCCCGTCAGGCCCTTTGGCGGTCTGACGGGAAGTTCGCAGCGGGTAGTTCTTTAATCGGTGATCAGTACTTTATCAATATGGTGCAGTAACTTTCCTTCGAAAAAAATACTTACGCCGGTGACATTGGATGCGCCTGCCAACTTATATTCGACAAACTTGTCTGTCAGGACTTGCAATGCAGCTTCGTGGGTTGTTTCAAGTTCCAGGTTGAGTCGCAAATCAAATGACTTGTCCTGAATTTCGCTCAGTACCAGCCTTGGCGTAATGCCAGAGTGTGCAACGGTTACCGTGCCAAAGGTACGGAAGGAAGGCGCGCCGGGCATGCGGTCAATTTGGGCGACCCAATCTTTGGTTGTAATGGTCATTGTGTGTAACTCCTGTAATTAAGTTAATTGCGTCCTGCCTATTCAATATATCCATCTTTGTTTAGTTGGTGGGTGGCGACATTTAACTTGTTTGTAAGTTAATGTGGGCTAAGCGTTGTTGTTGAGACAACTAGCGGCGATGTTTGTAAGGGAAAGGCTCATTTTTGCTGCAATGCCAAAAGGCGAGCATTGGTGAGCAACGGGAAAGCTGGCGATGAGCGCTACATGGAGCGCGCGTGCCTGAATGTCGAGGGATGTGGTTACGCATTGAGCAGGCAAAAAGCCGATTCATGTAGTATAACTACAAGCGTGCTACATCCCCGGCACCTGCCAATAACAAAGAGTCCAGCCCCTTGAATCTGCTGCAACACATCGCCCAGTCTCGCCACCTGTTACGCAAGTCGGAGCTCAAGGTCGCCGACCACGTGCTGCTTGATCCTGCGGCCGTGATGCACAGCTCCATGGCCGATCTGGCCCACAGCGTGGGCATCAGCGAGCCGACCATCGTGCGTTTTTGCCGTGCCATCGGTTGTTCCGGCTTTCAGGACCTGAAGCTGAAGCTGGCCCAGAGCCTGGCGGCAGGTGCGAGTTTCGGCCAGTTTGCGATCCACGAAGACGATTCGGTCGCCGACTACAGTCTGAAAATCTTCGACACCACCCTGCATACGCTGATGGAGGTTCGCGAGAAGCTCGATCCGCTGGAATTGCAGCGGGCGGTGACGCTCATGTCCCAGGCCCAGCGTGTCGAGTTCTACGGCTTCGGCGCCTCGGGTGCGGTCGCGGCGGACGCCCAGCACAAGTTCTTCCGCTTGCTGCTGACGGCAGCGGCGTATTCCGACCCGCACATGCAGGCGATGTCGGCCGTGACGCTGAAGCCGACTGACGTGGCCATCTGCATTTCCCAGTCCGGGCGTTCCAAGGACCTGCTGATCACCGCCAACCTGGTGCGCGAAAGCGGTGCCTCATTGATCACCTTGTGCCCGAGCCAGACACCATTGGCCGAGCTGTCTACGGTCAATCTGGCGATCGATGTGCATGAAGACACTGAAATCTATACGCCGCTGACGTCGCGTATCGCCCACTTGGTGGTGATCGACGTTCTGGCGATGGGCGTGGCCATGGCGCGTGGCCCGAGCCTGGTCAACCACCTCAAGAGCGTCAAACGCAGCCTGCGCAGCTTGCGGTTGTCGCCCAAGTCGGTGAAAGCGCTGGACGACTAAGATCAAAGGATCGCAGCCTTCGGCAGCTCCTACAGGTATTCGCGTTCCTGCGTAGGAGCTGCCGAAGGCTGCGATCTTTGCTTCTGAATGTTCATCTCCCTGTAACGCCCAAGCCGCCAAACCGTCATCCCCCGCGCCTATCTTGAAACTCCCGTACTCGCCTTGGGAGACTCGAAATGGCCATGCCTTACGAAGAACGCAACAGCGCTGTCAAAACCCGTCGTCAGCAAGAAGATCAGCGCCGCATGGAATTCCGCCGCGCCATCGAAGATCGCTGCGAACGCCGTCAGCTTCTGGCCGAAATTGGCGATTTTCCGGAGTTGGAGCTCAATTTCTGGCAGGCATCTCCCTCGACTTCCCGTCGAAACGCTCAACCAGCGCGCTGATCTGAATCCGTTCGCTACGGATAAACGCCAAGAAGGCGTGAGCCACCGGTGACAGGCGTTTCGCCTTGGCCTGCACCAGGCACCAACTGCGAAACAGCGGCAGCTCTTCGACCGGCAGCTCGATCAGTCCACCGGTTGCCAGCTCAAGGCTCAGGGCGTGGCGCGTCAACAGCGCAACGCCCAGGCCTGCCAGTACACATTCACGCTGAGCTTCGGCAGACGAGACCTCCTGGGTCTGGTTGAAGTGCACGCGCTTCTCCTTGAAGTATTCTTCGCACGCCAGCCGCGTCCCGGAGCCCGGCTCACGCAGCAGCAGTGTATAGGGCTCGAGATCCTGCAAGCGCAGCGGCCCCATATGACACAGCGGGTGATCCGGTGGCGCCACGGCGACGATCGGGTTGTTCAGGAACGGCAGGAATTCCAGGCCCATGTCCTGAGGCACCATGGACATGATCACCAGGTCGTCGCGGTTGTCTGACAGACGTCGAATGACCTGACCGCGATTGACCACCGTCAATTGCAGGTTCACTTCCGGGTGCTGGCGTTTGAACGCGGCAAACAGATGCGGTACGAAGTATTTGGCGCTGGATTCGATCGCCAGTTTCAGTTGCCCCTGCAACGAGCCCTGCATGTCCGACAGCTGCATGTCGAGGTTTTCCAGGCGCCCGAAAATATCCCGACTGGCCCGCTGTAACGCTTCAGCTGCCTCGGTCATGTAGAGTTTTTTGCCGACGTAATCGAACAAAGGCTGGCCAATCAGCTCTTCAAGTTGACGAATCTGTAGGCTGACGGCAGGTTGTGTGAGAGACATTTCCTCGGCCGCGCGGCTGTAGGACCGCAAATCACAGACCTCATTGAAGATCTGCAATTGCCGCAAAGTCATACGCATCAATGACTTACGCATTATCTGGTCGCTCTCGTCGCTGGCTGATGAATCAACTATAAGTCTTTACTTATGCACGACCCAATTTTTATTCATTTTTGTTAATCCCTTGTGAGCGCTAGTGTGGCCCTGCGACCAAATTGAAACATTTGGTCACTCGTCGACCTGGTCTAGCAGGTCGTGGGTACACCGGCTCAAGGGAACCTCCAAGTGATAACAAAGATCCTGATCGCCAACCGTGGTGAGATTGCCGTACGAATCGTACGTGCCTGCGCCGAAATGGGCATTCGCTCGGTCGCGATCTACTCCGACGCCGACCGTCATGCCCTGCACGTAAAGCGTGCAGATGAGGCCCACAGCATTGGTGCCGAACCTCTGGCCGGTTACCTGAACCCGCGCAAGCTGGTGAACCTGGCTGTTGAAACCGGCTGCGATGCGTTGCACCCCGGCTATGGCTTCCTTTCGGAAAACGCCGAACTGGCGGAGATCTGCGCCGAACGCGGGATCAAATTCATTGGCCCGTCGGCCGAAGTCATTCGCCGCATGGGCGACAAGACCGAAGCCCGTCGCAGCATGATCAAGGCCGGTGTACCAGTAACCCCGGGTACTGAAGGCAACGTGTCGGGCATCGAAGAAGCCCTGACCGAAGGTGATCGCATCGGTTACCCGGTGATGCTCAAGGCGACTTCCGGTGGTGGCGGCCGCGGCATTCGTCGCTGCAACAGCCGTGAAGAACTTGAACAGGCTTTCCCGCGAGTGATTTCCGAAGCCACCAAGGCGTTCGGTTCGGCGGAAGTGTTCCTGGAAAAATGCATCGTCAATCCCAAGCACATCGAAGCGCAGATCCTCGGCGACAGCTTCGGCAACGTGGTGCACCTGTTCGAGCGTGACTGCTCGATCCAGCGCCGCAACCAGAAGCTGATCGAGATCGCCCCGAGCCCGCAACTGACCCCGGAACAGCGCGCCTATATCGGCGACCTGTCGGTGCGCGCAGCCAAGGCCGTGGGATACGAGAACGCCGGTACCGTGGAGTTCCTGCTCGCCGAGGGCGAGGTGTACTTCATGGAGATGAACACCCGGGTGCAGGTGGAACACACCATCACCGAAGAAATCACCGGCATCGACATTGTCCGTGAGCAGATTCGCATTGCCTCCGGCCTGCCGCTTTCGGTGAAACAGGAAGACATCCAGCACCGCGGTTTCGCGTTGCAGTTCCGGATCAACGCCGAAGACCCGAAGAACAACTTCCTGCCGAGCTTCGGCAAGATCACCCGTTACTACGCCCCCGGTGGCCCTGGCGTGCGCACCGACACGGCAATCTACACCGGCTACACCATCCCGCCGTACTACGACTCGATGTGCCTGAAACTGGTGGTGTGGGCGCTGACCTGGGAAGAGGCGATGGACCGTGGCTTGCGCGCCCTGGACGACATGCGTCTGCAAGGGGTCAAGACCACTGCCGCGTACTACCAGGAAATCCTGCGTAACCCGGAATTCCGTAGCGGCCAGTTCAACACCAGCTTCGTTGAAAGCCACCCTGAACTGACCAACTACTCGATCAAGCGCAAACCCGAAGAGCTGGCCCTGGCCATCGCCGCCGCCATCGCCGCCCACGCAGGCCTGTGAGGAATAGAACAATGAGCAAGAAGATTCATGTAACCGACACCATCCTGCGCGACGCCCACCAATCGCTGCTCGCCACCCGCATGCGCACCGAAGACATGCTGCCGATCTGCGACAAGCTCGACAAAGTCGGCTACTGGTCGCTGGAATGCTGGGGCGGCGCGACGTTCGACGCCTGCGTACGTTTCCTGAAAGAAGACCCGTGGGAGCGTCTGCGCCAGTTGCGCGCCGCGCTGCCTAACACCCGCCTGCAAATGCTGTTGCGCGGCCAGAACCTGCTGGGCTACCGCCACTACAGCGACGACGTGGTCAAAGCCTTCGTCGCCAAGGCTGCGGTCAACGGCATCGACGTGTTCCGTATCTTCGACGCCATGAACGACGTGCGTAACCTGCGCGTGGCCATCGAAGCGGTGAAAGCCGCCGGCAAACACGCCCAGGGCACCATCGCCTACACCACCAGCCCGGTGCACACCATCGAGGCCTTCGTGAACCAGGCCAAGCAAATGGAGGCCATGGGTTGCGACTCGGTGGCGATCAAGGACATGGCCGGACTGCTGACCCCGTACGCCACCGGCGAACTGGTCAAGGCGCTGAAAGCCGAGCAATCGCTGCCAGTGTTCATTCACTCCCACGACACCGCTGGTCTGGCCGCGATGTGCCAAATGAAGGCGATCGAAAACGGTGCCGATCACATCGACACCGCGATCTCCAGCTTTGCCTGGGGCACCAGCCACCCGGGCACCGAGTCGATGGTCGCCGCCCTTAAAGGCAGCGAGTTCGACACCGGCCTGAATCTGGAACTGCTGCAGGAGATCGGTCTGTACTTCTACGCCGTGCGCAAGAAGTACCACCAGTTCGAAAGCGAATTCACCGCCGTCGACACCCGTGTTCAAGTCAACCAGGTACCGGGCGGGATGATTTCCAACCTGGCCAACCAGTTGAAAGAGCAGGGCGCACTCAATCGTATGAGCGAAGTGCTGGCCGAAATCCCGCGCGTTCGTGAAGACCTCGGCTTCCCGCCGCTGGTGACTCCGACTTCGCAGATCGTCGGCACCCAGGCGTTCTTCAACGTGCTGGCCGGCGAGCGCTACAAGACCATCACCAACGAAGTGAAGCTGTACCTGCAAGGCGGCTACGGTAAGGCGCCGGGCACCGTGAACGAACAACTGCGTCGCCAGGCCATCGGCAGCGAAGAAGTGATCGACGTTCGCCCGGCCGATCTGCTCAAGCCGGAAATGGCCAAGCTGCGTGCCGACATCGGCGCACTGGCCAAGTCCGAAGAAGACGTGCTGACCTTCGCCATGTTCCCGGACATCGGCCGCAAGTTCCTCGAGGAGCGTGCTGCGGGCACCCTGACACCCGAAGTGCTGCTGCCGATTCCTGAAGCCGGCGGCGTCGCCTCGGCTGGTGGCGAAGGCGTACCGACCGAGTTCGTCATCGACGTTCACGGCGAAACCTACCGCGTCGACATCACCGGTGTGGGCGTCAAGGCCGAAGGCAAGCGTCACTTCTACCTGTCCATCGACGGCATGCCGGAAGAAGTGGTGTTCGAGCCGCTCAACGAATTCGTCGGCGGCGGCAGCAGCAAGCGCAAGCAAGCCACTGCACCGGGTCACGTCAGCACCACCATGCCGGGCAACATCGTCGACGTGCTGGTCAAGGAGGGCGACACCGTCAAGGCAGGCCAGGCCGTGTTGATCACCGAAGCGATGAAGATGGAAACCGAAGTCCAGGCAGCCATCGCCGGTAAAGTCACCGCCATTCACGTGGCCAAGGGCGACCGGGTGAATCCGGGCGAGATACTGATCGAGATCGAAGGCTGAGTTAACAGCCGAGATAACAACGCTTTATACCTCGGGGGGGCATGTGCTCCCCTTTTTTTATTCCTGTAAATCCATTTCTGGAGATGCCACAAACTCTGTGGGATCGGGCTTGCTCGCGAAGGCGGAGTGTCAGCCTATACACATGCTGAGTGTGCTACCGCTTTCGCGGCGAGATAGCGCGGTTAAGGCGGCCAATGGAGTGCGGGATTGTCAGTCCAATCCCGGCTTCATGTAGGACTCCTCTGAGATGAGAAACCCGGGTTTTACTTCGTTGGATCCTCACCTATAGTTCGGCCGTCACCGACGAATCGGTGATCGACTTTAGCCGGTCGTAACAGATGTTGCACAAGCGCCCGTATAATCGCGGCGCTTTTTGCTGCCTGGCATTTGTATGTCTATGGTGGCTGTGCGTGGGACACCTTCGGGTGTGCCGGGTGCATCTGTCCGGTCGGCTAACCCGCGTACAGCTACCTCCCCAATTCGTTTAGCCGCGAAGGGGTGGGAGATTTTCCTATCAGATGAGATCAATGCCATGCCCCAATTTCATCCACTTCAAGGTGGCTTCAGTTCTGGCAACACGTTGTACATCGACACCGAAGCCCGGACTTCCGACCTTCTCGAAACCGCTACTCATCGAATCAAAGCCGCGCGCAATCTACTCAACAGCGTGACATGTCTGTGTGTGAAAGAGGCCGAAGGTCATGACCTTGAGCATTTTGCCAATGCTGCACACATCCTGATTCAGGAAGGCTGCGATCTTTTGCCGTTAGGGCGTCAGCCGCGACACTCCACCAACCCTTTAACCTGCCCCGAAGCCGTCTGGTTCTCATCACTCAGCCACTTCTCGAACCCGGCGCCAATCGCCGGCCATTCCGAATCCAGAATCGAATACCACGCGGTGTCCCGATTTTGCCCCTTGACCACCATGTGCTGGCGGAACACCCCCTCAAAACTGAAGCCCAGGCGCTCGGCCGCGTATTTGGAGCGGGCGTTGGCGTTGTTGCACTTCCACTCCAGGCGACGGTAGCCCAAGGCAAAGGATTCCTTGGCCAGCAGGTAAACCGCCTCGGTGCTTTTCGGCGAGCGCTGCATCGGTGCGCCGAAGGTGACGTGGCCGATTTCGATGCGGCCCTGGGCCGGGACGATGGACATCAGGCTGAGAATGCCCTGGACCTCGCCGCTGGCGCGGTCGATCACACTGAAGAAATACGGATCGCTGCTGGCCGCGTGGTTGTTCAGCCAATCGTTGAAGACGCTGCGCTCCGGGAAGGGGCCGTAAGGCAGGTAGTCCCAGAGTTTCGGGTCGGCGCCGGGGCCTTGCAGGGCGTTGAACAGGTCGTCGCCGTGGCGCGCCGGGTCGAGTTTTTCCAGGCGGATGTAACGCCCTTCGATCAATTGAGTCGTGGGGGCCGGGACGCCTTTCCAGTCGGCGAGTGAAATCGACATGCTGTTCTCCTTGAACCTAGATGGCTTTGCGAAACTGGATGAAACCGGGGCGTTCGGCGATGCGCTCGTAAAGCTGGATCGCGGTGACGTTGGTTTCGTGGGTCAGCCAGTGGACCTTGTTGCAGCCGTCAGCCTTGGCCGTGGCGTAGACGAACTCGATCAACTGGCGGCCGACGCCGGTGCCGCGGGTTTCCGGGGCCACCAGCAAGTCTTGCAGGTAGCAGGAGTTTTCGATGGCCCAGTTCGAACGATGGTAGATGAAATGCACCATGCCCACCGCTTTGCCGTCGGCCCAAGCGAGGGCGGCGTGGGTTGGCTCGTTCGGATCGAGCATGCGCTGCCAGGTGTTTTGGGTGACGGCTTGCGGCAGTTCGGTTTTGTAGAAGCGCAGGTAGGCCTGCCACAGCGGCAACCAGGCCGCGTGATCACCGGCGCTGACTTGGCGAATGTCGATTTGACTCATGGTGACTTCCTTAGCGCATCAATTGGGCGAGGGTTTGGTCGTTGACGTCGGGGCTGGCTTCCAGGCCTTTGCGCACGCCGGCGATGTCGGCGGGACTGCGGTTCTGGCTGAGCTTGCGCTTGCCTTCCAGACGGTCGATGGGAATGGCGAAACCGACAATGGCCTTGAGCATGCCGTCGATGTAATCGGCGGGGGCATCGGCCACTGACCACGGTTGGGCGCGGCCAGCTTCATGACGATCGGTGAGGGTGCTGACGATGTCGAGCAGCCGCCCGCCATCGCTGAAGGTTTCGGCTCGGCCATAGGCGTGTACGGCGACGTAGTTCCAGGTTGGCACGACTTTGCCGTGTTCGGCCTTGCTCGGGTAGAAGCCAGGGCTGACGTAGGCGTCGGCACCGGCAAAAATCAGCAGGGCTTCGGCGCCGTCGCGCAGCTCTTTCCACTGTGGATTGGCTTTGGCCAGATGCCCGTACAACGTGCCGTTCGAGCCTTGTTCGCAATGCAGCAGCACCGGTACATGGCTGGCTTGCAGGCCGCTTTCACCGTGGGTCACCAATATGGCGAGACGGGTGGCGAGGATCAGTTCATGCAGTTGGGACAACTCGTCGATGGCAAAAGCACGTGGCGTGTACATGGAGATATTTTCCTTGGCGAATATCTGCATCCTAGGCAGGCTATTGGTCTGTTGTAAGAGCCACTAATGACCAATTTCATGGGTCCATTGCGATGACTAGCGAACCACTGTCCTTGACCTTCAACCCGGCGGGTATAGAACTTGATCGTCGCCAGGGGCTGAGTCGGCAGCTCTATCAGGCATTGCGGATGCGGGTGCTCGACGGGCGACTGGCCAGCGGCACGCGTCTGCCGGCCAGTCGGGATCTGGCTGCCGCGCTGGCGATTTCCCGCAACAGCGTAGTGCGCGCCTACGATCAGCTTTACGCTGAAGGGTTTATCGAGGGGCGGGTAGGCGACGGGACTTACGTCGCGCAATTACCCCAGGCAACCTTGCCGGCAAAAAAACTATCCACAAAAGTATCCACAGGGTTTTCAACAGGCTTACCCACAGCTTTATCCACAAATTGGCTTGATTTGCCTGTGGATTCATCCAGCAAAGTTACCCACAGGGAAGCCTTGTCCCGCGTTGAAAAGAACCATTTACCCATGCCGCCCAGTGGTCCGCCCAGGGCTTTTCGGGTCGGTGTTCCGGCGTTCGATCTGTTTCCGTTCGAGGTCTGGGCCAAGCTGAATGCGGCTTTCTGGCGTAAACCGGATTTCCAGCAGTTGTGCTACGGCGACCCGGCAGGCGATGCACGCTTGCGGGGGATGATCGCGGCGTATCTACGCAGCTCGCGGGGCATGCAGTGCACGGCTGAACAAATTGTGATCACCAGTGGCGCGCAGCAGGGAATCAGCCTTTGTGCACAGCTGCTGGTGGAGCCCGGTGACGGGGTGGCGATTGAAAATCCCGGGTATCGGGCGGCCGGTCATGCGTTCGCCGTAGCAGGTGCCCGGCTGCATGGGGTGGCGGTGGATAGTGAGGGTATCGACTGCGGTGAACTGGCACAGCTTGACGATTGCCGTCTGACCTACGTCACTCCGTCCCATCAGTACCCCACCGGGGTGGTGATGAGCCTGGCTCGCCGTCTGGAGTTGCTGGCCTGGGCCGAACGCACGCAGGGCTGGATCGTCGAGGATGACTATGACGGCGAGTACCGCTACAGCGGTGCGCCGCTGGCGCCTTTGGCGGCCCTGGATCGGCAAGGCCGGGTGCTCTACGTCGGCACGTTCGGCAAAGTGGCGTTTCCGGCGTTGCGCCTGGGTTACCTGGTATTACCGATGGATCTGGTGCAGGCGTTTGCCCAGCGTCGGGCGGTGGACGTACGGCATTCCGAGGTCAGTACCCAGGCCGTAATGGCCGAGTTCATGGCGGCCGGGCATTTCCAGCGGCATATCCGCCGCATGCGGCGTGCGGCGCTGAGCCGGCGTAATGCGTTGCTCAGCGGCTGGCCGGGGGGCATTCCCGGTATCGGCCAGTTGCCCACGGTCGCCGCCGGGTTGCACATGACAGTGCCGGTCGACAGCATTGAGCGAGAACAGGCGTTGATTGAATTGGCACGTAGCGTCGATGTCGAGATCAATGGCTTGAGTGGCTATTGGCTGCCCGAGTCCACGATCCCGATGGATCAGCGTGCCGGGTTGGTTCTGGGGTTTGCAGCAGTGCCGGAAAAGGCTATCGAAGCCGCGTTGGAGCGGCTGCGGGCGGTCTGGCGTTTTCTTTGAAAGGAGCGCGTCGGGCGCTGATGTGCCGCAGGCAAAAATAGACCTGCGCGAGCGCAGGTCCTGGTGACGGCGGGAGTGAAGCGGGTATCAGGTGCCGGACTTGATCTTGGTCCAGGCCCGGGTCCGCGCACGTTCGGCATCGCGGGGCAACGGTTGCAGGGTGTAGAGCGTGCTCATCGCCGTGTCGGTCGGGTACAGGTTCGGGTTGTTGCGGATCACCGGGTCGACCATCTCCGTGGCGTCCTTGTTCGGGTTCGGGTAGCCGACGAAGTCACTGACCGGCGCGATCACCTGGGGTTGCAGCAGGTAGTTGACGAAGGTGTAAGCGTCGTCGGGGTTTTTCGCACCCTTCGGAATCGCCAGCATGTCGAACCAGATCGGCGCGCCTTCCTTCGGCAAACGCATGTCGACGACCACCCCGTTCTTGGCTTCTTTGGCGCGGTTGGCCGCTTGCGAGAAGCTGCCGGAATATCCGACCGCAACGCAGATGTCACCGTTGGCGATATCGGCCATGTACTTGGACGAGTGGAAGTAGGTGATGTACGGACGGATCTTCATCAGCAGTGCTTCAGCCTTGTCGTAGTCCGCAGGCTTTTTGCTGTTGGGGTCCAGGCCGAGGTGTTGCAGGGCCAGCGGCAGGATCTCAGACGGCGAGTCGAGCAGGGCGACGCCGCACTGCTTGAGCTTGCTGATGTTCTCTTCCTTGAAGATCAGGTCCCAGCTGTCCACCGGCGCGTTGTCGCCGAGCACAGCTTTGACCTTGGCCGGGTTGAAGCCGATCAGGATGGTCCCGTACATGTACGGCACGGCGAACTTGTTGCCCGGGTCGTTGGCCTCGATCAGCTTCATCAGTTTGGGATCGAGGTGATTCCAGTTCGGCAACTTGCTGCGGTCCAGCGGCTGGAATACGCCCGCTTCAATCTGCTTGGCGAGGAACACGTTGGACGGCACCACCACGTCGTAGCCAGAATTGCCGGTCAGCAGCTTGGCTTCCAGTGCTTCGTTGCTGTCGAAAATGTCGTAGACCAGTTTGGTCTGGGTGTTCTGGGCCTTGAAGTCTTCCAGGGCCTTGGGCGTGATGTAGTCGAACCAGTTGTAGACGCGCAACGTGCGTTCTTCAGCGTGTGCTGCGCCGCTGAGTACCGTGGCACACAGGGCTGGCACGATAAAGCGCTTAAGACTTTTCATTGTTCTACTTCCTCATTGAGCGCTTTCAAAACCTTCGAGAACGTTCACGGCGTTGATGCCGATTTCTTCCACTGCGTAACCGCCTTCCATCACGAACAGCGTCGGTACGCCGAGGCCGGCGATGCGCTTGCCCATGGCCAGGTAATCCGGGCTGTCGAGTTTGAACTGCGAGATCGGGTCGTCCTTGAAGGTATCGACTCCGAGGGACACGACGATAATGTCGGCACCGTAGCTTTCGATCTCTTTGCAGGCCTGTTCCAGCGCTGCGCTCCAGGTGTCCCAGCCTGAACCGGCGGCCAACGGGTAGTTGAAGTTGAACCCTTCGCCAGCGCCTTCGCCACGTTCGTCTTCATAGCCGAGGAAGAACGGGAACTCGGCTTCCGGGTGGCCGTGGATCGAGGTGAACAGCACGTCGCTGCGTTCGTAGAAAATCGACTGGGTGCCGTTGCCGTGGTGGTAGTCGACGTCGAGGATCGCGATCTTTTCATGGCCCTGATCGAGGAACGCCTGGGCGGCGATGGCGGCGTTGTTGAGGTAGCAATAACCACCCATCAAGTCGCCGGCGGCGTGGTGTCCCGGCGGACGACACAGGGCGAAAGCAGAACGGGCGCCGCGCTGGATTTCCGCTTGGGCGGTGAGCGCGACTTGCGCTGCGCTGTACGCCGCTTGCCAGGTGCCGGCGGTGATCGGGGCGCCGCCGTCGAAGCTGTAGTAACCGAGTTCGCCATGCAAGCTGGAGGGTTTGACGCGGCGCAGGGTGCGGGCTGGCCAAGTGTAGGGCAGCAAGTCGCCGTCGGTGTTGTACTCGGTCCAGCGCGCCCAGGCGCCCTTGAAGAAGTCGAGGTAGTCTCGGCTGTGAATGCGCTCGATCGGCCCGAGGCCGAAATCCTTTGGCGCTTCGACAGGGCCCAGATTTTGATTTTGCACCCGTGCCAGTACGTGGTCGGCACGGGAAGGCATTTCGAAGCAGGGCTTGAGTTGCCCGTCTATCAATTCGCAACGGCCGTGGTGCAGGTGGTGATCGTCTGAGTAGATCGTCAGCATTTCTTGTTCTCCGCAGGGCTGATTCGGTTGCCCCCAGTGTTGCGGCGCACGGCGAATCGGAGAACGGCAGGAAAGGCCAAAAGGGGATCGATATGGCCAAAACATTTGACCGAAATTCGCCCCTGTTCAGCGTATGGGATACACACCCTGTAGGAGCTGGCTTGTCAGCGAAGGCGGTATTGCGGCGATACAGATGCGTTGGATGCGCTGGCCTCTTCGCGGGCAAGCCCGCTCCTACAGGGTTTATCCGTGTGGCCGAAACTGACTCGGCGCCACACCACTCCAGCGCACAAACGCATGCCGAAAACTCGCGGTCTCGCTGAAACCCAGGGCTTCGGCAATCTGATAGATCGGCAACTGATCCTCGCAAAGCATTTGCTTGGCCTGCTCGAAGCGCAGTTCGTCGAGCAGTTCCTGATAGCTGCAACCCATGTCCTTGAGATGCCGGCGCAAGGTCCGCGCCGAACAGTTCATTTGTTCGGCCAATCCCTCCAGCCCCGGCGCCGCATTCAATTGCGCGCTGAGCAATTGGCGGATCCGTCCCAGCCACGCCTGGCGCCCGGTGAACTCGATGTTCTGTTTGCGGCAGCGTTCGGCCATGGCCTGGTGGGTGATGATGTCGGCTAGCGGCAGTGGCTGGTCGAGCCAGCGCTTGTCGAAGGCAAAGGCATTGTTACGGGCGCCGAAGTGCACCGGGCAATTGAAGTGTTCGGCGTAGGTCGCTTCGTAATCGGGGGCGGCGTGTTCAAAGCGGGCGCCGAGCAACGGCAGGGGATGGCCGAGCAGGTCGTCGCAGGTGACTTTCAGCGACACCAGGCAGAATTCGGCGTTGAACACCGCCATGGCCGGGCTCTCGCGGTAATCAGCGGCGGCGAACCAGATGCGCTCGCCATCGTCTTCAAGGCTCAACTCGAAAAGTGTTCCCAGCAGCGCCGGATAACGCATCGCCAGACGCAAAGCGTCACCGAAGGTGGCACTGGTGAGCAGGGCGTAACCGAGCATGCCGTAGCAGGAAACGTGCATCCGCCGGCCCAGTTCCAGGCCGATGTCACGTTTGAGAGCAACGGCGTTGGCACAGACCTGCATTTCCTGATTGGTGGTGATGCGTGTGTCGGCACGGTTCAGATCCGCCGCGCTGATGCCGCTGCCGGCCAGCAGCGCTTCGCTGGACAAGCCTTGTGCCCTGAAGGCATCGAGTACCAGGGAGACCGCGTTGAGCGTGGTGAGGTGGGAGTGGAGCATGAGGACTTCCAGCCTTGGGATAGCTGGAGCGCAGCAAGTTGTATGCCGGGTGATGTCCCCTGTGGGAGCGAGCCTGCTCGCGATGACGGTGGATCAGTCACATCAATGTGAATGGTAGACCGCTATCGCGAGCAGGCTCGCTCCTACAAGGGTGGTGTGGTGTCAGCTCAGTTCACCGCACAGGTCGAGTTCGACAAGCCGACGGATTTCGTCCGTTTCAAGCCCCGCACCCAACAACCCATGCAACTTGCCGAACGCCGCCTCACGGGTCATGCCGCCACCGGACAACACCCCAACGCCACGCAAGCGACTGCCGGCTTCATAGACGTCCAGTACAACCCCGCCTTCGTGGCATTGCGTGACGGCCACTACTACAACACCCTTGTCCCGCGCACGCCCAAGGCTGGCGAGAAACCCGGGGTTGTCGCTCGGACCGGTGCCGCTACCGTAGCACTCCAGCACCAGGCCCTGAATGCCACTGTCGAGCAAACCATCCAGCACCTCGGCGCTGATGCCGGGGAACAGCGGCAGCACCGCGACGTTCGCCAATTGTTTGGGTTGGTTGTAATTCAGCTGTGTTGGTAAAGAAGGCACCTTCACGCCACCGCCCTGACGCTCCAGGCGCTTGAACGGATGGCGGCCGAAACTGCGTACCTTCGCGCAGCGGGTCGGGTCCAGCCGTTCGCCATGGAAGTACAGATGCACGCCCGGCGCGAGGCCCTGGCCCAGTGCAACCAGCGCGCCGCCGAGGTTTTCCCAGGCATCGCTATCGGTGACGCCGGCCGGCAGCATGGAGCCGGTGAAGCACACGCGGGCATGCAGGCCGAGCAACTGGAAGCTCATGGCGGCGGCACTGTAGGCCAGCGTGTCGGTGCCATGCAGGATCAGCACGCTGTCGCAGCCCTGCACATCCACTGCGTCGACCACCGCTTCACGCAGCTGCTGCCAATACGTCGGGGTCATGTTGGCGCTGTCGATCAGCGGCGACATTTCACGGAAGCGCCATTGCGGCACCACCAGATCAGGCTGGCTGTGCAGATAATCGCGCATCCGCGCTTCGAAACCGGACGCCGGGGCCAGGCCATGGGCGCTGGCCTGCATGCCGATGGTGCCGCCGGTGTAGAGCACCATGACGTGCTGGGCGGCAGGGTAGGTCGACGAATTCATGAAGAATCTCCGAAAGGAAGAGTTCCTAGGGGAGCGAGCTTGCTCGCTCCCCCAGTTTTTCGAACTTTAACTGACGGGCGCTGGGGGCGCGCCTGTCATTTCACCTGTCAGCGTTGCGCTGCAGGCACACCTTGCGACTCAACTTCAGTCTTGCCGACAGCGGCTGGCGGGTTGGCCGGCCACGCCTGGCGATCCAGATCCAGGTCCGGGAACTTGGCAGAGTCGAACACCGGCGTCTTGATCCCAGCGGCGCGCTGGTCATCGTAGTCACGCAGGATGCGCATGCCGACCTTGAACAGCAGGAATAGCGCGATCAGGTTGACGAACGCGAGCATGGTCATGGTGATGTCGGCGAAGGCAAATACGGTGCCGAGGTTTTCGATGGCGCCCCAGAAAATCAGCACCAGTACCAGTGCGCGATAGCCCATCAGCGCCTTGCGGTTTTCACCGATCAAAAAGCGCAGGTTGCTCTCGCCCAGGTAGTAGTTATAGAGGATCGAGGTGAACACGAACAACGCCAGGGCCACGGAGATGAACATCCGGCCCCAGTCACCGACCACGGCGGCCAGCGAGTTCTGGGTCAGGGCAATGCCGTCGCCTTCGAAGCCCGGGGTGTAGAAGCCGGAAAGCAGGATCAGCAGCGCGGTGCAGGTGCAGATCACAAAGGTATCGAGGAACACGCTGAACGCCTGCACCACACCTTGTGCCACCGGGTGCTCGACCGCCGCAACCGCCGCCACGTTCGGCGCACTGCCCAGGCCTGCTTCGTTGGCGAACACTCCACGTTTCACGCCCATGACAATGGCGCTGCCAATCAGGCCGCCAAAGGCCTGGTCCAGACCGAAAGCGCTCTTGACAATGGTCATCAGCATGCCCGGCACATGGTCGAACTGCAGCACGATCACGTAGAGGGTCACACCGATGTACACCAGGGTTTTCACCGGCACCAACAGGTCGGCGACCTTGGCGATGCGCTTGATCCCGCCGATGAACACCAGGCCCAGCAACACGGCCAGACCGATGCCGGTGTATGTGGTGTCGAGGCCGAACGCATTGTTCAACGAGTGCGTCACAGCGTGGGCTTGCAGACCGTTGAAGGCGAAGCCGAACGTCACCAGCAGCAAGAACGCCATCAGCATGCCCAGCCAGCGTTTTTGCAGGCCGTGCTGGATGTAATAGGACGGGCCGCCACGGAAGGTGCCGTCGGAGTCACAGCGCTTGTAGAGCTGGCCGAGGGAGCATTCGAAGAAGCTGCTGGACATGCCGACCAGCGCGGTCACCCACATCCAGAACACGGCACCGGGGCCACCGAGGGTCACGGCAATGCCGACCCCGGCAATGTTGCCCGCACCGACGCGGCCGGCGAGGCTGAGCATCAGGGCCTGGAACGAGCTCAGTTGCCCTGCGCTGCTTTTGAGGCTGTCGCGGAACACCGCGAACATGTGGAAGAAGTGACGCAATTGAACGAAACGCGAGCGGATCGTGAAGTAGCTACCGAGCCCGACAATGAGCACGATCAGTACTTTCCCTGAGAGGAAGTCGTTAATGACTTCGAGCATGGATTATTCCTCGCTGTTTTTTGTGTAGGCAACAATGCTGGCCGGACAGACACATCGAGTTACACCCCTTGGCGCACGGCACAATGGGTGGTTCGAAGTTCGTCCCGGTTTCATATCACGGGTTTGTTATTAGTTCGGGTTTCGCATGGGTTGTGGCCTCGCTACCGACGACCGCTCATGCGAAGAGGGGCGGCACTATACCGATGACAGTGCCGTCCGTCTGCACGGTTGTGGTGTATTCGGTGAAGCGAAGCCTTTGAAGCACCTGTCGTTACTGGCGTCTGGCTCCTGTAGGAGCGAGCTCGCTCGCGAAAAACTCAAGGGCGCCGTTGGCCATCAGGTTTACGCGTTATCGTTAAACATCTTTCGCGAGCAAGCTCGCTCCTACAAAACAGTTAAAAAAAAGGGCCTGGAGATTGATCTCCAGGCCCTCAAAAGGTGAGAGGTGTCTAGTCCCTCGACCTGGTGAGCGGTGCTACAAATAACGCGTCGGGTTATGCCTTCAGGGGCACAAGACGCGGAGCAATCATGTTTTCCGGGCGCAGGATGTCGGCGAGCATGGCTTCGTCGAGCAGACCTTCTTCACGCACCAGTTCCAGCACGCCGCGGCCGCTTTCAAGAGCGAGGCCGGCGATGCGGGTGGCATTTTTGTAGCCGATGTACGGGTTCAGCGCGGTGACCAGGCCGATCGAGTGCTCGACCAGTTCACGGCAGCGTGCTTCGTTGGCGGTGATGCCGACGATGCAGTGCTCGCGCAGCATGTCCATGGCGCGTTGCAGCAGGCGGATCGAGTCGAAGATCTTGAAGGCGATCAGCGGCTCCATCACGTTCAGTTGCAACTGGCCGCCTTCGGCCGCGATGGTCAGCGCCAGGTCGTTACCGATGATCTGGAACGCCACCTGGTTGACCGCTTCCGGAATAACCGGGTTGACCTTGCCTGGCATGATCGAACTGCCTGGTTGACGTGCCGGCAGGTTGATCTCGTTGATGCCGGTGCGTGGGCCGCTGGACAACAGGCGCAGGTCGTTGCAAATCTTCGACAGCTTGACCGCGGTACGCTTGAGCATGCCGGAGAACAGCACGAAGGCGCCCATGTCGGAGGTGGCTTCGATCAGGTCGGCGGCCGGTACCAGCGGTTGACCGCTGATCACTGCCAGACGCTGAACGGCCAGGTGCTGGTAACGCGGGTCGGCGTTGATGCCGGTGCCGATCGCGGTACCGCCCAGGTTCACTTCGGTCAGCACTTCTGGTGCCAGAGTCTTCAGGCGTGCCAGGTCTTCACCCAGGGTAGTGGCGAACGCACGGAATTCCTGACCCAGGGTCATCGGAACGGCGTCTTGCAGTTGGGTACGACCCATCTTCAGGACGTGGTTGAATTCTTCACCCTTGGCCGCGAACGCCTGAATCAGGCTGTCGAGACTGGCGAGCAGGGCATCGTGACCCAGCAACAGACCCAGGCGGATCGCCGTTGGATACGCGTCGTTGGTCGACTGCGCCATGTTCACGTCGTCGTTCGGGTGCAGGTACTGGTATTCGCCTTTCTGGTGACCCATGGCCTCCAGTGCGATGTTGGCGATGACTTCGTTGGCATTCATGTTGGTCGAAGTGCCAGCGCCGCCTTGAATCATGTCCACCACGAACTCTTCGTGGAAGTCGCCGCGGATCAAACGTGCACAGGCTTCGCTGATGGCAGCGTGCTTGGCTTCGCTCAGGTGACCCAACTCACGGTTGGCGTCAGCGGCGGCCTGTTTAACCATGGCCAGACCGACAACCAGTTTCGGGTAGTGCGAAATCGGAACGCCCGAAAGGCGGAAGTTATTCACCGCTCGCAGGGTCTGGATACCGTAATACGCTTGAGCCGGTACTTCGAGGGCGCCAAGCAGGTCATTTTCTGTGCGGAATGATGCAGCGGAGGACATGATAGAAATCATCTCAATATGGACCCGGTCTGTGCCGGAACACTGCGAATGCTAGGCCTGTGGAGAATTTTGGGCCAATGCTGTTAAACACTAGGCTATGCATATTCGGCATAATGCCCGTGTGACGCCGGCTTGATGGCGGACGTGTGACCTAAATTGGTGCGTGCCCGGGAGGACGTGATGAATCTGGAAAGCAAATGGCTGGAGGACTTTAGTGCCCTGGCCGCCACCCGCAGTTTCTCCCAGGCCGCCGAGCGGCGTTTCGTGACGCAACCGGCGTTCAGCCGACGAATCCGCAGCCTGGAAGCGGCGCTGGGGCTGACGCTGGTCAATCGTTCACGCACGCCGGTGGAACTGACAGCGGCAGGGCAATTGTTTCTGGTCACCGCACGCACCGTGGTCGAGCAGCTCGGCGAAGTGTTGCGCCATCTGCATCACCTGGAAGGCGGGCAGGGCGAGGTAATGCAGGTGGCTGCCGCACACTCCCTGGCGCTGGGTTTCTTTCCGCGCTGGATCGCACAGTTGCGCAACGAAGGCTTGAACATCGCCACGCGACTGGTTGCGACCAACGTGGGTGACGCGGTGCATGCCTTGCGCGAAGGTGGCTGCGATCTGATGCTGGCCTTCTACGACCCGGATGCCGCGATGCAGATGGACCCGGAAATCTTCCCGTCACTGCACTTGGGCCACACCGAAATGCTGCCGGTGTGTGCCGCCGACGCCGACGGCAAACCGCTGTTCGATCTGGAAGGCGAAGGCAGCGTGCCGTTGCTGGCCTACAGCGCCGGTGCGTTTCTCGGCCGTTCGGTGAACATGCTGCTGCGCCAAAGGGCGCTGCGCTTCACCACGATCTACGAAACCGCCATGGCTGACAGCCTCAAAAGCATGGCCCTGGAAGGCCTGGGCATCGCCTGGGTGCCGCAACTGAGCGTGCGCGCCGAACTGGCACGCGGTGAACTGGTGGTCTGCGGCGGCCCGCAATGGCATGTGCCGTTGGAGATTCGCCTGTATCGCTGCGCGCTGGTGCGCAAGGCCAATGTGCGGTTGTTGTGGCGCAAGTTGGAAGGTGGTGCGGCCCAAGGCACAACCGGTTCTTGAAACCACCAAATGCTCCCACAGGAGGTTTTGTTGTTTGGAGCAATCAGGATCGGGATCAAGTTCCACGGTGTTTTGTGTTGAGCGTTGGCTGACCTTCGAGTCAATAAAACCGGCACTTTGCGCCGTATGACAGATGGTCGTATCGGGGGCTGTTTATCTGCTTCATTGAGGTATACTGCGCGGCCTTCGGCCGGTTACGACCGGCCATAATTCGTACAATCAAGCCACGCATCCTGCGTGGCTTGTTGTTTTTTGACGCGCCTGCGGGCGCCCAGAGAGAAGAGGCACGACGATGAGTGCACTGGTTGGCGTGATCATGGGCTCCAAGTCCGATTGGTCCACCCTTAGCCACACCGCCGATATGCTGGAAAAGCTCGGCATACCCTACGAGGTGAAAGTGGTTTCTGCCCACCGCACCCCGGACCTGCTGTTTCAGTACGCTGAAGAAGCCGAGGCACGTGGCATCGAGGTGATCATCGCCGGTGCCGGTGGCGCGGCCCACTTGCCAGGCATGTGTGCGGCCAAGACCCACTTGCCGGTGCTGGGCGTACCCGTGCAGTCCGCTATGCTTTCGGGCGTTGATTCGCTGCTCTCCATTGTGCAGATGCCAGCAGGCATTCCGGTTGCCACTCTGGCCATCGGCAAGGCGGGTGCGATCAACGCAGCGCTGTTGTCGGCGAGTATCCTGGGCGCCAAGCACCCGCAGTTCCACGCGGTGCTGAAAACCTTCCGTGCTGAGCAGACAGACAGCGTCCTGGACAATCCAGACCCACGCATCGCCTGAGGTTGTTGACGATGAAGATTGGTGTAATCGGTGGCGGCCAACTGGGCCGCATGTTGGCGCTGGCGGGCACTCCGCTGGGCATGAACTTCGCTTTTCTGGACCCTGCGCCGGATGCCTGCGCAGCCGCGTTGGGCGAACACCTGCGAGCCGATTACGGCGATCAGGATCACCTGCGTCAGCTGGCCGATGAAGTCGATCTGGTGACCTTCGAGTTCGAAAGCGTTCCGGCCGAGACCGTGGCTTTTCTCTCGCAATTCGTCCCGGTCTACCCGAGCGCTGAAGCCCTGCGCATCGCCCGCGATCGCTGGTTCGAGAAGAGCATGTTCAAGGATCTGGGGATTCCTACCCCGGCGTTCGCCGACATCCAGTCCCAGGCCGACCTGGACGCCGCCGTGGCTTCCATCGGTCTGCCGGCGGTGCTGAAAACCCGTACTTTGGGTTACGACGGCAAGGGCCAGAAAGTCCTGCGCACCCCTGAAGATGTGGTCGGCACCTTCGCCGAACTGGGCAGCGTGGCCTGTCTGCTGGAAGGCTTCGTGCCGTTCACCGGTGAAGTCTCGCTGATCGCCGTGCGCGCCCGCGACGGTGAAACCCGCTTCTATCCGCTGGTACACAACACCCACGAAAGCGGCATCCTCAAGCTGTCCGTGGCCAGCACCGATCACCCGTTGCAAGCTCTGGCCGAAGACTACTCCAGCCGTGTGCTCAAGCAGCTGGATTACGTCGGCGTGATGGCGTTCGAGTTCTTTGAAGTCGACGGTGGCCTCAAGGCCAACGAAATTGCCCCCCGGGTGCACAACTCAGGGCACTGGACCACCGAAGGCGCCGAGTGCAGCCAGTTCGAAAACCACCTGCGGGCCGTTGCCGGTCTGCCGTTGGGTTCGACGGCCAAGGTCGGCG
This sequence comes from Pseudomonas sp. P4_B3, assembly GCF_056402295.1. NCBI lineage: Bacteria > Pseudomonadati > Pseudomonadota > Gammaproteobacteria > Pseudomonadales > Pseudomonadaceae > Pseudomonas > Pseudomonas sp. P4_B3. The sequence continues at coordinate 193,106 of NZ_JBFUHR010000001.1, forward strand.
AAAGCGCGATGCTCAACTTCATTGGCAAAGTGCCGGACACCGAGAAGGTCGTTGCCATCGCCGATTGCCATCTGCATCACTACGGCAAGGCGTTCAAGGTCGGCCGCAAGGTCGGTCACGCCAACTTGCGTTGTGCGGATCGCGAAACGCTGACCGTGCAGATCCTCAAGGTCGAAGCGCTGATCGCCGAATAGTTTCATGTGGCAGCGGCGGAACCATTCAGGGACCGCCGTTCTCTCATGGCAGGATGCCAAAGTCTGACTAGGCTTTCGCATAGCCACTTCATTCAGAGGGAAATGCCATGGGAATCATCGGAACCATCTTTATCGGCTTGATTGTCGGCCTGCTGGCACGGTTCCTGAAACCGGGCGATGACAGCATGGGCTGGATCATGACCATCCTGCTCGGTATTGGCGGTTCGCTGGCGGCGACTTACGGCGGTCAAGCCCTGGGCATCTATCAGGCTGGCCAAGGAGCAGGCTTCATCGGTGCGCTGGTGGGCGCCGTAGTGCTGCTGGTGATCTACGGGCTGGTCAAAAAGAACTGATCCAGGCGACAAGCCCTCTCCGCCAAACTGGCCGGGAGGGCTAGAATGCTCGGCGTTTCCTGTTCTTCCCTTTACCGAGCACCTTCATGCGCCGTCTTTTACTGACTCTTGTTTTACTGGGTTCGGGCTTTGCCCATGCTGGCGAATTGCCAGAAACCGACTGGCTCGAATTGATGCCCAAGTCGGATCAGAAGGCCCTCGAGGCCATGCCTGAAATCGACCACAACTCCCCTGAAGCCAATGGCACTTTCACCGACAAGGGTGGGATGAAGCAGGCCAAAGGCTTGCCGGCGGTGATGTACTCGACAAAGACCGTTGCGTCGATGAACGACAAGAACATCCGCATTGGCGGTTACCCCGTGCCGCTGGAGTCCGACGCCAAGGGCCGCAGTACGCTGTTCTTCCTGGTGCCGTATCCGGGCGCGTGCATCCATGTGCCACCGCCGCCACCCAACCAACTGGTGCTGGTGCGCTATCCAAAGGGCCTGAAGCTGAACGATATCTACACGCCGCTGTGGGTCACCGGTACGCTGAAAGTCGAGAAGGTCAGCAATGACCTCGCCGATGCGGCGTATGCGCTGGATGCGCAGAAGGTCAGAGTAGTGAAAGAGTCGGATCTGTAATCAAGTAGACAAAAAGATCGCAGCCTTCGGCAGCTCCTACACCGATCTCTGTAGGAGCTGCCGAAGGCTGCGATCTTTTGATCTTAAAGCGGTTTGCTACCGATGCTGACACCCAAGGTGTGGCTCGCGCCCGCTGCGAGCGTCACCACATCGCCCATCACGTTCGCCGTCTCGATGCACAGCATGCGCTGCCAGCCGTCGTCGGCCATGTCGCTGAACGCGGCGGCGCGGTCGATCCACGGGTTCCAGATCACCGCCGTACGCGAGCCGGTGCTGGTCAGCACGATGCGCCGTTCCCAGGCTAGATCGACGATGCTCAACTGCGGTGGTGCATCGAGATAGATGCGATCGGTCTCGCCGGTAAAACGCAGATCACCGGACTGTTGCTTGGTTTTCCAGTCTTCCAGGGTTTCGATGTAGCTCAAGCCATCCACACCTTCGACATGCACCTCGCGCACATCGCTGACGGCAAAATAACTGTGCAACGCCTGGCTGATGCTGACGGTTTCGGCGCCCCGGTTGTGGCTGGTCAGCTGGATATGCAATTGCTCGTCGAGGCGAATGCTCAACGTCAAATCCACCTGGTGCGGCCAGCCGGGAAAGCCGCCTTCGGGGTAGGGCAGGAGGAATTCGACCTTCAGGCTTTCGCCTTCGGCTTCTATGCCGCCCAGCTCCCAATCCATCGCTCGCACGAAGCCATGAGCCGACGGCGCTTCATTGCTGGTGTGCATCGCCTGAACGCTTTGCGGGTTGCGCGCAAAGTTGCCGAACCACGGCCAGCACACCGGCACGCCGGCACGGATGCTCTTGCCGGTCTTGAACACGGCCTCGTCGTTGAGCCAGATCAGCGGCGGCTGGCCAGCCAGTTGATAGCTGAGGATGTGTGCGCCTTGCTGGGCCACCAGTAATTCGGCCTGACCGTGGCGGATGCGCCAGCAGTTCAGTTCATCCAGTTTTACGGCTTCAACATTGGGCGTGCTCATGGGACAGCTCTCGATCAGTAAAGTGGACGACTATCGACCGCAAAACGGCTGCCAGGTTTAGCGAGCCCGAGGCGGAACCGAACGGGTGCGACCGCTGCCGTCGATGGCAACGAACACAAACACCGCTTCGGTTACTTTACGCCACTCGCTGGACAGCGGATCGTCGCTCCAGACCTCGACCATCATCTTGATCGAGCTGCGACCGATTTCCAGGGCCTGGGTATAAAAGGAGAGCTGCGCGCCCACCGCCACCGGAACCAGAAATGCCATGCGGTCGATCGCGACGGTGGCAACGCGTCCGCCAGCGACCTTGCTGGCCATCGCGGTGCCTGCCAAATCCATCTGCGCCACCAGCCAGCCGCCGAAAATATCGCCAAAGCCGTTGGTTTCGCGAGGGAGCGCGGTGATTTGCAGGGCCAGGTCGCCTTGCGGGATCGGATCTTCTTGTTCGAGCTCTATCATGCCGGGGGTGCCTCTGACCCGTGACTCTTCGTTGGTATTGCTGGTGGTAGCCGTCTTCGGGAAAAACGATTCAGCACCGAACATACTACGTTCGTCACGTTTTCCATAAGGCGCCTAAAGGGAAACTCTGCGAAATCGCCTATGAACCTGACAGGCGTTTTCGCACAGCAACCCCTAAAAAACCGGAGCAAGGTTTGAGTATATCGGTCGGTAGACTCCGCGACGACCGTCCGGTTCTCATTTTGACTGTCAAAAACGCACCTCTATGTGCTTTTTCGAACAATTTGCTATCGTGCCGGACCTGCCCAAACCTCAGCCAGCGTTGTTGAGGTTGCAGATCCGACTATAAGAGAAGCCCTTGCCATGACCACAGCGCCCTCGAGCATCGCGCAGCCAGAGCAACCCGCACGCCCGCTGACCCGCAACGACTACAAGACTCTATCGCTGTCTGCCCTGGGCGGCGCGCTGGAGTTCTACGACTTCATCATCTTCGTGTTCTTCGCCACGGTGGTGGGCAAGCTGTTCTTCCCGGCGGACATGCCCGAGTGGCTACGCCTGATGCAGACCTTCGGCATCTTCGCCGCCGGCTACCTGGCGCGGCCGCTGGGCGGCATTGTGATGGCGCACTTCGGCGATCTGCTGGGCCGCAAGAAAATGTTCACCCTGAGCATTTTCATGATGGCCGTGCCGACGCTGATCATGGGCCTGCTGCCGACCTATGCGCAGATCGGGATGTGGGCACCGATCCTGTTGCTGCTGATGCGGGTAATCCAGGGCGCGGCCATTGGCGGTGAGGTGCCGGGGGCCTGGGTCTTCGTTTCCGAACACGTTCCGCAGCGATATGTCGGCTACGCCTGCGGCACCCTGACCAGCGGTCTGACGGCGGGCATCCTTCTAGGCTCCCTGGTCGCCACGGCGATCAACAGCATTTATACCTCTGTGGAAGTGTCGGATTACGCCTGGCGAATCCCGTTCCTGCTCGGAGGTGTGTTCGGCCTGTTCTCGGTGTACCTGCGTCGCTGGCTGCACGAAACCCCGGTGTTCGCCGAGCTGCAACAGCGCAAGGCCCTGGCCGAAGAAGTGCCGCTGCGGGCGGTGCTGCGTGACCATCGTGGCGCCATCGCCATTTCGATGCTGCTGACCTGGCTGCTGTCGGCCGCCATCGTGGTGTTGATCCTGATGACCCCGACTGTGTTGCAGACGGTCTATCACTTCTCGCCTACCACCTCCCTGCAGGCGAACAGCGTGGCGATCGTGTTCCTGAGCTTTGGCTGCATCATTGCCGGCGCACTGGCCGATCGCTTCGGTGCGGGACGAGTCTTCGTGATCGGCTGTACCGCGCTGCTGGCCAGCTCCTGGACCTTCTATCACAGTCTGGCCGACCATCCCGACTGGCTGTTCCCGATGTATGCCGTGACCGGTCTGTTGGTCGGCACCATCGGCGCGGTGCCGTACGTGATGGTCAAAGCGTTCCCGCCGGTGGTGCGCTTCAGCGGCTTGTCGTTCTCGTACAACGTTGCCTACGCGATTTTCGGTGGCCTGACGCCGATGATCGTCAGCCTGTTGCTCAAGGAAAGTGCGATGGGACCTGCTTATTATGTGGCGGTGCTGTGTGGGGTGGGGATTCTGGTAGGTGCATATCTCTGGAAGAAGGGCCGCTGACAGCGAACGATCACAGCACTCCTCACATCTACAGTTACAACTGAAAGGCCAGCCTTCTTAGCGGAGTGCTGGCCTTTCATCCAATTGTCATATTTCAGCCATAGAGTGTTCACACGGCCTGCTGATACTTGGCCCCGAATAACACACCCTATCTGCTAGGAGTAAGGCATGAAACTGAAGCGTTTGATGGCGGCAATGACTTTTGTCGCTGCTGGCGTTGCGACTGCCAACGCGGTTGCCGCTGTTGACCCTGCTATCCCGAGCTACACCAAGACCACTGGTGTGTCGGGCAACCTGTCCAGCGTTGGTTCCGACACTCTGGCCAACCTCATGACCCTCTGGGCCGAGAACTACAAAAAAGAATACCCGAACGTAAACATCCAGATTCAGGCCGCTGGCTCCGCCACTGCGCCACCTGCGCTGACTGAAGGCACCTCCAACCTGGGCCCGATGAGCCGCAAGATGAAGGACACCGAACTGGCTGCCTTCGAGCAGAAGTACGGCTACAAGCCAACCGCTATCCCGGTTGCAGTGGACGCCCTGGCTGTATTCGTCCACAAGGACAACCCGATCCAGCACCTGACCATGGAACAAGTCGACGCGATCTTCTCGTCCACTCGTCTGTGCGGCGCTAAAACCGAAGTCAAGACCTGGGGTGACCTGGGCGTCACCGGCGACCTGGCCAACAAGCCGGTTCAACTGTTCGGTCGTAACTCGGTATCCGGCACCTACGGCTACTTCAAGGAAGAAGCCCTGTGCAAAGGCGACTACAAGCCAAACGTGAACGAACAACCAGGTTCGGCTTCGGTCGTTCAGTCGATCAGCTCCTCGCTGAACGGCATCGGTTACTCGGGCATCGGTTACAAAACCGCTAGCGTGAAAACCGTTGCCCTGTCCAAGAAGGGCAGCACCGAGTTCATCGAAGACACCGAAGAAAACGCCCTGAACGGCAAGTACCCGCTGTCCCGCTTCCTGTACGTATACGTGAACAAAGCTCCGAACAAGCCTCTGGCCCCGCTGGAAGCCGAGTTCGTGAAACTGGTTCTGTCGAAACAGGGTCAGGAAGTTGTAGTGAAAGACGGTTACATCCCACTGCCGGCCAAAGTAGCTGCCAAAGCTCTGGCTGACCTGGGTCTGGCGGAAGGCGGCGCTGAAGTCGCAAAAAAGTAACAAATTGAGTCTAGAGTGACCCCCTCTGGACTCACATGGGGGCGGCAGGAGCCGCCCCCATACACCTCAAATTCTCTATCCACTGCTGGTTACCGCTAGCGGCGGATCTGTTGCGTCACTGCATTGTCATCTTTCTGTCATACAGGATCGCTAGGGTGTGCGCATGAATGATCTGGCCAATTCCAACATGACTACTAATCCCCCCAAGCGAATTGACTTCAATACGCCTGAGCTACAACGCAAGCGCCGCATTCGCGCGCTCAAAGACCGCCTGACCCGCTGGTACGTCCTCGTAGGCGGCCTCGCTGTACTGGGCGCGATCACCTTGATCTTCTTCTTCCTTGCCTACGTCGTCGCGCCCCTGTTCCAGGGTGCCAGCCTGACGTCCAAGGACGCCATTACGCCAGCCTGGATGCAAGACGCCGGCAAGCCGCTGATGATCTCCCTGGAAGAGCAGAACCAGGTTGCGATGCGGGTTTCCGACAAGGGCCAGGCATTGTTCTTCGACATCGACAGTGGCGCTGAACTCAAGCGCGTCGATTTGTCGATCCCGGCCGGCACCACCGTGACCTCCATCGGTGAAGACCAGCCAGGTCACCCGCTGGTGGCGGTGGGTCTGTCCAACGGTCAGGCACTGGTGTTCCGTCACACTTATAAAGTCAGTTACCCGGAAGGCAAGAAAACCATCACCCCGGCCGTCGAGTACCCGTATGGCGAAACGCCGATCGCGGTCAACGAAGCCGGCGGTGCGCTGGAGCATGTCAGCCTCAATGCCAACGATTCGACCCTGATGCTGGTCGGCGCCACCGGTTCGCAACTCAATGTTCTGTCGCTGACCAGCGAAGAGAACATGATGACCGGCGAAGTCACCAACGAGCAGAAACGCATCGACCTGCCGCAGATGAACGAGCCGGTGAAGAACATCTTCGTCGACCCGCGTCAGCAGTGGCTGTATGTGATCAACGGGCGTGCCCAGGCCGACGTGTTCAGCCTGCGCGACAAGAGCCTCAACGGTCGCTACAAACTGCTTGAAGACGGTGAAGCGCAAGTCACCGCCAGCACCCAGCTGGTGGGCGGCATCTCGCTGATCATCGGTGACTCAAAAGGTGGTCTGGCCCAGTGGTTCATGGCCCGTGATCCGGATGGCGAGCAACGCCTGAAGCAGATCCGCACTTTCCAGATGGGCACCACGCCTATCGTTGAAATCACCGCCGAAGAGCGCCGCAAGGGCTTCGTTGCCCTCGACGCTTCCGGCAAGCTTGGCGTGTTCCACAGCACTGCCCACCGCACCTTGCTGGTGGAGCCAGTCGCAGAAGGCCAAGGCGTTTTCGGTCTGTCGCCGCGCGCCAACCGCGTGATCGTGGAAGCCGGCGGCAAGTTGCACCCGCTGCTGCTCGACAACCCGCACCCGGAAGTATCGTGGAGCGCGCTGTGGAGCAAGGTCTGGTACGAGAACTACGACGAGCCTAAATACGTTTGGCAATCGACTGCCGCCAACACCGACTTCGAACCCAAGCTGAGCCTGTCGCCGCTGACCTTCGGAACCCTGAAAGCCGCGTTCTACGCCATGCTGCTGGCCGCTCCACTGGCCGTTGCTGCTGCGATCTACACCGCGTACTTCATGGCCCCGAGCTTGCGCCGCAAGGTCAAGCCGGTGATCGAACTGATGGAAGCGATGCCGACGGTGATCCTCGGCTTCTTCGCCGGTCTGTTCCTTGCGCCGTATGTGGAAGGGCACTTGCCGGGCATCTTCAGCCTGCTGATGTTGCTGCCGATCGGTATTCTGGTGGCCGGTTTCGTCTTCAGTCGCCTGCCTGAGTCGATCCGCCTGAAAGTGCCGGACGGCTGGGAAAGCGCGATCCTGATTCCTGTGATTCTGTTTGTAGGCTGGCTGTCGCTGTACATGAGCCCGTTCATGGAGAACTGGTTCTTCGGCGGCGACATGCGCATGTGGATCTCCCACGACCTGGGCATCACCTACGACCAGCGCAACGCCCTGGTGGTCGGTCTGGCGATGGGCTTCGCGGTCATCCCGAACATCTACTCCATCGCCGAAGACGCCGTGTTCAGCGTGCCTCGCGGCTTGACCCTGGGCTCCCTGGCCCTCGGTGCCACGCCGTGGCAGACCATGACCCGCGTGGTGATCCTCACCGCGAGCCCGGGCATCTTCTCGGCACTGATGATCGGTATGGGCCGTGCGGTCGGTGAAACCATGATCGTGTTGATGGCCACCGGTAACACCCCGGTCATGGAAATGAACCTGTTCGAAGGCCTGCGCACCTTGGCCGCCAACGTTGCAGTGGAAATGCCCGAGTCGGAAGTCGGCGGCAGCCACTACCGCGTGCTGTTCCTCTCGGCGCTGGTGCTGCTGTTGTTCACCTTCGTCATGAACACCCTCGCAGAACTGATCCGTCAGCGTCTGCGCAAGAAATACTCGTCGCTTTAAGAAAGGTAGAAGTCTGTGAAACAGAACTCCCTGAATGGATGGTTCAAGAGCGGCGCCCCCGGCGTCTGGATCAGCGGTGGCGCGGTGTCCATCGCGGTCATCATGACCATTGGCCTGCTGGCAGTGATTGCCGTGCGCGGCCTGGGTCACTTCTGGCCGGCGGATCTGATCCACGCCAGCTACGACGTACCGGGCCAGGGCCAACACCTGGTCATCGGCGAAGTGGTACAGAAGGAAGAAGTACCCCGTGCCCGTCTGAAGAGCGCCGGCCTGCCGGTGCCTGACGAAGGCCCTGAGTTCATGACCCGCGAGCTGATCAAGGTCGGCAACCGTGACCTGAACGGCAACGACTTCACCTGGATCGTCGGCGAGTGGCTGACCAACCAGACCACGCCGCCGGAGCTGATGGCGATCGAGCGTCGTGAGTGGGGCAACTTCTACGGTTACCTGGTCAACGTCAAACAGGATGGCAAAGTCATCGCTGAAGGCGAAGCCGCATGGCCTGAGTTGCAGGCCCGTGTCGACCGTGTCAACAAGCTGGCCGCGCAGCTCAAGAGCCTGGAAAAAACCGACATCGGCGCGATCAACGCCGGCCTCGAGCGTATCCGCTTGCACGGTCGCAAGCTTGAGCTGGAAGGCAAACTCGACGCCACCGCACAAGCGGACATGGAATCCGAGCGCGCCGAACTCAACGCTCGCTATCAGGATGTTGAAGCGCGCCTGAGCGATCTGCATGCGCAGTTCAACCGTGACAGCCTGACCGCCCGCGATGCGAACGGTAAGGAAATCGAAATCGGCATCGGCAAAGTGGTTCATGCCTACCAGCCGAACGCCATGAGCACCACCACCAAGATCGGTTTCTACTTCAGCAAGGTCTGGGAGTTCCTGAGCGACGACCCGCGTGAAGCGAACACCGAAGGCGGGATCTTCCCGGCGATCTTCGGCACCGTGATGATGACCCTGATCATGGCGATGATCGTGACCCCGTTCGGCGTGCTGGCGGCGGTGTACCTGCGTGAATACGCCAAGCAGAACGCGCTGACCCGGGTGATCCGCATCGCGGTGAACAACCTGGCAGGTGTTCCGGCCATCGTTTACGGCGTGTTCGGCCTAGGCTTCTTCGTCTATGTGCTGGGTGGCTCGCTCGACCGTCTGTTCTTCCCGGAAGCCTTGCCGGCACCAACCTTCGGCACACCGGGTCTGCTCTGGGCCTCGTTGACCCTGGCGCTGCTGGCGGTGCCGGTGGTGATCGTGGCCACCGAAGAAGGCCTGGCGCGGATTCCTCGCACCGTGCGTGAAGGCTCGTTGGCCCTCGGCGCGACCAAGGCGGAAACCTTGTGGAAGATCGTGCTGCCGATGGCCAGCCCGGCGATGATGACCGGCATGATCCTCGCCGTGGCCCGCGCCGCGGGTGAAGTGGCGCCGCTGATGCTGGTAGGTGTGGTGAAACTGGCGCCGTCGCTGCCGGTGGACGGTAACTACCCGTACCTGCACCTGGACCAGAAGATCATGCACTTGGGCTTCCACATCTATGACGTCGGCTTCCAGAGCCCGAACGTCGAAGCCGCACGACCGCTGGTGTACGCCACGGCGCTGCTGCTGGTGCTGGTGATCGCCACGTTGAACCTGTCGGCGGTGTACATCCGTAACCACCTGCGCGAGAAGTACAAGGCGCTGGACAGCTGATAACCCTGTAGGAGCGAGCCTGCTCGCGAAGAAGGTACATCCGACACATTTTCTGTGTCTGAACGACCATCGCGAGCAGTCGAGCGTCGACCGGCTGCTCCTACAGAAAGAATTGTGTAACCGCAGGCCTTGGCCAGTGGCAACCGAACCGAATTTGTTAGCACAGGGAGCCTCCCATGCAGCACGAAGCACATACCCACGGCATCAACATGTCGGCGCTGGGTCGCGACAAGCAGAGCCTGAACCTCGAGCAGGAAACCGTAGCCATCGAAGTGCCGGGCCTGAGCCTGTTCTACGGCGACAAACAAGCGCTGTACGACGTCAGCATGAACATCCCGAAACAGCGCGTGACCGCCTTCATCGGCCCGTCCGGCTGTGGCAAGTCCACGCTGCTGCGTACCTTCAACCGCATGAACGACCTGGTTGACGGCTGCCGTGTCGATGGCGCGATCAACCTGTACGGCAGCAACATCTACCGCAAGGGCGAAGACGTGGCCGAGCTGCGTCGTCGCGTCGGCATGGTGTTCCAGAAGCCCAACCCGTTCCCGAAAACCATCTACGAAAACGTGGTTTACGGCCTGCGCATCCAGGGCATCAACAAGAAGCGCGTCCTCGACGAAGCCGTTGAGTGGGCGTTGAAAGGCGCGGCACTGTGGGACGAGGTCAAGGACCGTCTGCACGAATCGGCACTGGGCCTGTCCGGTGGTCAGCAGCAACGTCTGGTGATCGCCCGCACCATCGCCGTGGAGCCGGAAGTGCTGCTGCTCGACGAACCGTGCTCGGCACTCGACCCGATCTCCACGCTGAAAGTCGAAGAGCTGATCTACGAACTGAAATCCAAGTTCACCATCGTGATCGTGACCCACAACATGCAACAGGCGGCGCGGGTGTCCGACTACACAGCGTTCATGTACATGGGCAAGCTGGTCGAGTTTGGCGACACCGATACGCTGTTCACCAATCCGGCGAAGAAGCAGACCGAAGACTACATCACCGGTCGCTACGGCTAGCAGTAGCCACAAGCCGCACGCTTCAAGCGGCAAGTAAGAGCGGTTCGGGTACGACACACATCAGCTTGCAGCTTGTAGCTTGCAGCTCACAGCTTTTGCGGAGCAGACAACATGATTTCTAAGGAAGGCCTTACACACCACATCTCCCAGCAGTTCAACGCCGAACTGGAGGAAGTGCGCAGCCACCTCCTGGCCATGGGCGGGCTGGTCGAGAAACAGGTCAACGACGCGGTAACCGCGCTGATCGAGGCCGACTCCGGCCTGGCCCAGCAGGTGCGCGAGATCGACGACCAGATCAACCAGATGGAGCGCAACATCGACGAGGAATGCCTGCGCATTCTGGCTCGTCGTCAGCCGGCGGCTTCCGACCTGCGCCTGATCATCAGCATTTCCAAGTCGGTGATCGATCTGGAGCGCATCGGTGACGAAGCGACCAAGATCGCCCGTCGCGCCATCCAGCTGTGCGAAGAAGGCGAAGCGCCGCGTGGTTATGTGGAAGTGCGCCACATCGGTGACCAGGTACGCAACATGGTCCGCGATGCACTGGACGCCTTTGCCCGTTTCGACGCCGAGCTGGCCTTGTCGGTGGCGCAGTACGACAAGATCATCGACCGCGAATACAAGACTGCCCTGCGTGAGCTGGCCACCTACATGATGGAAGATCCGCGTTCCATTTCGCGGGTTCTGAGCATTATCTGGGTGCTGCGTTCGCTGGAGCGTATCGGCGACCACGCGCGCAATATCTCGGAGCTGGTGATCTACCTGGTACGCGGCACCGACGTGCGGCACCTGGGGCTCAAGCGCATGAAGGAAGAAGTTGAAGGAACCAGTGGCGAAAGCGCTAATGTTCCGGGCAAAACTGACGATAAGTAAGGTTGCCCAAGTAAAGCGCCCGGCCTTTTGGCCGGGCGTTTTTGTTTGCGGCGTACGAATTCGAAAAGCAGCACCCCGCGAACGAAAAGTCCGGCGTGACTGAAGGTTTTTTGGCAATGTGCCATCAGCAAGGCGGTATGCTGGCCGGGATTTTTTAAAGGGGTTTTGGATGAGTAAGGTCAGTGTGTTGGTCGTGGACGATGCGTCGTTCATTCGTGACCTGGTGAAGAAGTGCCTGCGCAATTATTTCCCGGGCATGCGGATCGAAGATGCGATCAACGGCAGAAAGGCCCAGGCCATGCTGGCCAAGGAAGCCTTCGACCTGGTCCTGTGCGACTGGGAAATGCCGGAAATGTCCGGCCTGGAACTGCTGACCTGGTGCCGCGAGCAAGACAATCTCAAAGCCATGCCCTTCGTGATGGTGACCAGCCGTGGCGACAAGGAGAACGTCGTCCAGGCGATCCAGGCCGGGGTATCCGGCTACGTCAGCAAGCCGTTCACCAACGAGCAACTGCTCACCAAGGTCAAGCAGGCGTTGCACAAGGTCGGCAAGCTCGACGCCTTGATCAACGTAGCCGCGACCAAAACGAGTCCGGCATTCGGTAACGACTCCCTCGCCGCCTTGACCGGTGGCAAGGCGCCCGTCGCCACGCCAACGGCCGCACCCGCACCCGCACCGTCCAAAGGCTTGCTCAACAGCCCGCCGGTCAAGGCACCTGCGGCCTCTTCGGCACCCACCAGCGGCCGTAGTCAGGGCCAGTTGCGCTTGCCGAATGGCATCGCGCAATGCGTGATCAAGGCCTTGAGCCTCAAGGAAGCCCTGTTGGTGGTCAAGCGTACCGAGACCCTGCCGCAGATCCTCGACAGCGCCGTGCTGGACCTGGAGCAGGGCGACAATGCCGAAATCGCCCGCCTCAACGGCTATCTGCACGCCGTCGTGGCCCACGAACCGAAGCCCGACAGCGACTGGCTGCAACTGACCTTCCGCTTTGTCGATCAGGATGCGCAGAAGCTCGATTACATCTCGCGCCTGATTGCGCGGGGTACGGCGCAGAAGCACTTCATTCCCGGCGCGTGATCTTGTCTCTTTGAAACAACTGTCGACAACTCGGGTCCATTGCAGCTGCTAGGCTCAATCCCAGGCCTCACTCGACAGAATCCTTGCTCATGTTCACGCGCCTGCTGTTTTTATGTGGCCTGTTCATGGTCGCCACCTCGGCCATGGCCATGACCATCTACAAGTCCAAAGACGCTTATGGCGTGGTTTCCTACAGCGACCGCCCCAGCAAAGGCGCCCACGTGTTCGTTTTTCGCGATGGCATGGTCGAGCACCTTGAGCGTCAGGTGCGCCTCATCATCATGAAGAAAAATGGCGTGCACAGCGTGTACGTGCGTAATGACCTGTATGCGCCGGTAGAGGTCGAATTGAGTTTTGCCGGGGTGAAGAATGCCAGCGGTGCGCCGGGGCGGACGATTCGGCGCGTGATACCGCTGCGCAGCAGCGTTCGCCTGGCGCAGCTCACGGAAACTAAAGGTGGGAGGCCCCTCGCGTACGTCCCGAAGTTCAAATACTCCCTGGGCGACCCCTCAGGGCCCACGGTGGGCTATCGGTACCCGTTGCCCTGGCGTGGCGGGCCGTTCCGGATCAGTCAGGGCGCCAATGGCCCCTATAGCCACTTCGGCCCCAAGAGTCGTTACGCCATAGACATCGCGATGCCGGAGGGTACGCCGATCATCGCCGCGCGGGGCGGCGTGGTGGTGAAAACCGAAAATCGCCAGAGCGGGCGCGGCACCGATGCATCCGGCAATTTCGTGCGGGTGTTGCACGATGACGGGACCATGGGCGTTTACCTGCACCTGAAGAAAGGCTCGGTCTGCGTTCGGGAAGGTCAGCGGGTACAGGTGGGCAGCGCCTTGGCGCTGTCGGGCAACACCGGCAACAGCACCGGGCCGCATTTGCACTTCGTGGTGCAGCGCAATACCGGGCTGGGGCTGGTATCGATTCCATACCAGTTCAACCAGCCGGTGGGTGCGTTGCCCAACTTTGCGTTGGGCAAGCAGTGAAGCCTTGAAACAAAAGATCGCAGCCTTCGGCAGCTCCTACAGGGTCATGTGTACACCCTGTAGGAGCTGCCGAAGGCTGCGATCTTTTGGGATCAATGCGGTTTAACGAATCGCATCAATCCAGCATCAACACCTTGGCCAGAACGATCTTCGGCCCTTTCATCTTCTTGATGATGATCCGCAGGCCTTCGACTTCCAGCACTTCTTCCTCTTCCGGAACGCGCTTGAGGCTCTCATAGACCAGTCCGGCAAGGGTTTCGGCTTCGACGTGGTCGAGGTCGATGCCCAGCAGTCGTTCAACCTTGAACAGCGGCGTATCGCCCCGCACCAGCAGTTTGCCCGGCTGATACGCGAGGATCCCGCGTTCGGCCTTGCGGTGTTCGTCCTGGATGTCGCCCACCAGCACTTCCAGCACGTCTTCCATGGTCAGGTAGCCGATGATGTTGCCGTCGGCCTCTTCGACCACAGCGAAGTGCGAGCCGCCCTTGCGGAACTGCTCCAGCAGCTGCGAAAGCGGCATGTGCCGCGATACACGCTCCAGCGGGCGGGTCAGTTCGGCCAGGTTGAACGACTCGGGAATGTGGTCCAGCGCCGCCAGTTCCAGCAGCAGATCCTTGATGTGCAGCAGGCCGACGAACTCCTGGCGCTCGCTGTCGTACACCGGGTAGCGGCTGAATTTGTGGCGACGGAACAACGCCAGGATTTCCTTGAGCGGTGCATTGAACTCCAGGGTGACCAGGTCTTCCCGGGAGTTGGCCCAGTCGACCACTTCCAGTTCGCCCATCTCCACCGCCGAGGCCAATACACGCATGCCTTGGTCGCTCGGGTCCTGGCCACGGCTGGAGTGCAGGATCAGTTTCAGTTCTTCACGGCTGTAATGGTGCTCGTGGTGCGGGCCGGGTTCACCTTGCCCGGCGATGCGCAGGATCTGGTTGGCGCTGGCGTTGAGCAGGTAGATGGCCGGGTACATGGCCCAGTAGAACAAGTACAGCGGCACCGCCGTCCACAGCGACAGCAACTCGGGTTTGCGGATCGCCCAGGATTTCGGCGCCAGCTCACCGACCACGATGTGCAGGTACGAAATGATGAAGAACGCCGTGAAGAACGAAACCGCCTTGACCACTTCAGCGGAATCTACGCCCACGGCACTCAATACAGGTGCCAGAAGGTGCGCGAACGCCGGCTCACCGACCCAGCCCAGGCCCAGGGAGGCGAGGGTGATACCCAATTGGCAGGCCGACAGATAAGCATCGAGCTGACTGTGCACGGTGCGCAGGATGTGCCCGCGCCAGCCGTTTTTGTCAGCGATGGCCTCGACTCGGGTCGAGCGCAATTTGACCATGGCAAATTCCGCCGCAACGAAAAATCCGTTGAGCAAAACCAGGATCAGAGCAAAAAGAATCATGCCGAAGTCGGCGAAAATTGTAGCGAGGGTCAAGCCAGGGGAAGGGTCCATGATGGAGTTTTGCGGGTTCCGTGTATTCGAAAGGGAAGTAAAAGTCGCGCCTGAAAGGCAGGCGCAAGTCAGCCAATGTAGCGGCTGACTTGGCGGTTGCCTAGTGGCGCGTGCTGGCCGGTATCAATCGGCGGTGCTGATAACCCGTGATTTGGTGACCTGAGCCGGGGCAAAGTGGCAAGTAAAGGTGCTGCCGTGGCCCGGTACACTGCTGATTTCCATCCGTGCCCGATGACGTAACAAAACGTGTTTGACGATTGCCAGCCCCAGGCCCGTGCCGCCGGTGTTGGAGTTGCGGCTGGAGTCGACGCGATAGAAGCGTTCGGTCAGGCGCGGCAGGTGTTTGGCATCGATGCCGATCCCGGAGTCCTGCACACTCAGGTGCGCTCCCTGGTCATCGCCCCACCAGCGAATTCGGATATTGCCTTCGGCCGGGGTGTATTTCACCGCGTTGAACACCAGGTTGGAAAACGCACTGCGCAACTCAGCCTCGCTGCCCTTGAGCAGAATCGTCGGGTCGGCTTCCAGGATGATTTTCTGGTTTTTCTGGCCGGACAACTGCTGCGCATCGCTCTTGATCGATTGCAGCAAGCCGTCGATCGGCACCGGCTGGTTGTCCGACGGATAATCGGTGGCTTCCAGCTTGGCCAGCAACAACAGGTCGTTGAGCAAGGTCTGCATGCGTCCGCCTTGTTGCTGCATCTGCTGCAAGGCACGGCTCCAGCGCGGGTTCACTTCGTCGACGTTATCGAGCAAGGTTTCCAGGTAGCCGCAGATCACCGTCAACGGTGTGCGCAGTTCATGGGAAACGTTGGCGATGAAGTCTTTGCGCATTTGCTCCAGCTGATGGATACGCGTCACATCGCGCACCAGCATCAAGTGCTCATTGTTACCGTAACGGGTGATGTACAGCTGAATGCGCACGCGGTCGTTGGTCGGCGAAGGAATTTCCAGCGGCTCGGCGTAGCTGTCTTGCTCGAAGTATTCCTTGAAGCGCGGATGGCGCACCAGGTTGGTCACCGGCTGGCCGCTATCCTGCGGGGTCTTGAGGCCCAGCAGGGTTTCGGCGGCGCGGTTCCACCATTCCAGGTTGCCGTCGGTGTCGAGCATGATCACTGCATCTTTCAGCGCGGCGGTGGATTCCTGAACCCGGTCGATCACCGCTTGCAGGCGTCCGCGTACCCGTTGGTCGCGGCGTTGCAGGTGGTAGATGCTGTCGAACACCTCGCCCCACAGGCCGTAGCCGTCAGGTGGCGCTTCATCGGGTTTGTGCAGGCGCAGCCACTCGTGCAGACGCAGCAATTGCTTGAGGGTCCAGGCCAGGTAAAGACCCAGGCCTGCGGCGAGGCTCCAGCCGTAATAGCCGGTGACCAGGCCGATCACCAGGCAGGCGGTGACCAGCAGCAGCATGTGGCGAATCAGGGTGCCATGCCAGTTTTGGTTCACGAAAAAAATACGTCCTTGAAAGTGGAACCGCTGCGATCATCAGGCCTTGGTCGAGAACCGGTAGCCAGTGCCGCGCACGGTTTGTACCAGATTTTCGTAAGCATCGCCCAAGGCTTTGCGCAGGCGTCGAATGTGCACGTCAACCGTACGCTCCTCGACGTAGACGTTGCCGCCCCAGACCTGATCCAGCAACTGGCCACGCGTGTAGGCGCGCTCCTGGTGAGTCATGAAGAATTGCAGCAGGCGGTATTCGGTCGGGCCCATCTCGGCAGGACGGCCGTCGATGGTCACGCGGTGGCTGATCGGGTCCAGCAGCAGGCCGCCGACTTCGATTGGCGCCTCGCCATCGGTTGGGCCAGCACGGCGCAGCACGGCCTTCAGGCGCGCGACCAGCTCACGGGGGGAAAACGGCTTGGTGATGTAGTCATCGGCGCCGACTTCCAGGCCCTGGATCTTGTTGTCCTCTTCACCCTTGGCAGTGAGCATGATGATCGGGATGTCCCCGGTCAGTTCATCGCGCTTGAGGCGACGGGCCAGTTCGATACCGGACGTGCCGGGCAGCATCCAGTCGAGCAGGATCAGGTCCGGTTTGCGGTCGACGATAATGGCGTGGGCCTGCTGGGAGTTTTCAGCCTCCAGGCAGTCATAGCCGGCCATTTCCAATGCCACGGCGATCATTTCGCGAATAGGCGCTTCGTCGTCGACGATCAGAATGCTCCTGCCAACCATGCCCTTAATCCTCTTGTCATTTAACTGTCTTGCGCCGCATTAGATAACGGAATTATTGCAGTCGTGTGACAGTATTTTAGTCGACCGGCGAGTGGCTGGATCCTGAGCTAAGCTCTAAGTCCGAATCCTGACAACCACAAAAGGAAGGTTTCCATGAACTACATTGCTCAATCCTGGAAGGCTTTGCTGGTCACTGCTGCGTTAACGCTGCCGACACTAGCCTTTGCCGCTGAACCGGCGATGATGAAAGACGGCATGATGGTCGATCACAAAGGCATGACGGTCTACACGTACGACAAGGACGCGGGAGGCAAGTCGATGTGCAACGGCGAGTGCGCTGAGTACTGGCCGCCAATGATGGCGCCGGCAGGTGCCAAGGCTGAAGGTAAATGGTCAGTCGTCAAGCGTGACGATGGCATGATGCAATGGGCCTATGGCGGCAAGCCGCTGTACTACTACAAGGACGACAAGAAAGCCGGAGAAATGAAGGGCGACAAGAAGAAAGACGTCTGGCACGTCGTTCACGAGCATATGTAACGGTTGTAGCCTGCCACACCAGATCGCTGCCTTCGTTGCTCTGCAGGAGCTGCTGAAGGCGGCGATCTTTTTGATGCTTCAACGCAGCGCGTAATCCAGCACAATCCCGACGAAAATCGCCAAACCCGCCCAGTGATTGTGCAAAAACGCCTTGAAACAGCGCATCCGGTCCCTGTCGCGGGTGTACCAGAATTCCCATGCAAAACAGCCCGTCGCTGCCAGCAAGCCGAGATGGAACCAGCCACCGAGCTCGAACTTCGACCCGGCCAGCAACAAGCAACCCAGCGCCAACCCTTGCAACGTCAGGATGATCACCCGGTCTGCATCGCCAAACAGAATTGCCGTGGATTTCACCCCGATCTTCAGGTCGTCATCGCGGTCAGTCATCGCGTAATACGTGTCGTAACCCACGGTCCACATCAGGTTGGCGATCCACAGCAGCCACGCGACAGCCGGCAGTTCACCGGTTTCTGCGGTGAATGCCATCGGCATCCCCCACGAAAACGCGGCGCCCAGCACCACTTGCGGGTAATAGGTGTAGCGCTTCATGAAGGGATAACTGAACGCCAGCGCCAAACCACCCAATGACAGCCAGACTGTTGCGGCATTGGTGCACAGCACCAGCAGGAAACTCACGCCCATCAGCAATGCGAAGAACACCAGCGCCTCTTTGGAGCTGATCTTGCCGCTCACCAGCGGCCGCTGTTCGGTACGCTTCACATGGCCATCGACCTTGCGGTCCGCCCAGTCGTTGATCACGCAGCCGCCGGCGCGGGTCAGCACCACGCCGAGGACGAAAATCAAAATGTTGGCCAGGGACGGCGAACCCTTGCCGGCAATCCACAGCGCCCACAGCGTCGGCCACAGCAGCAGGTAAATGCCGATCGGCTTGTCCATGCGCGTCAGCTGAATGAAATCCCAGGCCCGAGGGTTCAAGCGGTTCAAGGACTTGAGCAGGCTTTGGTACATCAACGATTCTCCGATTGGGCGCAGGCGACGTCCCAGAGGGAAGGCAGGAAAATTTCGGCCACCAGCACGCTCAGCGCGCCACGGTCAAAACGCGAACGGCGGCTCCACAGCTCAGGCGATTGCACCTCGGCGGGCAGCCACGCTTGCGGATAATGGCAAACCTCGATGGCCCGGCGCTGGAACGCCTGATCGCAAAACAGCAATTCGCCCAGCGAGCGGCTACCCAGTTCGTCCATGTGCAAGCCGTCGCCTTGCAATGCACTGCGTGACGCCACGCTGCGGGCAAACACCCACGCCTGGCCGTGACCGCGCAAATACACCTCACGCACCCAACCCTCACTGCCTTCGGCCAGATCCAGCGCTGCGCATTCGTCGGCACGCAGGGGTTGCCAGCCTTCGAACATCGGCGAGACGCTGAAGGCATCATTCGACAGATGAATCAGACGTCTGGTCAGCGAGCCTTCGTCGAACAGCCAGTCGAGGGTGGAGGCATCGGGGAGGGGCGCCAGTTCGCTGCGCGAGAGCCAGAGAGGAGCTGGAGAGGGGGATTCTGTGTGATGCACAATGAGTCATTATTGGCAGCAAATGAGGCGGCGAGCTTAACATGTCAGCCGCCGATATCGATTGAAATGGCCTGCCGTTGCGCCGAACAGGCTTGCATCCAGCGGCCCCGATCAGTACAAAACGCGCTGAGTTGGACGGCAGTGCTACAACCATCGACCGTCCGGCCGGCAAAACGCCTGAACCCTGAGGAAGTATCTGAATGAAAAAGTGGCAATGTATCGTCTGCGGCCTGATCTACAACGAAGCCGACGGTTGGCCGGATGACGGCATTGCGCCGGGCACTCGTTGGGAAGACGTGCCGGCAGACTGGCTGTGCCCGGACTGCGGTGTGGGCAAAATGGATTTTGAAATGATCGAAATCGCTGCCTGAATAATTGAGGAGTAAGGAATGAACGCACCTGTCGTCATCATTGGCACCGGCCTGGCTGGCTACAACGTGGCCCGCGAGTTTCGCAAACTCGATAGCGAAACCCCGCTGCTGCTGATTACCGCCGATGACGGACGCTCCTACTCCAAGCCGATGCTCTCCACCGGCTTCGGCAAAAACAAGGATGCCGATGGCCTGAGCATGGCCGAACCCGGCGCCATGGCCGAGCAGCTCAAGGCCGAAATACGCACCCACACGCGCATCAGCGGCATCGACCCGGGCCACAAACGCCTGTGGATCGGTGAAGAAGCGGTGATCTACCGCGACTTGATCCTGGCCTGGGGCGCCGAAACCGTGCGCGTGCCCATCGAAGGCGACGCGGCGGATTGCGTCTTCCCTATCAACGACCTGGAAGACTACGCACGCTTCCGTGCGGCGGCAGCCGGCAAGCGCCGCGTGCTGCTGCTCGGTGCCGGCCTGATCGGCTGCGAGTTCGCCAACGACCTGACCCTGGGCGGCTACGAAGTGCAACTGGTTGCGCCGTGCGAGCAAGTCATGCCGACCCTGTTGCACCCGGCGGCCGCCGCTGCGGTGCAGGCAGGCCTCGAAAGCCTCGGCGCGCGCTTCCACCTCGGGCCGGTGCTCAACCGCCTGCAACGCGTGGCGGATGGCCTGGAAGCGCACCTGTCCGATGGCCAGGTGATCCCGTGCGACGTGGTGGTCTCGGCCATCGGCCTGCGCCCACGGGTCGACCTCGCGGCTGCGGCCGGTCTGCAGGTCAGCCGCGGCGTCATGGTCGACCGGCACCTGAAGACCTCCCACGCCAACATCTACGCCCTGGGCGACTGCGCCGAGGTCGACGGGTTGAACCTGCTATACGTGATGCCCCTGATGAGCTGTGCGCGAGCGTTGGCGCAAACCCTCGCCGGCAATCCGACCGCCGTCACCTATGGCCCGATGCCGATCACCGTCAAAACCCCGGTCTGCCCGTTGGTGGTATCCCCGCCGCCACGGGGCGCAGAGGGCATCTGGACAGTCGAAGGGCAGGGCGCCGACATCAAGGTGTTATGCCGCGATGCCGCGGGCAAGCTGCTCGGTTACGCCCTCACCGGTGCCGCCGTGATGGAAAAACTGGCCCTGAACAAAGAGCTTCCGGCTCTGTTGGCGTAAATACCGGTCGTTCTGTCGGAATCACCCCCCTTTTGCCCTAACAATGGCCGCGCCGATACTGGCGCGGGGCCTCACTGCGTGCCATCCTCACTCCCGTCTGCCGCAGAGTAGAGCACCTGCGGCGCTTTTGGCGCTGCTCCGCAGAGAGCAGCACGGACATAACAACAACAAACCGTCAAAGGGGCTTCACTCACATGCGTAAACCAGACCTCGCTGCAGCCATTGCTGAAAAAGCAGACCTCACCAAAGAACAAGCCAACCGCGTTCTCAACGCCGTTCTTGAAGAAATCACCGGTGCTCTGCACCGCAAAGACAGCGTGACGCTGGTGGGCTTCGGTACCTTCCTGCAACGCCATCGCGGTGCCCGTACCGGCAAAAACCCGCAAACCGGCGAACCCGTCAAAATCAAGGCCAGCAACACCGTTGCGTTCAAGCCAGGCAAATCGTTGAAAGACAGCGTTAATCCGTAAGCCGTTTTCACCTCTCGCGTAGCGGGGGAGTGGAATAAAAAATGGGCACGCCAACCAGGGTTGGGTGCCCATTTTTTGTGGGTGGCGAATCAGCCGAGCCCGCTTTGTTGCTTGGCGAGAATCGCCGCCATTTGCGGCTCATCCAGATGATCCAGCGCCCGCTCTACCAGCAAATGCGTCCCTTCAGCCATGCGACTGATCGCCAGGGTTACTGAGCGGCGCGAGCCGTCTACATCATCGGCCAGGTCAGCGGCGATGGCGCTGATGGACAGCAGATCTTCCGAGGTGTTGGCCAGGAGTGCTTCGGTATTGATGTCCGGGCAGACACTGAAGAGTTGGCCGCTGCGTTTCGTTGGTGTTTGTTTTGGTGGGGCGAGATAGTGATCCTGGGCGCGTTCGGCGGCTTCGTGGAGTTTTTTGGAATCGAGGGATTCGTAGGGGGATGTGGCTTCGTTTTCGGATGCGTCGGGTATCGGAGTCATTGGTGTAAATCCTTGGTTAAGAAGTTTGCTCCCGATTTCGGACTTGCACATCCGGTCGCCGTTTTTGGTGGTGACGATCAGAGGTTATCGATGAATTCAAAATTCGCCTAGTTCATGTATAGCGCAGCATTTTGAAGGAGGTTTCCGATAGGTTTGTAGGGTGGGGGGATCAAAAGATCGCAGCCTTCGGCAGCTCCTACAGAATGTGTTTCTTCAGGTACAGAAGTGGCGTGTGGAGTGGCCGGAGTGATGTGTTGATAATTGTGACTTGGTAGTCATCGTGCAGGTAATGGTGATGATCTTCTCCTAATGCAGCTGGATACTGGTGTTATCAGCTGAAGCCGTTAAACTGCTCCGGCCGTTCATTTTTCTCTTGAGGCTGTGCACATGAAATTTCGTTTTCTGCTGTGGATGCTGGGTTTGTTGATGGGTAAGGCCAGCCGGACCAGTCCGGCGTTTCAGCAGCAGCTGGGTGACAAGGACCTGGTGTTTCAGCTGCAGACCCTGGACGGGAAAGTGGCGCGGCATTTCCGCGTGAAGGACCAGCGCATCACCAGCCAATCGGGTGTGCATGCCGAGCCTGCGTTTGCGATTGCCTTTAAAGACGCCGCGTACGGCTTTGCCACGATGCAGGCGAAGAACAAGCAACTGGCGTTCATGACGGGGATTCAGGACAAGTCGATTCAGATCAAGGGCAACCCGGCGCTGGTGATCTGGTTCCAGGGGCTGACCAAGTATTTGAAGCCGAAGAAGGCCAAGCCCAAGGCTTGAGGTCTTTCAGGTAGACCGAGTGATATTCATCGCGAGCAGGCTCGCTCCCACAGGGCTCACCTAAATCCTGTGGGAGCGAGCCTGCTCGCGATGCTTTTCAGCCTTGGGTGAACTGCGAAGCCAGTTCGCGCAGCAGCATTTCGGCCTCGAGGACTTTGCTGACCACGTCGTTGGCTTTTTCGCGGCTCAGGCCAAGGCGTTCGAGCAGGGCGTCGGGGATGTCTTCGTCGGGGCCTGAGCCGATGCCTCGGCTGCGCAGCAGGCGCACCGACAGGCAGACCAGGTTCGGGTACTCAGCGAAGTCGCCGTCGTAGTGTGGATCGTGCTGGAAGCGCAGGGCGGTGGCCAGTTCTTCGGGCATGTCCCAGTAGCGCATCAGCCACGAACCGATCTGTTCACGGCTGATGCCCAGCAGGTGTTGTTCCACAAAGCTGTGGCACAGGTGCGGGTTAACCTCCAGGTGGCGGCAGATCAGCGAGAAGTGCGGCGGGAACACGTGGGCCAGCAGCAGGTAGCCGAAGTTGTGCAGCAGGCCGGCCAGGTAGGTCAGGCCGGCTTCCGGGCGCTGGGCGCGCGGCATGGCGCGGGTCAGGCCTTCGATGACGGCGGCGGTGTAGATCGATTGCTGCCAGTACGGCGTGGAGTGTTGCGGGTGGTCCTTGGGCAGGCTCAGGGTTTTACCCAGGGCCAGGCCCAGCGCCAGATTGATCACCAGGTCGAAGCCCAGTACGCGCACGATGGCGTCTTCCACTGAACGGATCTTGCCCGGTGAGGCGTAGTACGGTGACGCGGCCCAGCTCACGACTTGTGCAGCCAGCGCCGGGTCGGTTTCGACCACGCCGGTGATGTCGTCGATGGTGGCATTGGGGTCGACGCGCAGCTTGATGATTTTTTGCGCGGTTTCGGCCAGCGGTGGAATCTCGATGGTCGCTTCCAGGCGCTGCTGGATACGCCGAGCAGTGAACGCCTGGACGGCCTGGGTGATTTCCTCGCGGTCGTCATCGGGGCGGTCGAGGTTGGGACGGATGCTGGTCAGGTTTTCGCCGAAGTTGGCGGCGCTGGCCTTGGTCAGCATGGTCTTGAAGTCTTCGCTGGAGATTTCCAGCAGCACGCCCGGCTCACCGGAATTGACCAGCAGCTTTGGTTCGCGCAGCAGGCTTTCTTCGTACAGGCATGGCGAACTGGTGAGCGCCGGCAGGCCGGGCAACAGACTCAGGTTGTGCTTGCCGAGCATTTTTTCCAGGCGTTCGACGGGTACGGCAGTGAGGCGGCGACCGGTGAGTTCGGTCAGGCGATTGAGGTCGAGCAACTGGCTCTGCGGGAACAACACCATCAACGCGCCGACGCTGTCATCCAGCAGAACGGCCTGCACTTTGCGCGCGGCATTGAGGCCGTGATGTTCCAGCACTTCTTCGTAGGCAATGGCCAACTTGCCCAGCATCAGCCGAATAACCGACGGAGCGTGCGGGGTGGCGGGTGCGAGGGCAACTTCGGTCATGGACAGTATCCGTTTCAAAACAATTGCAGGAGTATAACCAGCTTGCTCAAACCCATGGCCCGGAAACTGCGACGGTGCTTACACTTGGCCGTATTGCTGCCCGTGACGCAGCCAGCGGTCGAGTAGCGGGCTGACGTGGGTCGGCCAGCGTTCGAGCAATGCCTGGGCGGCATCCCGTACGGCGGGCAACAAATCGGCATCGCGCATCAGGTCGGCGACCTTGAATTGCAGCAAACCTGTTTGCCGGGTGCCGAGCATTTCGCCGGGGCCACGCAGTTCCAGATCCTTTTCGGCGATGACGAAACCATCGTTGGTTTCGCGCATGATGCCCAGGCGCTGACGGCCGATTTGCGACAGCGGCGGATGGTAGAGCAGCACGCAATGGCTGACGGCGCTGCCCCGGCCGACGCGGCCGCGCAACTGGTGCAGTTGCGCCAGACCCAGGCGCTCGGGGTTCTCGATGATCATCAGGCTGGCGTTGGGTACGTCCACGCCCACTTCGATCACCGTGGTCGCGACCAGCAGTTGCAGGTTGCCGGCCTTGAACTCGGCCATCACCGCGGCTTTTTCTGCAGGCTTCATGCGGCCGTGGATCAGCCCGACCTTCAATTCGCCGAGGGCTGCGGTGAGGTCCTCATAGGTGGTTTCGGCGGCCTGGCAGGTCAACTCTTCCGACTCTTCGATCAGTGTGCAAACCCAATAGGCCTGACGCCCCTCGGCGCAGGCGCTACGCACCCTCTCGATGACTTCGACCCGCCGGGTGTCGGTGATCAGCACGGTGTTGACCGGGGTTCGGCCCGGTGGCAGTTCGTCGAGGATCGAGGTGTCGAGATCTGCGTAGGCGCTCATCGCCAACGTGCGCGGAATCGGCGTGGCGGTCATGATCAATTGATGCGGGCACATGCGCCCGCCGACGCCTTTCTGCCGCAAGGCCAGACGCTGCTGCACGCCGAAGCGGTGCTGCTCGTCGATGATCACCAACGCGAGGTTCTTGAATTGCACTTCGTCCTGGAACAGCGCGTGAGTACCAACCACCATCGGTGTGCCGCTGGCGATTTGCTCCAGCGCAGCCACGCGGTTCTTGCCTTTGAGCTTGCCGGCCAGCCACGCGACTTCGATGCCCAGTGGTTCGAGCCAGCGCTTGAACGTGATGAAGTGCTGCTCGGCGAGAATCTCGGTGGGCGCCATCAGGGCGACCTGATAACCGGCCTCCAACGCTTGCAGTGCAGCGAGGGCAGCAACTACGGTTTTGCCGGCACCAACGTCGCCCTGGATCAGCCGCAGCATCGGTTCGTGCTGGCTGAGGTCATAAGCGATTTCGTTGCCGACCCGTTGCTGGGCGCCGGTCGGGTTGAAGCCGAGGTTGGCCAGGTATTTGGCCGGCAGTTGGGTGGCTTTGGGCATCGCTGGTGCACGCAGGGAGCGCATGCTTTCGCGCAGACGCTGTTGCGACAATTGATGGGTCAGCAGTTCTTCGAAGGCCAGACGGTGCTGCGCCCAGTGGTGACCGAGGGCCAGCTCATCGACATCGGCATCGGCGGGCGGGTTGTGCAGGTAGCGGATCGCATCGGCCAACGGCGCCAATTGGTAGTCGCGGGCCAGTTCGTTCGGCAGCCAGTCGGGCAGGCTGCTGGGGCCGAGCAGGGTAAGGGTCTGCATGCACAACTGGCGCAAGCGCTGTTGGGTCAGGCCTTCGGTGAGCGGGTAGACCGGGGTCAAGGTTTCATCCACCGGCGGCGGTTCGTCACCAGTGATGGCGCGGTATTCCGGGTGGTAGATCTCCAGCCCCGAAGCACCGGGCCGCGCTTCGCCGTAACAGCGAATCCGCGTGCCGCGTTTGAGGCCTTCTTTTTGCGCGTTGCTGAAATGGTAGAAACGCAGGCTTAAGCCCCCGGTGCCGTCCTGCAGTCGAACCACCAGGCTGCGCCGACGGCCCATGACCACGTCGGCGCCGCTGACGGTGCCTTCGATGACCGCGTCCTGTCCGGGTCGCAATGCGCCAATCGGGACGACACGGGTGCGGTCCTGATAGCGCAGGGGCAGGTGGAACAGCACGTCCTGGAGGTTTTCCAGGCCGACCTTGGCCAGTTTCTCGGCCATGGCTTCGCCGACACCCTTGAGTGCCGTCACCGACACTTGCGACAACTCGCTCATGACCGGTGCTTAGCCCGCAGCGACTTGTGCCGCTGGCTTGGCCACCGAGCACAGGCGAATGGAGTCGGCGAGGATTTCAATCGCCTTCGGACGCGGGAAGCTGGCGCGCCAGGCAATGGCCACGGTGCGGAAGGGTACGGGTGCCGAGAGCGGGCGCACTTCGATCACGCCGGGGGCGTAGTGATGGCTGTCGACTGCCGATAACGGCAGGATCGAAATACCCAGGCCGGATGCGACCATGTGGCGAATGGTTTCCAGGGAGCTGGATTCCACCGTGGTGTGCTTGGCGCCGTCGTTGCCTTTGGTCAGGGTCGGGCAGGCTTCCAGTACCTGATCGCGGAAGCAGTGACCTTCGCCGAGCAGCAGCAGGCTCTTGTCGTTGAGCAGGCTGGCGTCGATGGAATCTTTTTGCGTCCACGGGTGCTGTGCTGGCATGAGCACGTAGAACGGCTCGTCGTAGAGTTGCAGGGTCAGCACGTCGGCTTCATTGAACGGCAGGGCGATGATGATCGCGTCGAGCTCGCCGTTGCGCAGTTTGTCGCGCAGCACGTGGGTGAAGTTTTCTTCGATGTACAACGGCATCTGCGGGGCGACCCGGTGCAGTTGCGGAATCAGATGCGGAAACAGGTACGGCCCGACGGTGTAGATCGCGCCGACTTTCAGAGGGGCGGTCAGTTGGTTCTTGCCGGCCTGGGCCAGTTCGCGGATGCCCTGGGCTTGTTCCAGCACTTTCTGCGCCTGGGCGACGATGCCTTCGCCGACCGGGGTCAGGCGCACGGCGCTTTTGCTGCGCTCGAAAATCAGCACACCGAGTTCGTCTTCAAGCTTTTTCACGCCCACCGAAAGGGTCGGCTGGCTGACGTGGCAACGCTCGGCCGCGTGGCCGAAGTGCTGCTCTTGGGCGAGGGTAACGATGTAGCGTAATTCTGTAAGAGTCATAGCAAGCGTCCATGAAGTTGCGGGCCAAGCATACCGGCTGCAATCGATAGACGCACGTTATCAGACTGTACGTGTCGAGTGACACCGGGCAATGCGAAAGGCAAAAAAGATCGCAGCCTTCGGCAGCTCCTACAGGGATTACATCAACCTGTGTAGGAGCTGCCGAAGGCTGCGATCTTTTGATTGTTAACGCCGGCGTTTTTCCAGCGAGTAAACAAAGGGGGCAACAATTTCGATGGAGCCATTGGTCAGCATGTCGGACGGTGGTTTGGGCAGCGGTTGAGCGCGGCGGATCATTTCCAGGGTGGCCCGGTCCAGATCGGCAGTGCCCGAGGCGCCGACCAGCTCAAACGACAACACATTGCCTTCGGCATCCACGACGAAACGCAGACGGTTCATGCCTTCCTTGCCCCGCGCCTGGGCACTTGCAGGGTACTTCTTGTACTTCTGCAGGTGCGCCAGCAAGGTGCCTTGCCAGCTGGCCTTGGCCGCCAGTTGAGCTGACGAAGGGCCGGGCGCAGGCTGGGCGGATTTCTCCGTTGGCGTTTGAGTCTGTTGCGTTTCGGCCGGTTTCTCTTCGGCCGGCTTTTCTTTCGGCGGTTCGGGTTTCTTCTCTACCGGCTTGGGCGGCTGCGGCTTCGGCTTGGGTTTGACCGGCTTGGGCACGGCAATTTCAGCTTTCGGCGCTTCGGCGAGCTTGGGTATCGGCAGTTCTTCAACCGGAGCCGGTGGCTGCGGCGGGGTGACGACCTTCGGCGGAGCAGGCGGTGGCGGGGCAGGAACCGGTGCCAGTTCGACCATCATTGCCTGAGGGGGCAATTCGATGGGCGGACGGCCGGACCAGTTCAGCGCCAGCGCGATGGCCAGCGCGTGAACACCCAGCACTACTGCCAGGCTACCGCTGTAACGCGTCAGCTTATGGCGCGTCGTGATCATTTCTTGGCTGCCGTCTCGAGACCGACCAGACCCACCTTCAGGTAACCGGCGGAGCGCAGGTTGTCCATCACGCTCATCAGGTCGCCGTAATCCACGCCTTTGTCGGCCTGGAAGAAGATCGTCGTGTCTTTCTTGCCCTGGGTCCTGGCGTCGAGCGTGGCGCCGAGTGCTTCGGCTTTCACCTCGTCTTCGCCGAGGAACAGGCGCTGGTCAGCCTTGACGCTGAGGAACACCGGTTTCTCTGGCCGCGGCGCCGGCTTGGCGGTCGAGGCGGGCAGGTCGACCTTGATGTCCACGGTGGCCAGCGGGGCCGCCACCATGAAGATGATCAACAGCACCAGCATCACGTCGATGAACGGCGTGACGTTGATTTCGTGGTTTTCGGACAGATCGTCGTCTGCCCCTTCTTTCAAATGCAGGCCCATGGCCGATTACCCCACTTTCACCATGTGCGGTTGCGAGCTGCGCTCAGGCTGGTGGTCGAGGTCGCGGCTGACCAGCAGCAGGACCTGTGCCGACGCGTCGGACACCTGAGCCTTGTAACCGGCAATGGAGCGGGCAAAGACGTTGTAGATCACGACCGCAGGGATCGCTGCAACCAGGCCCAGCGCGGTAGCCAACAGGGCTTCGGCGATGCCGGGAGCGACGACGGCGAGGTTGGTGGTCTGGGTCTTGGCAATGCCGATGAAGCTGTTCATGATGCCCCAAACGGTGCCGAACAGGCCGACAAACGGGGCAGTGGAACCGATGGTGGCGAGTACGCCGGTGCCGCTGCTCATGTTACGACCGCAGGCCGCGACCAGGCGCTCAAGACGGAAGCTCACGCGTTCCTTGATGCCTTCCTTCTCGCGGCTGTTGACCGACAGGCGCATCTCTTCGAGGGCGTCGTGCACCAGCAGGTTGGCCAGGGTGCCTTCCTTCGCCGCAGTGGCGCTGGCTTCCTTGAGGGAGGCGGATTTTTTCAGTTGGGCGATTTCACCGCGCAGACGACGCTTGGCGCCCATCAGCTCAAGACCCTTGGCGATCCAGATGGTCCAGGTGATGATCGAGGCGATGGCCAGGCCGATCATCACGATTTTTACGATGATGTCGGCGTTCTTGTACATGCCCCACGGCGACAGGTCATGGGCCATGCCCAGGGTGTTGTCGGCTTCGAGGACTTCAGGGGCGTCTTCACCCAGCGTTTCTGCCAGTGCGGCCTGGGCCGGATCGGTCGCGCCCGGAGCAGCGACCGGTGTGGCGTGATCGGCCGGAGCAGGTGCGGTGGCGGCTGGTGTGGCTGGCGCCTGGGCATCGGCGAAAGCGGCGACTGGCGCGAGCATCAGGCTGAGGAGCAGGGCGGCCACCGCGCTCCAGGCGCGAGGTCGTTTGGTTGGCGAAGCGGAGAATTGATTACGTGTCATGCTGGCCGGACCTGAGAGAAAAAACGGGTGATGTTCTTCCAGGCCTCGAAAGGCCGAGAACAAAAGTGGGGCGCATTATTGCAATTAATTCTTGTTAACAGAAGTAATAGCGTCTCTTTTTTTCCTGCATTGCTAGCCGCCTATCTATTGCCGGCGCTAGTCTGTGGCTTTCCGATGGGAGTTTTCTGATGTCTGCGCCTACTGTTTTGATCGCCGGCTGCGGTGATGTCGGCAGCCGCCTGGCCACACAATTGCTGGCGACGGGGTGGGAGGTCCATGGTCTGCGACGCGACGTTTCACGCCTGCCCAACGGCGTTATCGGTGTTGCTGGTGACCTGTTCAACAAAGATTGCCCGGCCACTTGGCCAATTGGCGCCGTGGATTACCTGGTGTATTGCGCGGCGGCCACCGATCACGATGAAGCCGGTTACCGTGCTGCCTATGTCCAGGGCCTGGAGCATGTGCTGGAGTGGCTGAACGACTACGGGCAGGTGCCCAATCGCCTGTTGTTTGTTTCCAGTAGCAGTGTTTACGGGCAACAGGAGGGCGAGTGGGTCGACGAAACTTCGCCAGCCGTGGCGGCAGGTTATTCCGGACGTGTGATGCTCGAAGCCGAGCAACTTGCCCTTAAAAGCGGCATTGCGGCCAGTATCGTGCGCTTGACCGGCATTTACGGCCCTGGCCGTGAATGGCTGCTGACGCAGGTGCGCCGGGGTTATCGCGTAGCGGTCGAACCACCGTTGTATGCCAACCGGATTCATGCGGACGATGCCGCGGGGTTGATAGCGTGCCTGCTTGAGGCGGATCGACGTGGTGTGGCGCTGGATGATATCTACATCGGCGTCGATGACGCACCGGCAGCGCTGGCCGATGTGGTGGGCTGGTTGCGTGAGTATCTGGGTGTGACTGAATGGGCCGATGACGACAGCGTGCGTCGCACTGGCAGCAAACGCTGCAGTAATGCGCGGGCTAAAGCCTTGGGCTGGACGCCGAAGTACCCGAGTTTTCGCGAGGGGTATGCGGCGATCATTGAAGGGCGCTGCTGACCTTCAGGCACCCTGAAACAACTGTGGGAGCGAGCCTGCTCGCGATGAGGCAATAACATTCAACATCATCGTTGACTGTCATGCCGCCATCGCGAGCAGGCTCGCTCCCACATGGGTTATGCGTAGGTTATTGCTTCTCGAGCAACCACTTGCGCTCGCCCGGCGTAAACGAGGGCATCTCGTCAGCCTGCGCCGTGTTCACGGTCTGGAAAATCTCCAGCTCTTTGCCCTTTCGCGCAAAGATCCAGGCGTTGCCCTGGCCATTTTGTTGCAGCCACATGTTGTCGTTGCCGCCGCTCATGGATGCGCAATCGCCGGCCAGGCACAGCGCATAGCGGTCGCTGCCTGGCAGGCCGGTCACCTGGCCATCGGCCTGGAATTGAACCGTGTTGCCTTCGCCTGGGCCGTTGACGATTGTCCAGCCGCCGCCCATGTAGGCTGAATACAGCGCACGTTCGAAGCTGGCGCCCATCGGTGCGCCATCCGGTACCTGGATCTGTACGCGGTCGAAGACTTGCTCAGGCTCATTGTCGCTGGCGGACTGGCTCAGTTGCTTGCCGTCACGCTTCAACTCACTGGCCGAGCTGCCATAAAAGTCGACTTTCCAGGCGCCGGACTCTTCACCCAGCAGCTTGCCGTCGACATTTTCAAAACCGTTGGTGTAGCGGGCCTGACCAGCCTTGGTGTTGATGTCCCATTCCAGGTTCGGGCCATTGGCCTGGAGCGCTTCGCGCAGGGGGACACCTTTGGATGCAGCGTCAATCGCCATCTGGTTGATCCAGGTGCCGCTGATGTCACGGTCGGCAGGGTTGCTGGCACATCCGCCCAGGAACAGGGCGAGCAGCGAGAGAGCAAGCGCGTTGCGCATGGTGAAATCCTTTCAAACTTTCTTTACAGCAGAGCAGTCGACGCAGCCTTGGGCTGCGCCGCACGCATTACTCGATGACCAGGATGGCATCCATTTCAACCTGCGAACCCTTTGGCAGGGCTGCTACACCGATGGCGGCGCGGGCAGGGTAAGGCTGGTCGAAGTACTTGCCCATGATCTCGTTGACCTTGGCGAAGTGGCTCAGGTCGGTGAGGAAGATGTTCAGCTTGACGATGTCCTTGAACGAACCGCCAGCGGCTTCAGCCACGGCCTTGAGGTTCTCGAACACCTGGACGGTCTGGGCTTCGAAGCCTTCAACCAGTTCCATGGTTTTTGGGTCCAGGGGAATCTGACCCGACATGTAAACGGTGTTGCCAGCCTTGATCGCCTGGGAGTAAGTACCGATGGCGGCCGGGGCCTTGTCGCTGGTGATAACAGTCTTGGTCATGTATGACTCCTTGTAATGAGTTGGCGAGCTATGCACGCATGCGGGTGATGCGAATCACCCCGGACAAGGCGCGCAGTTTCTTGATCACGCGGGCCAGGTGCACGCGGTCGTGCACGCTGACCACCAACTGGACCACGCTGATGCGACCATCGCGTTCGTCCATGCTGATTTTCTCGATATTGCCGTCGGCCGCGTTGACGCTGCTGGCCAGCAGGGCGATCAGGCCGCGCTGGTGCTCCAGCTCGACGCGCAGCTCGACGTTGAATTCGCCGGTGACATCCTTGGCCCACGAGAGCTGGATGCATTTTTCCGGGTTGTGCCGGATTTCGCTGATGTTGCGGCAATTATCCAGGTGCACGACCATGCCTTTGCCGGCAGACAGGTGACCGACAATCGGGTCGCCCGGGATCGGCGTGCAGCACTTGGCGTAGCTGAGCACCAGGCCCTCGGTGCCGCGAATCGCCAGCGGGCCTTCCGGACTTGGCAAATGTTCGCCTTCGCCCAGCAGTCGGCGGGCCACCACATAGGCCATGCGATTGCCCAGACCGATGTCTTCGAGCAAATCTTCGATCAGTTCGAGACGGTACTCGATAAGCATGGCCTTGACGCGTTCGGCCGGGACTTTCTCCAGCGCGCTGTCGAAACCGTTGAGGACCTTGTTCAGCAGGCGTTCGCCGAGGCTGATGGATTCGGAACGGCGTTGCAGCTTCAGTGCGTGGCGGATGTGCGTGCGCGCCTTGCCGGTGACCACGAAGTTGAGCCAGGCCGGGTTCGGCCGCGCGCCGGGAGCGCTGACGATCTCGACCGTGGAGCCGCTTTGCAGCGGTTCGGACAGCGGCGCGAGTCGACGATTGATCCGGCAGGCGATGCAGCTGTTGCCGACGTCGGTATGTACCGCGTAAGCGAAGTCGACCGCCGTAGAGCCCTTGGGCAGCTCCATGATCCGGCCTTTGGGCGTGAACACGTAGACCTCGTCCGGGAACAGGTCGATCTTCACACTTTCGATGAATTCCAGTGAGTTGCCGGCGCGTTGCTGCATTTCCAGCACGCCCTTGACCCACTGGCGGGCGCGGGCATGAGTGCCTTTCGGCTGCTCGTCACCGCTGGACTTGTACAGCCAATGGGCGGCGATGCCGTTGTTGGCCATCTCTTCCATTTCGCGGGTGCGGATCTGGATCTCGATCGGTACGCCGTGCATGCCGAACAGCGTGGTGTGCAGCGACTGATAGCCGTTGGCCTTGGGGATCGCGATGTAATCCTTGAAGCGTCCCGGCAGTGGCTTGTACAAATTATGTACAGCGCCCAGCACGCGGTAGCAGGTATCGACCTTGTCGACGATGATCCGGAACGCGTAGACGTCCATGATCTCGTTGAAGGCCCGACGCTTGCCGCGCATTTTCTTGTAGATGCCGTAGAGGTGTTTCTGCCGGCCGCTGACCTCGCCCTGGATGCCATCGATGGCCAGGCAGTGGCTCAAGGACTCTTCAATCTTGTTGACGATTTCCTTGCGGTTGCCCCGGGCGCGTTTGACCGCCTGGTAGATCCGCGCGGAACGCATCGGGTGCATGGCCTTGAAGCCGAGGTCTTCGAATTCTATGCGGATGGCGTGCATGCCCAGCCGGTTGGCGATGGGCGCATAAATTTCCAGGGTTTCCTTGGCGATGCGTCGGCGTTTTTCGCCGGACAACACTTCCAGGGTGCGCATGTTGTGCAGGCGGTCGGCCAGCTTGACCAGGATCACGCGAATGTCGCGGGCCATGGCCATGGCCATTTTCTGGAAGTTTTCGGCTTGTGCCTCGGCCTTGGTCTCGAAGTTCATCTGGGTCAGTTTACTGACCCCGTCGACCAGTTCGGCCACGGTTTCGCCGAACTGCGCTTGCAGCGCTTCCTTGGCGATACCGGTGTCTTCGATCACGTCATGCAGCATTGCAGCCATCAGGCTCTGATGGTCCATGTGCATGTCGGCAAGAATATTCGCAACCGCGAGTGGGTGCGTGACGTACGCCTCGCCGCTACGGCGGCGTTGGCCGTCGTGGGCTTGTTCGGCGTAGAAATACGCTCGGCGGACCAGGTTGACCTGGTCGTTGCCGAGGTAGGTCGATAAGCGATCGGCGAGGGCGTCTATGCTCGGCATGATATCTCCTGCCGTAAGCTTTTATCCCGCGCCGTGCTACGTCGACCAGGCATAGGCTTAGACGGCCTCGTTGGACTCGTCCTCGAATGCAGCAAAAAGCGGTTCATCTTCAACGATTTCGGCTTCGGCGATAGCTGCGTAGTCGATCAGGCCTTCAGCGATTTCGCGCAGGGCGACGACGGTAGGCTTGTCGTTTTCCCATGCTACTTTCGGCTCTTTGCCCCCGGTGGCCAGTTGACGGGCACGCTTGGTAGAGAGCATGACCAGCTCAAAGCGGTTATCCACGTGTTCTAGGCAGTCTTCAACGGTTACGCGGGCCATGGTCTTCCTCGTAGCAAATGCAATATGCGCGCTGCCCGGATGGGCGAGCGGACTCAACAGTTTAAAAAATCACCAGCGATTAGGGAAGCGCTGATTTTTTGACCAAGCCCCACAACGCGCTGCAAGTGCCAATGTAAAGCCCTTGCAGCGGTTTTGGGAAGAGCTGATTAACCGAGCAATTCAGCCAGCAATTTGCCGTGACGCTGCTGCTGACGCTTTTGAATCAGCTGATTGGCGCGGAAAATCGCCTTCAGATCGTGCAGCGCGTGGGCGAAATCGTCGTTGATGATCAGGTAGTCGTAGTCGACGTAGTGGCTCATTTCGCTGACGGCTTCGCGCATCCGGCCGTCAATGACTTCGTCACTGTCCTGGCCGCGATTGGTCAGGCGCTGGTGCAGGGCCTGCAATGACGGCGGCAGAATGAAGATCGAGCGGGCCTGAGGCATCAGCTTGCGCACTTGCTCGGCACCTTGCCAGTCGATTTCCAGAATCAGGTCGTGGCCTTCGTCCAGTGTCTGCTGCAGGTGGCTTTGCGACGTGCCGTAGAGATTGCCGAACACTTCGGCGCGCTCAAGAAAATCCCCGTGTTCGATCATCTTCACGAACTCGCTGCGGTCGACGAAGTGATAGTTCACGCCATTCACTTCACCGGGGCGCATGGCGCGGGTGGTGTGGGAGACCGAGACGCGGATCTCCGGATTGGCGTCGGTCAGGGCCTTGACCAGACTGCTCTTGCCCGCGCCCGAAGGGGCGGAAATGATGTACAGGGTGCCGGTGCTGTGTGTCATGTCGGGGTAGCCTTACTCAATATTCTGCACTTGTTCGCGCATCTGCTCGATCAACACCTTGAGGTTGACCGCAGCCTGGGTGCTGCGCGGGTCGAAGGCTTTGGAGCCCAGTGTATTGGCTTCGCGGTTGAGTTCCTGCATCAGGAAGTCCAGGCGCCGACCGGCGGCGCCGCCGGATTTGAGCACCCGGCGAACTTCGATGATGTGAGTACTCAGGCGATCCAGTTCTTCGGCGACGTCGCTTTTTTGCGCGAGCATGACCATTTCCTGCTCCAGGCGCTGCGGATCCATCTCGGCCTTCATGTCGGCGAAGCGGTCGAGGACTTTCTGGCGCTGGGTGGCGAGCATTTGCGGGACCAGTTCGCGCAAGGTCACCACGTCTTCTTCGATGGAGCTCAGGCGCTCGTTGATCAGCCGCGCCAGCTCCGCGCCTTCGCGCTCGCGGCCGGCCTTCAGTTCCTTGAGACCCTGATTGAACAGTGCCAGCGCTTCGGCGTTCAAGGCTTGCGGGTCGGTGGCGTCGCCTACCAGTACGCCGGGCCAGGCCAGGACTTCCAGCGGGTTCAGCGCTGCCGGATTTTTGATCAGGCTGGCGATGGTCTCGGCGGCGGCGACCAGTTGCGCGGCACGCTCCTGATCGATTTGCAGCGCTTTGCCGATGTTTTCTTCGGTGAAGCGCAGGGTGCATTCGAGCTTGCCCCGCGATATACCCTGGCGCAGGGCTTCACGAACAGCGCCCTCGAGGTCGCGAAAGGACTCCGGCAGGCGCAGGTGGGGTTCCAGGTAGCGGCTGTTGACCGACCGCAGCTCCCAGCTCAGGGTGCCCTGGACGCCGGCGTTTTCGACGCGGGCGAAGGCGGTCATGCTGTGCACCATGGCGGTACCTCGCAATGCAGATCGGCACCGAACCGAGGTTCCGGGAATCCGATATCAATGAATTAAAGCCGACTGGCAGCAAAGGCGCAGGATTGTAGCGCAGTGACGCGGATGCGCCCAAACACACGGTGTGACAAAGAGCGGCAGGCCTGCACCGACGCGCGGTACAGAGCCCTCGGTCGTCGGCGGATTTTTTTAGACGTGCCCAGTGGCGGCCGTCGGCTCTATAATGCTCCGCAGTTTTCCGTCCCCAGTACAGGTACTCCCTATGATACGTCCAAGTGGTCGCGCTGCCGATCAGCTCCGCTCGATCCGCATCACCCGCAACTACACCAAACACGCCGAGGGTTCTGTGCTGGTCGAGTTCGGTGATACCAAGGTCATCTGCACCGTCAGCGTTGAGCCGGGCGTACCGCGTTTCCTGAAAGGCCAGGGCCAGGGTTGGTTGACAGCCGAGTACGGCATGCTGCCGCGCGCTACCGGCGAGCGTAACCAGCGTGAAGCCAGCCGTGGCAAGCAAGGCGGTCGCACCTTGGAAATCCAGCGTCTGATCGGTCGCTCCCTGCGCGCTGCGCTGGACATGTCCAAGCTGGGCGACGTCACCCTGTACGTCGACTGCGATGTGATCCAGGCCGATGGCGGCACCCGCACGGCTTCGATCACCGGCTCCATGGTTGCGCTGATCGATGCCTTGAAAGTCATCAAGAAGCGTGGCGGTCTGAAGGGGGGTGACCCGGTCAAGCAGATGATCGCTGCTGTTTCCGTGGGCATGTACAAGGGTGAGCCTGTTCTTGACCTCGACTACCTGGAAGACTCGGCCGCCGAGACGGACCTGAACGTGGTGATGACCAGCGCTGGTGGTTTCATTGAAGTCCAGGGCACTGCCGAAGGCGCGCCGTTCCAGCCTGAAGAGTTGAACGCCATGCTCGAGCTGGCGAAGAAAGGCATGAACGAGATCTTCGAACTGCAAAAGGCCGTATTGGCCGACTGATCGGACTGCTCCAGGCAAGGAGGACACCATGAGTGACGAGCAACTGCCACTGCCCACGCCGAACCAAGAGGTGCGTCAGTGGGCCATGTTTTGCCACTTGTCCGCCTTGCTGGGGATCTGGATTCCGTTTGGCACGATCATCGGCCCGCTGATTCTCTGGCAGATGAAACGCGAGATGGACCCGTTCATCGATGCCCAGGGCAAGGAAGCGCTGAACTTTCAGATCTCCGTCGCCATTGCCTCGGCCATTTGCTTCTTGCTGATGGTGGTGATTATCGGGTTCTTCCTGTTTGGCCTGATCGCGATCGGTGCGCTGGTGCTGACGATCATTGCCGGGGTGAAGGCCAATGAAGGGCAGCCTTATCGGTATCCGTTCACCTGGCGGTTGATCAAGTAAGCCAGGACGCTGGTGCTGTTTTAAGCGCAGTTCAATACAAATTCCCCGACATGTCGGGGCATTTGTATTTTTGCAATCAGATTAATCTCTAATGTTGCGTACTTGGTCGCTCGCTATTCAAATGAAGTTCATTCGTGCAAATAAAACTCCTTACACGTTTAGTCACAAACTGCAAGGCTCAGTACGGCTTGTATGCTTGGCAATGAGACTTGGCGATTGATAAAGTTGCCGCAAGTAATATTTATAAAGAAATATTTCGATATATTCGGACCATTGACGGCCTCTGAATCCAATACTAGTCAGTGTTGAGATGGATCAACCTGTTCAAGAGGCGTGTCCAGGTAAAAAGTTCGCCCCTGAATGTAAAAGCAAGAATATCCCAAATGCTTCAGCTCGATTTTTATGGAACGCTTGTCGCCGCCTCTTTAGTACTTTTGCTGGGACGCGCTCTTGTCTCACGTGTCGGCTTTTTACGTACTTATAATATCCCGGAACCTGTAGCAGGCGGCCTGGTGGTTGCCTTGGGTCTTCTGGCTTTGAGAACCCTCGATTTCGAAATCCGATTTGATACCTCGCTGCAAACTCCCTTGATGTTGGCGTTTTTTGCCACCATCGGCTTGAGTGCAGACTTCGCCAGCCTGAAGAAGGGCGGGCGCGTCGTGGGGATCTTTTTGCTGGCGGTTGTCGGACTTCTGGTGATCCAGAATGCGATGGGTATCGGGCTTGCAACGGTGCTGGGGCTCGATCCCTTGATGGGCTTGCTGACAGGCTCGATTACCTTGGCAGGCGGCCACGGTACAGGTGCTGCGTGGGGGGCGACGTTCAGCGAGAAGTTCGGTCTGGCGTCTGCCTCTGAACTGGCCATGGCCTCTGCGACGTTTGGCCTGGTGCTGGGCGGTTTGATCGGTGGGCCTGTTGCCCGCTTGCTCATCAGTCGTGTCCAGACACCCGGCTGCGAGCAGGAAAAGCCACGGTTGCCCAAGGGCTTTGAACAACCGAACAAAGAGCGCTCGATCACGTCGTTTTCGCTAGTCGAGACATTGGCTTTGATCGCTGTCAGCCTGCTGGCGGGCTCACTCCTGAATGGGTGGCTTCAGGGGACCGCATTTGAGTTGCCAACGTTTGTTTGCGTGTTGTTCGTGGGCGTGCTTTTACGGAACGGGCTTTCGGCGCTTGGCGTGTATCAGGTGTTTGAGCGTGAAGTCTCAGTGCTGGGGAACGTCAGCTTGTCGCTGTTTCTGGCGATCGCTCTGATGTCACTCAAACTGTGGGATCTGGCTGCACTGGCTTTGCCGATCTTCATCATCCTGGCTGCGCAAACGCTGGTCATGGCACTGTTCGCGATTTTTGTGACGTTCAGGATGATGGGCAGTAACTACGATGCGGCTGTACTGGCGGCAGGGCACTGCGGTTTTGGACTGGGTGCCACGCCAACGGCCATCGCTAACATGCAAGCGGTAACACAGCGCTACGGGCCTTCGCAGATAGCGTTCCTGGTGGTGCCTATGGTGGGCGCTTTCTTCATCGACATCATTAATGTCATCGTGATCAAGTTGTACCTTGCACTGCCGTTTTTCGCCGCGGTTTGAAGTTCAGGCCGTTGGGCCCCCCTGAATAGAACGCATAAAAAATGCCCGTATCTTGCGATACGGGCATTTTTTCGACCGTCTATCAAACTGTTCAGTGAAAAATCACTTAGATCGTCAGCGTCCAGTCGTAGTCCACGATCAGCGGCGCGTGTTGCGAGAACCGCGGCTGGCGTGGCAGGCGTGCACTGCGTACGAAGCGGCGCAGGCCCGGGGTCAGCAGTTGATAGTCGAAGCGCCAACCGAGGTTGAGCATCTCCGCCTGTTCGTTGTCCGGCCACCAGCTGTACTGGTCGCCTTCACGGCTGACTTCCCGCAGGGCGTCGACATAACCCATGTTGCCGACAATCTCGTCCATCCAGGCACGTTCAGGTGCCAGGAAGCCCGGAGATTGCTGGCTGTCGCGCCAGTTCTTGATATCCAGCTTCTGTTGCGCCACGTACAGCGAGCCACAATAAATGTACTCGCGACGTTTGCGTCGCTGTTTATCCAGATAACGGGCGAAGTCGTCCATTAGCTTGAACTTCTGGTTCAAGTCTTCATCGCCGTTCTGCCCCGAAGGGAGCAGCAAGGTCGCGATGCTGACCTTGTCGAAATCGGCTTGCAGGTAGCGCCCGTAGCGGTCGGCCGTCTCGAAACCGAGACCGCTGATGACAGCCTTCGGTTGCAACCGCGAATACAAAGCCACGCCGCCTTGGGCAGGGACTTCGGCATCGCAGGCATAAAGGAAGTAGCCATCCAGTTGGAAGGCTGGGTCATCCAGTTCAAAGGCGGAGGCACGGGTGTCCTGCAGGCAGATGACGTCGGCATTCTGTGCTTGCAGCCAACTGAGCAAACCACGCTCGACTGCAGCCTGAATACCATTGACGTTCACACTGATGATCCGCATAAATGGCCCCAAAAATCGCGTGCGTGTATGATACACGGCGTCAAGCTAATTAGCTAAATCCGTGGTATTTGGGGTTTTTTTCATGCAAGCGTATCAGCGCGATTTCATTCGTTTTGCCATCGATCGCGGCGTTTTGCGCTTCGGTGAGTTCACCCTGAAGTCCGGGCGTACCAGTCCTTACTTCTTCAACGCCGGCTTGTTCAACTCGGGCTCGGCTCTGGCGCAACTGGGGCGTTTCTACGCCGCCGCCATTGCTGAAAGCGGCATTGCGTTCGACGTGCTGTTTGGCCCGGCCTACAAGGGCATCCCGTTGGCGGCGACCACCGCCGTGGCGCTGGCTGAACATCACAACCGTGACCTGCCATGGTGCTTCAACCGCAAGGAAGCCAAGGCCCACGGCGAAGGCGGCAGCCTGGTCGGCGCACCGTTGACCGGCGATGTGCTGATCATCGATGACGTAATCACCGCTGGCACCGCGATCCGTGAAGTGATGCAAATCATCGCTTCCCAGGACGGCGCCAAGGCCGCTGGCGTGCTGATCGCCCTGAACCGTCAGGAGCGTGGCAACGGCGAATTGTCGGCGATCCAGGAGGTCGAGCGTGACTTCGGCATCCCGGTGATCAGCATCGTTTCGCTGAATCAGGTGCTGGAGTTCCTGGCTGATGACCCGCAGCTCAAGCAGCATTTGCCGGCAGTAGAAGCGTACCGCGCCCAGTACGGCGTCTAACGCAATACCCTGCAGGTAGGTGCAAATTCCGCAGGGATCGCATACAAAAAGACCCCGCTCAGCCAGGCCGAGCGGGGTCTTCTTGTTTGCGCTATCGCTTAAGGACGCTTGCGATTGCTGATCAGGGTGCCCACGCCGGTATCGGTGAAGATTTCCAGCAGGATTGCGTTCGGCACGCGACCGTCAATGATCAGCGAGCTGCCCACGCCGCCCTGGACCGCTTCCAGTGCGCAGCGGATCTTCGGCAGCATGCCGCCGTAGATGGTGCCGTCGGCGATCAGGTCGTCGACTTGCTGGGTTGTCAGGCCGGTCAGGACCGTGCCCGACTTGTCCATCAGGCCGGCAATGTTGGTCAGCAGCATCAGCTTCTCGGCTTTCAACGCTTCGGCGACTTTACCGGCCACCAGGTCAGCGTTGATGTTGTACGACTCGCCGTTGGCACCGACACCGATGGGCGCGATCACCGGAATGAAATCGCCCTTGACCAGCAGGTTCAGCAGATCGGTGTTGATCCCGACCACTTCGCCCACATGGCCGATGTCGATGATTTCCGGGGTGGTCATTTCCGGGGTCTGACGGGTAACGGTGAGCTTCTTCGCGCGAATCAGCTCGGCGTCTTTCCCGGTCAGGCCGATGGCGCTGCCGCCGTGACGGTTGATCAGGTTGACGATGTCCTTGTTGACCTGGCCGCCAAGGACCATTTCCACCACGTCCATGGTCGCGGCGTCGGTGACGCGCATGCCGTCGACGAAATGGCTCTCGATCGACAGGCGCTTGAGCAGGTCACCGATTTGCGGGCCGCCACCGTGAACCACCACCGGGTTGATGCCCACGGCCTTCATCAGCACGATGTCGCGGGCGAAGCCGGTTTTCAGCTCCTCGCTTTCCATCGCGTTGCCGCCGTATTTGATCACCAGTGTCTTGCCGACATAACGGCGGATGTAAGGCAACGCTTCGGACAGGACCTTGGCGGTGTTGGCGGCGGCTTCGCGTTCGAGGGTCATTCAGGGCTCCGGGTGAATCAGAACGGTAGTTGGAGATCAGGTGCAACGCGCTTGAGCTGGATGTGGAACACATCCTTGATGCGTTGCAGTTCAGCCTCGTCATCGGCCTCGAAACGCAGCACCAGCACCGGTGTGGTGTTGGATGCGCGTACCAGGCCCCAGCCTTTGGCATAGTCGACTCGCACGCCGTCAATGGTGGTCAGGTCAGCGCCTTCGCCCCACTGCGCATCGTGCAATGCATCAATGATGCTGAATTTGCTCTCTTCGGTCACATGGATATTGATTTCCGGCGTAGAAATATCGTTCGGGAAGGTCGCGAACAGCTCTTCGGCCGAGGATTTTTCTTTGCTGAGGATCTCCAGCAAGCGTGCGGCGCTGTAGATGCCGTCGTCGAAACCGAACCAGCGCTCCTTGAAAAAGATGTGCCCGCTCATTTCGCCAGCCAGCAGGGCGCCGGATTGTTTCATTTTCTTTTTGATCAACGAGTGACCGGTCTTCCACATTAACGACCGGCCGCCGTATTCCTTGATCAGCGCAAACAGGCGGCGGGTGCATTTGACGTCGAAGATGATCTCGGCGCCCGGGTTGCGCGCCACGACGTCGCGGGCAAACAGCATCAGCAGGCGGTCCGGGTAGACGATGCTGCCGGTGTTGGTCACCACACCGACGCGGTCGCCATCGCCATCGAAGGCCAGGCCGATATCGGCCTTGGTTTCCTTGACCTTGTTGATCAGGTCCACGAGGTTTTCAGGCTTGCCCGGGTCCGGGTGGTGGTTTGGGAAGTTGCCGTCCACTTCGCAGAACAGCGGGATGACTTCGCAGTTCAGCGCTTCGATCAGTTGCGGGGCAATCACGCCGGCCGCGCCGTTGCCGCAGTCGACGACCACTTTCAGGCGACGGGCCAGCTTGATGTCCTGGACGATTTCAGTGGTGTAGCGGTCGAGGATCTCGACCTGGGTGATGCTGCCCTGGCCGCTGCTCAGGTTGTTGGTCTTGAGGCGGTCATGCAGGGCCTGGATCTGTTCGTTGGCCAAGGTGTCGCCGGCAATGACGATCTTGAAGCCGTTGTAGTTCGACGGGTTGTGGCTGCCGGTAAGCATCACGCCGGATTTGCCGGCGAGCACGTTGGCGGCGTAGTAGAGCGCCGGAGTCGGGACCAGGCCGACATCACTGACGTGGCAGCCGCTGTCGGCGATGCCTTTGATCAGTTGTGCGACCAGTTCCGGGCCGGACAAGCGGCCATCGCGACCGACGGAAACGTTTGGCTCGCCCTGGGCCAGGCTTTGGGAGCCGACGGCGCGGCCGATCCAGTAAGCGGTTTCAGCGTTCAGGAATTCCGGAACGGTGCCGCGAATGTCATAGGCGCGGAAGATGCTGTCAGGGAACTTGGGTGCGACTTTGGCCGGGGTGTTCATCTGTGGAAATGCTCCATCTCGAAAGTGGCTGGACAGGCCGCCGATTCATTCGGCGGCAGGTTCAAACTGAAGGGTATGACGGCGTTTTCCACAGAGAGTTCGTGGTATGAAAGGGCCATGACGCCCCTGACGGCAGGGGTTTGACCGGGCAATGCCTTGATTTTCGGTGCTAAACCTTGCAGATGACAATTTGAATTTTGTGGCGAGGGAGTCCGTTCCCCCACCACAAGAAGCGCGTGTCCGGATCAGCGGGTGCCGGTATGGCCGAAACCGCCAGTGCCGCGCTCGGTTTCAACAAACTCTTCAACCATCTCGAAGTGAGCCTGCACCACCGGCACCAGCACCAGTTGCGCCAGGCGCTCGCCGACCGGCATGGTGAATTCGGTCTGGCCACGGTTCCAGCAGGAAACCATCAATGGGCCCTGGTAGTCGGAGTCGATCAGGCCCACCAGGTTGCCCAGCACGATGCCGTGCTTATGGCCCATCCCCGAGCGCGGCAGAATCAGCGCCGCCAGGTTCGGGTCGCCGATATAGACCGACAGGCCAGTGGGGATCAGCACGGTTTCACCCGGCTTGATCACGGTGTCCTGTTCCAGCATGGCGCGCAGGTCGAGGCCGGCGGAGCCCGGTGTGGCGTATTGCGGCAGCGGGAATTCGGTACCGATGCGGGGGTCGAGGATCTTGGCTTGCAAAGCGTGCATGTAAATTAAACCTGGTTCAGACGTTCGGCGATAAAAGTGATCAGCTGGCGAG
This sequence comes from Pseudomonas sp. P4_B3, assembly GCF_056402295.1. Classification (NCBI taxonomy): domain Bacteria; kingdom Pseudomonadati; phylum Pseudomonadota; class Gammaproteobacteria; order Pseudomonadales; family Pseudomonadaceae; genus Pseudomonas; species Pseudomonas sp. P4_B3. The sequence goes on from NZ_JBFUHR010000001.1 coordinate 236,766, forward strand.
CAATCTTGCTCTTGCTGGTCTGGGCGAAGAGTGTGGCGTGTAGCTCACGGTCGATCACGCTGCAGGCGTTTTCTTCGCTGTTGAAGCCAATGCTCGGGTTGGCGACGTCGTTGGCGACGATCAAATCGAGGTTCTTGTCTTTCAGCTTGCGCGCAGCGTAATCGAGCAGGTGTTCGGTCTCGGCGGCAAAACCGACACTGAACGGGCGGTCGGGGCGGGTGGCGATGGTGGCCAGGATGTCCGGGTTACGCACCATCTGTAGCAACAAGCCGTCGCCGTTCGTAGGGTCTTTCTTGAGTTTCTGTGGGGCAACGACTTCCGGGCGGTAGTCCGCAACGGCTGCCGAGGCGATGAACAGGTCGCAAGGGATCGCCGCTTCGCAGGCAGCGAGCATGTCGCGGGCGCTGACTACATCGATGCGAGTGACGCGATCCGGGGTCGGCAGATGCACGGGACCGGTGATCAGGGTCACACGGGCACCGGCTTCCACGGCGGCTTCGGCCAGGGCAAAGCCCATTTTCCCGGAACTATGGTTGGTGATGTAACGCACCGGGTCGATGTTTTCCTGGGTCGGGCCGGCCGTGATCAGCACGTGTTTACCGGTCAGGGCCTGACGCTGAAAGCAGTCGGCGGCGCACTGGGCCAGTTCAAGGGCTTCGAGCATGCGCCCCAGCCCGACGTCGCCGCAGGCCTGGCTGCCGGAGGCCGGGCCGAAGACCTTGATGTCGCGGCTTTCGAGGGTTTGCAGGTTGGCCTGGGTCGCCGGGTCGCGCCACATGGCCTGGTTCATTGCCGGTGCAACGGCGACCACTGCGTCGGTGGCCAGCACCAGCGTGGTCAGCAGGTCGTCGGCAATGCCTTGGGCCAGACGGGCGATCAGGTCCGCTGTGGCGGGGGCGATCAGCACCAGGTCGGCCCATTTTGCCAGCTCGATGTGGCCCATGGCCGCTTCGGCCGCCGGGTCCAGCAGGTCCAGGTGGACCGGGTGCCCGGACAGGGCCTGCATGGTCAGCGGGGTGATGAACTCTGCGCCGCCACGGGTCATTACCACGCGCACTTCGGCGCCCTGGTCGATCAGGCGGCGAACCAGGTCGGCGCTCTTGTAGGCGGCGATACCGCCGCCGACGCCCAGAACAATGCGTTTCCGATACAGCCGCTGCATAGGCTTGCCTTTCAATTCGTTGGTGACTTACGTGGCGAAACCCCCTCCCCAGGGTGAATTCGCCCGCAAAAAAGATGGGCTACGATATCACAGCGACCGCTATGGAACAGCGGTGCCCACAGACAGGGAGGTGCTATGAGTATTCGCGATTGGCCGGCGGCGGAACGACCACGGGAGAGGTTGCTTGAACAGGGCGCGGGAAGCCTTTCGGACGCCGAATTGCTGGCGATTTTTTTACGCACGGGCGTGGTAGGTAAAAGCGCCGTAGATTTGGCGCGACACCTGTTGAATCAGTTTGGCAGCCTGCGTTTGCTGCTTGAGGCCGATCAGGAAACGTTCAGCAAGCAGTTGGGACTTGGACCAGCGAAATTTGCACAGTTGCAGGCTGCGCAAGAAATGAGCAGGCGTCATCTGGCCGAACGTGCGCGCCAAAAATCGGCACTGGAGAATCCGCAGGCGGTTCGTGAGTACCTGAAGTCGATGCTGCGCCACGAGCCTCACGAGGTATTTGGTTGCCTGTTTCTCGATTCCAAGCATCAGGTACTAGGGTTTGAGACGCTGTTTCGCGGCTCCATCGACAACACCAGTGTTCATCCGCGAGAGGTGGTCAAACGCGCCTTGGCCAACAACGCAGCGGCATTGATCCTCTGCCACAACCATCCTTCGGGCAACACCGACCCCAGTCAGTCCGACCGGGTGCTGACCAAGCGCCTGCAAAAGGCGCTGGAGTTGATTGATGTGCGGGTGCTTGACCATTTCATCATCGGCGACGGCGATCCGTTGTCGATGGCGGAGTATGGGTGGATGTGAGCGGGATGATGCGACCCCCTGTAGGAGCGAGCCTGCTCGCGATGGCGTCGTGTCATTCAACTTGTCCGATAACTGAAAGAATGCAATCGCGAGCAGGCTCACTCCTACAGGTTTTGTGTATGGTGGGTTATTTGATATTGACCTTCGAGTAATCCTGTCGGCCGAACGGGCTGACCGAGTACCCCTCGACATCCTTGCGTGTCAGCGCGAATGCCGTCGGGTGGGCCAGGGGCAACCACAGTGCCTGCTGCTGGATCTGCGCCTGGGCCTGTTCGTAGAGCTTGCTGCGCACACCTTGCTCGCCAGTGGTCTTGCCGGCGCTGATCAGCTTGTCCAGATCCTGATTGCAGTAGCGGGCGAAGTTGGTGCCGGACTTGACCGCGGCGCAGGAAAACTGCGGCGTGAGGAAGTTGTCCGGGTCACCGTTGTCGCCGGCCCAGCCCATGAACAGCAAGTCGTGTTCACCGGCCTTGGCGCGGCGGATCAGCTCGCCCCATTCGATCACGCGGATTTCAGCCTGAATGCCGATTTCCGCGAGGTCAGACTGAAGCAATTGAGCGCCGAGGCTTGGGTTGGGGTTAAGCAGGCTGCCGGAAGGGCGGGTCCAGATGGTGGTCTGGAAGCCTTCCTTGAGTCCGGCCTTGGCCATCAAGGCTTTGGCCTTCGCGATGTCGTGAGGGTAGCCCGGCAGGTTTTTCGCGTAGCTCCAGGTGTTGGGCGGGTACGGACCGTTGGCCGCCTCGGCGGTGTCCTCGAACACGGCTTTGACATAGCTGACCTTGTCGAAGGCAAGGTTGATGGCCTGACGCACTTCTGGCTTGTCCAGCGGCGGATGCTGGCTGTTGATGCCGACGAATGCGGTCATGAACGCGTCAGTCTTTTCGACTTTCAGGGCCGGCTCTTTCAGCGCTTCCTGTACGTCCAGAGGCTTGGGCGACAGGGCGATCTGGCATTCGTTACGGCGCAATTTCTGCAGGCGCACGTTGGCATCCGGCGTGATGGCGAAAATCAGCGGATCTACAGAGGGTTTGCCGCCGAAGTATTCGGGGTTGGCTTTGTAGCGAACCGAGGCGTCCTTCTGGAAACGGGTGAAAACGAACGGCCCCGTGCCGATCGGCTGGCTGTTGAGCTTCTCCGGCGTGCCGGCCTTCATCAGTTTGTCGGCGTATTCGGCCGAATAGATCGAGGCGAAGCCCATGCTCAGGGTCGCCAGCAAGGTCGAATCCGGGTGGTCGAGGGTGAAGCGCACGGTCTGCGGGTCGAGGGCGTCGATCTTCTTGATCAGGGCCGGCAGTTGCATCGATTGCGCATGGGGGAAGCCGCTCTGGGCGACTTTGTGCCACACATTGGCCGGGTCGAGCATGCGGTCGAAGCTGAAAATCACGTCTTCGGCGTTCAGGTCACGCGTCGGGGTGAAGTACTCGGTGCGATGGAATTTCACCTGCGGGTGCAACTTGAAGACGTAGGTCAGGCCGTCGGGGCTGACTTCCCAGCTGTCGGCGAGGCTGGCGACCACTTTGCCACTGGCCGTGTCGAAGTCCACCAGGCGATTCATCAGCACATCGGCCGAGGCGTTGGTGGTGGTCAGCGAGTTGTACTGCACCACATCGAACCCTTCAGGGCTGGCCTCGGTGCAGACGCTCAGGGCGGCGGCAAAGGCCTGTGGGCTCAGCAGAAGCGGGGCGAACAACAGCGGTAGGGCAGCAAGGCGCATGGTCGGCTTCCTTTTCAGGTCGAAGGCCCATCTGCAAGTGCAGTCTGGAAAAGGCTTACCCTAGTGGGCTCTTTTGCAAATGACTATCCCCTTTTTCATTTTAAGGGGACTATAGGCGACTGAATTTGCTGTGCCACGGCTGAGCAAACTCTCTGGTTGGCTCGGTTAGCGATACTCTGCGACGAGCGGTCGCCATCGACGATAGCCTTTGTCCAAGGCGCTCGGAGTCCGAAAAACGGGGTTTTTGTGAATTCAACGCACACCGAATGTTGTTGCTCTCCAGTCTTTCTGGTATAAAGCAGCGCTCTTTTCTAGGGGCCCGGTTCCTTCACTGTAGGTGTAGCCGGTAAGACCTCTAAAGAAACGCGGCGCCTGGCGCCAAATGACTGAGAGATTAAGCGGCCAACCCATGCCGGGTTGGGCATGTGGTTTTAGAGGGCTGAGGCATGTCTAGAGTATGTCAAGTTACCGGTAAGGGTCCGGTAACCGGGAATAACATTTCCCACGCAAACAACAAAACCCGTCGTCGTTTCCTGCCGAACCTGCAGCATCACCGCTTCTGGGTTGAAGAAGAGAAACGTTTTGTGCGTCTGCGCGTATCTGCCAAAGGCATGCGTATCATCGACAAGCGTGGCATCACTGTCGTGCTGGCCGAACTTCGCCGCGATGGCAAGGTTTAAGGGAGCTAATCATGCGTGAATTGATTCGTTTGATTTCGAGCGCCGGTACTGGTCACTTCTACACTACCGACAAGAACAAGCGTACTACCCCGGACAAAATCGAGATCAAGAAATATGATCCGGTTGTTCGCAAGCACGTGATCTACAAAGAAGGCAAAATCAAGTAATTGATTTTTCCCTCTTACAAAAAAGGCCCGTATCGCGAGATACGGGCCTTTTTTGTTGCCTGAGGGTTTTTGTGTCGGCTTTCAGGGGCTCTTCGCCGGCTCAAACACCTGAAATCTTCAAGCCTTCTGTTCAAACGCCACGTAGATCTTGCGGCATGGCTCCAGCACTTCCCAGGTGCCTTTGAACCCGGCCGGAATGACGAAGCGGTCTCCGGCGCGCAAGGTCTTGGCGTTGCCGTCGCTGTCGCGCAGCACCGAAACACCCTGAACGATTTCGCAGTATTCGTGTTCGGTGAAGTTCACCGTCCACTGGCCGACGGCACCTTCCCACACACCGGCGTTCAACTGACCACAAGGGCTATTGTAGTGGTTGTAAACCGCTTGCTCCGGGTCGCCCTTGAGCACTTTGGTCGGGTCCGGACGGTAGCGTTCGGCGGCGGTGGTAGCCTGGCTGAAGTCGACGACGTTCTGGATGTTCATTGTTGTTATCCCTCCGTGATTACGGCGCGAGTGGTTGGTCAGCCCAAAGTCTATGTTTATTAAAATGAACATCGCAAGGCCATTTGCCGGCGTTATGTCAAATATATTGAAACTTCATGGGCGGCTGGTTTAGGGTGGTGGATGCCTTGGGCCGATAAGCAGGCTGGCCGGGCAGAATTCCTGACAGCGCCCGCGAAGAACGCGGGTGTCGTATCAATAAGAGGAGGACACTCGCATGACCACCCTGACCCGTGCCGACTGGGAACAACGTGCCCGCGACCTGAAAATCGAAGGCCGCGCCTATATCAATGGCGAATACACCGACGCCGTCTCCGGCGAGACTTTCGAGTGCATCAGCCCGGTCGATGGCCGTCTGCTGGGCAAGATTGCCAGCTGTGACGCCGCCGACGCCCAGCGCGCCGTGGAAAACGCCCGCGCCACCTTCAATTCCGGTGTCTGGTCGCGCCTGGCGCCGACCAAGCGCAAATCCACCATGATCCGTTTCGCCGGCCTGCTCAAGCAGCACGCCGAAGAGCTGGCCCTGCTTGAAACCCTGGACATGGGCAAGCCGATCAGCGACTCCCTGTACATCGACGTTCCCGGCGCGGCGCAAGCCCTGAGCTGGAGCGGCGAAGCCATCGACAAGATCTACGACGAAGTCGCTGCAACCCCGCACGATCAACTGGGCCTGGTGACTCGTGAGCCCGTTGGCGTGGTCGGCGCCATCGTGCCGTGGAACTTCCCGCTGATGATGGCGTGCTGGAAACTGGGCCCGGCGCTGTCCACCGGTAACTCGGTGATCCTCAAGCCGTCGGAAAAATCGCCGCTGACGGCGATTCGCATCGCTGAGCTGGCTGTCGAAGCCGGCATCCCGAAAGGCGTTCTGAACGTGTTGCCGGGTTACGGTCACACCGTCGGCAAGGCCCTGGCCCTGCACAACGACGTCGACACCCTGGTGTTCACCGGTTCGACCAAGATCGCCAAGCAGCTGTTGATCTACTCCGGCGAGTCGAACATGAAGCGCGTCTGGCTCGAAGCAGGCGGCAAGAGCCCGAACATCGTGTTCGCCGATGCGCCGAACCTGCAAGACGCTGCCGAAGCGGCTGCCGGTGCCATCGCCTTTAACCAGGGCGAAGTTTGCACCGCCGGTTCGCGCCTGCTGGTGGAGCGTTCGATCAAGGATAAATTCCTGCCGCTGGTGATCGAAGCGCTGAAAACCTGGAAGCCGGGCAACCCGCTGGACCCGGCGACCAACGTTGGTGCGCTGGTTGATACCCAGCAGATGAACACCGTGCTGTCTTACATCGAGTCCGGTCATGCCGACGGCGCCAAGCTGGTGGCCGGTGGCAAGCGTACGCTCCAGGAAACGGGCGGCACTTACGTTGAGCCGACGATTTTCGACGGTGTGAGCAACGCGATGAAAATCGCCCAGGAAGAAATCTTCGGCCCGGTACTGTCGGTCATCGCATTCGACAGCGCAGAAGAAGCCATCGCCATTGCCAACGACACACCATATGGCCTGGCCGCTGCGGTCTGGACGGCCGACATTTCCAAGGCTCACCTCACCGCCCGCGCACTGCGTGCCGGTAGCGTGTGGGTCAACCAGTACGATGGCGGCGACATGACCGCTCCGTTCGGTGGCTTCAAGCAGTCCGGCAATGGTCGCGACAAGTCCCTGCACGCGTTCGACAAGTACACCGAGCTGAAGGCGACCTGGATCAAGTTGTAAGTCAGTGAGGGAGCTCGATGGTTAAGTCGGGCGTCCTGAACGACGCAGATCCCCTGTGGGAGCGAGCTTGCTCGCGATAGCGGTGTAACAGTCGACTTCAATGTTGAATGTTGTACCGCTATCGCGAGCAAGCTCGCTCCCACAGTGTTTTGTGTTGTACATAAAAATATCCACAGGAGCGTGGAACATGCGTTGGGCGACGTATTTCGCCGTTTTGGCATCTGTCCTGAGTGTCGGCCTGGCCCTGGGGGTCAGCATGCCGCTGGTGTCGTTTCGCCTGGAAAGCTGGGGCTACGGCTCGTTTGCCATTGGTGTGATGGCGGCGATGCCGGCCATCGGTGTCCTGTTGGGGGCGAAAATCTCCAGCCATCTGGCGGCGCGTTTCGGCACGGCCAATCTGATGCGCCTGTGCCTGTGGGCCGGGGCGGTTTCGATCGGTTTGCTGGCGCTGTTGCCGAGCTATCCGATCTGGTTGGTGTTGCGCCTGATGATCGGGGTGATCCTCACCCTCGTATTCATCATCGGTGAAAGCTGGATCAACCAACTGGTGGTCGAGCAATGGCGCGGGCGGTTGGTGGCGCTGTATGGCAGCAGCTACGCACTGAGTCAGCTGGCCGGGCCGGTGTTGTTGGGCTTCCTTGGCGCCGAGCACGATTATGGTTTTTGGGTCGGCGTCGGTTTGCTGATGGCTGCTCCGTTTCTGTTGCTGGGGCGCAGTGGTGCGCCGAGCAGCGAGGCCAGCAGCGTAACCCTGCGTGATTTGCTTGAGTTCTGCCGTGGCCTGCCGGCAATTGCCTGGGCGGTGTCGCTGTTCGCCGCGTTCGAGGCGATGATTCTGACGCTGTTGCCGGTCTATTGCCTGCGCCAGGGCTTCACCACGGAGATCGCCCTGGCGATGGTCAGTACGGTGGTGGTCGGCGATGCAGTGCTGCAATTGCCGATTGGTGCGTTGGCCGATCGCTTGTCACGCCGTGCATTGTTTACCGGCTGCGCAGTCGTCTTGCTGCTGTCGAGTCTGGCGATTCCAATGCTGATCGACACGCTGCTGATCTGGCCACTGTGGGTGTTGTTCGGCGCCAGCGCTGGCGGGTTATTCACCTTGTCGTTGATCCTGATCGGCGAGCGTTATCGCGACGATGCGTTGGTACGGGCTAACGCCCACATCGCCCAGCTGTGGGGGATTGGTTGCCTGATCGGGCCGCTGCTGGCGGGCGCCGGCAGCCAGTGGATCAGCGGTCATGCGTTGCCGTTGCTGATGGCGGTGGGGGCCTTGGGCGTATTGATCGTGGTGTCGCGGCAAGGTGCGTTTGGTACCGCGCAACCGGCATAGCTCAAAAGATCAAAAGATCGCAGCCTTCGGCAGCTCCTACAGGGGATCGCAATTCAATGTAGGAGCTGCCGAAGGCTGCGATCTTTTGAGGGTTCTACAACATCTTCTCCAGCCCAACCGTATTGCTCAGCCACGCATTGAATCGCCGCCACCAACTCCCTGGCTCCTTGGTCAGGGTGTGCATTTTTCCGTCGTCTTCGGTGGTCCAGACGATCTGACCGGTTTCCAGCTCCACCTGATAACTCAGGGCCGGCGCCATACCCTGCAGTGCCAGTTCGCGGACCCGTGCGGCCAACTCCGGACTGTCCACCAGCACGCCGACTTCGGTGTTCCACAGTACCGAGCGCGGATCGAAATTGAACGAGCCGATAAAGGACTTCTGCTGGTCGAAGATCATCGCCTTGCTGTGCAGGCTGGATTCAGAGCCGTGATAGGCGTTGCTGGAAAAAAGATACGGCCCGCTACCGCTGTCGCCTCCCTCGCCGGGTTGGCGACGCAATTCGTACAGCTTCACGCCGTGCTCCAGCAGTGCCCTGCGATAGGGCGCGTAACCACCGTGTACAGCGGGAACGTCCGTGGCTTCCAGTGAATTGGTCAGCAAGCTCACGGAAACGCCGGCATCGGCGCGCCCGGTCAGGTACACCAGTCCCGGCTGGCCGGGCACAAAGTAGGCCGAGATCATGATCAGCTCTTTGCTGACGTTATTGAGTTCAGGTGCGAGTTGCGTGGTCAGCAGCAACTGCGGATCGGGTTCGCCCTTGGCCAGTACCTTGCTCGGCGCATCCCACAATGCCTGGTTCCAGGCCCAGATCAGTTCGCGGCGCCAGATGTCCAGGCGTGGGTGGGTGGTGAAGGTCATCAGGTGTTTGTAGAGCGTGTGATTCTGTTTGCGCGTTTCCGCCAGGGACTCTTCCAGTCGGGCGCGAGTGTTTTCCAGGTCATGGGGTGTGGGTTTGCTCGACAGGAATTCGTCGATCGGTTTACTCAGGGCGCTGTTCCAGTACTGGTCGAAACTGTGCCCGAGTTGCTCGGCGACGGGGCCGACACCGAGCATGTCGATGTCAGTGAAATTCATGTTGGGCTTGGCATCGTAATACTCATCCCCCAGATTGCGTCCGCCGACGATGGCCATGCTGTTGTCCGCCAGCAACAGCTTGTTGTGCATGCGTCGATGTTGTTGCGACAGATTGAACAGCCGGCCCACGGTACGGGTCACGCCGGTGCTGCGGCCAAGATTCAGCGGATTGAACACGCGGATCTGGATTTTCGGATGCGCGGCGAGGGTGGCGATGACGCGGTCCAGGCCGTCGCTGGCGGTGTCGTCGAGCAGTACCCGCACCCGCACGCCCCGGTCGGCGGCCTTGAGCAACTCCTCGATCAACATGCGCGTGCTGATGCCGTCGTGCACGATGTAGTACTGCAAGTCGAGGCTGCTTTGGGCGTTACGGATCAGTTCGGCGCGGGCGGTGAAGGCCTCGGTGCTGTCTGACAGCAGGCGAAAGCCCGATTGCCCCTTGTAAGGTGCAGCCTGTGCCTGGACCGAGCGACCGAATGCGGAGTCTGAAGCCGGCAACGCCTGGCTCGGCACACGCTGAGCGTCGAAGCTGGAGCAACCGCCCAGGAACGTGGCGAGCAGCAAAAGAGCAAGCAGGGGTTGTCTGGCTCTCACGTAGGATCGTTCCGTTTGGCGGTGCAGATAGGCATATGGACGCTGATTCCCGAAGAAAAGTCAGTCACTGAGCTGATCGGTTTCCGCCAGCAGTTTGATCGCTGTCGCACCGACCTTGCGCACCGCGTCTTCGATCTGCGGTGTTGGTTTGGCAGCGTAGTTCATGCGCAGGCAATTGCGGTACTTGCCCGAGGCGGAAAAGATGCTGCCCACGGCAATCTGTACGCCCTGGTCGTGCAATGCACGATTCAGTTTCAGGGTGTCGAAGCTGTCCGGTAGCTCCACCCACAGCATGAAGCTGCCTTGCGGACGACTGGCACGGGTGCCGGCCGGGAAGTAGCGGCTTACCCAATCGATCATCAGGTCGCGATTGCGATGGTATTGCGTGCGCATCCGCCGCAAATGCGGTTCGAAGTGGCCACCTTTAAGGAATTCGGCGATGGCGATCTGCGGTTGTGGGGCAGTGGAACCGGTGCTGATGTATTTCATGTGCAGCACCCGTTCCAGATAGCGGCCGGGCGCGACCCAACCGATGCGCAGGCCCGGGGCCAAGGTCTTGGAAAACGAACTGCACAACAGGACCCGACCGTCCTCGTCGAAGGACTTGATCGTGCGTGGACGCGGGTAGGTGTAGGCCAGTTCGCCATACACATCGTCCTCGATGATCGCCACGTCATAGCGCTGGGCAAGCGTCAGTAACGCGCGTTTACGCGACTCCGGCATGATGTAGCCCAACGGATTGTTGCAGTTGGGGGTCAACTGTATGACCTTGATCGGCCACTGCTCCAGGGCCAGTTCCAGCGCTTCGAGACTGATGCCGGTCAGCGGATCGGTGGGGATTTCCAGGGCTTTCATGCCCAGGCCCTTGAGGGTCTGCATCGCGCCGTGAAAGCTCGGCGAGTCCACCGCGACAATGTCGCCGGGTTCGCAGATCGCCCGAATGCTGGTGGACAGCGCTTCGTGGCAACCCGTGGTGACGACCAGATCACTGGCGCTCAACTGGCAGCCGGAATCGAGCATCAGGCGAGCGATCTGTTCGCGCAGTTCGAGGTTGCCGTGGATGTTGTCGTAATACAGGCCAGGCATGTCCTGCCGCCGGCTGATTCGCGCCAGGTCGCGCAGCAGCGGTTTCATGGTCGGACTGGTGATGTCCGGCATGCCGCGGCCCAGTTGCACCACGTCTTTGCGCGGCACGGCGCGGATCAATTCCAGCACCTGATCCCATTGAGAGATGTCCACCGGGCGCTGGGCCGGGCGACCGACCGCCGGCAAATCCGGCAATTCGCGACTGGCAGGAACGAAGTACCCGGACTTGGGCCGTGGCATGGCCAGCCCGCTGTCTTCCAGCACCCGGTAGGCCTGCTGCACCGTGCTCAGGCTGACGCCGTGCTCGACGCTCAGCGCCCGTACCGAGGGCAGCCGGTCACCGGGGCGATAGAAGCCCTGTTCGATACGTGTGCCGAGCAACTCGGCGAGGTTGACGTAAAGGGTCATGGTGCAGCCTCGATAGGGGTGATTCGGTTAACCAGTACAGATCGAGCGAAAAATCGGGATTCAGTGGTGGAATCGGCAAAACTGTATGGAGTTAATACAGTTGTTTTGAATCTGTAATGCTTTTGCGCGCCCACGCATCATGGAGCCTCTGGTTACCCAAGTAAACAGGAGCATCCAAGATGAACGGTTTGAGCGATGTGCGGCTGACGTTACACAGTCAGGAACTGGCGGCAGAGCAGAACAACGGCGCGCGGGAGGCGGGCATGCGCAATGCGTCGTCCGGCCAGAGTCACTGGGACCGATTCTGGCGTCGCCTGCACACGCGCAAGGCCTTGCTGGCCCTGACGGCTGACCAGCTCAAGGATATCGGGCTGACGCGGGAGCAGGCGCGGGAGGAGGGGCTGAAGCCTTTCTGGCGCCTGTAAGATGAACCGCGTTCCCGACAGATGAATGGAATTCAGCGAAGCTCTTTCAATCGATGCCACAACATCCCCAACGCCAGCAACGGCGAACGCAAATGCTTGCCGCCGGGGAAGGTGATGTGTGGCACCTTGGCAAACAGATCGAAGCCGCCGCTGTGCTGGCCGCTGATAGCTTCGGCCAGCAGCTTGCCGGCCAGGTGCGTGGCATTCACGCCATGACCGGAATAGGCCTGGGCGTAGTACACGTTCGGCTGGTCCTTGAGTCGTCCGATCTGCGGCAGGCGATTGGCACCGATGCCGATCATGCCGCCCCATTGGTAATCGATCTTCACTGCGCTCAGTTGCGCAAAGACCTCCAGCATTTTCGGGCGCATATACGCGGCGATGTCTTTCGGGTCGCGGCCCGAGTAATGGCAGGCGCCGCCAAACAGCAGGCGCCGGTCCGCCGAGAGCCGGTAATAATCCAGCGCCACTCGCTGGTCACAGACCGCCATGTTCTGCGGCAGCAGGGCGTGGGCCAGTTCTTCGCTCAATGGTTCGGTGGCGATGATGTAACTGCCGGCGGGCAGGACTTTTCCGCTGAGTTCCGGATTGAGGTTGTTGAGGTAGGCATTGCAGCCCAGCACCAGGGTTGTGGCGCGCACCGAGCCCTCGGCGGTATGGACCTTGACCTCGGGGCCATAGTCGATGCGGGTCACGGCCGAGTGCTCGAACAACTGGACCCCCAGATGTTGTGCCGCGGCTGCTTCGCCCAAGGCCAGGTTCAGTGGATGCAGGTGCCCCGAGCCCATGTCGATCAGGCCGCCGACGTAACGTGTGGAGCCGACCACGGTGTGCATCTCATTGGCTTGCAGCAATCGGGTCTCGTAGCGATAACCGAGGCTGCGCAATTCTTCGGCATCCTCGGCGAATCCTTCAAGGTCACGGGGCTTGTTGGCGAGGTCGCAGTAACCCCAGGTCAGGTCGCAGGGGATCTGGAAGCGCTCGACCCGTTGCCGGACGATTTCCACGGCTTCCAGGCCCATGAGTTTCATCTGCCGTACGCCTTCGATGCCGATGATGTTAGCGAATTGATCGAGGCCGTGGCCGACGCCGCGAATCAGCTGCCCGCCGTTGCGTCCACTGGCGCCCCAACCAATTTTATGGGCTTCAAGCAACACCACGCTGAGGCCACGCTCGGCCAGCTCAAGCGCCGTGTTCAACCCCGAAAACCCGCCGCCCACCACACAGACATCGGCCAGCACTTCGCCTTTGAGCGCCGCAAGTTCGGGCTGCGGCAGGCTGCTGGCGGCGTAGTAGGAAGCTGTGTGGTTCAGAGCAGGCTGTTGAGCACGGGCATTCATGTGCGTGATCCTGGTTCTTGCTTTTAGAAAACTTGACGGAGCATAAGCCGGACCTTTCCGGGCGGGCAACATTGGTCGGCTGGTACTGTCTGGATCGGAGCTTTTGCGTCAGAATCCCGCTCTATTCCGCTATTGGTCACCGCTGCAATGAGCTGCAACAGCCAGACAATCCGCACATTGCGACAACAGATTCCCTCGTTCGAGTGCGTTCCCGGCTGCCATGACTGCTGCGGGCCGGTGACCACCTCGCCGGAAGAAATGTCGCGCCTGCCGCGCAAGACCCGCGCCGAGCAGGATGCCGCCATGGAAGAACTCAACTGCGTGCATCTGGGGCCGAATGGTTGCACGGTGTATGACGAGCGGCCGCTGATCTGCCGGTTGTTCGGCACCACCAAGACCTTGCCGTGCCCGAATGGGCGCGGGCCGGTGGAGCTGATTCATCCGCGGGTGGAGACGCAGGTGTTTGAGTACATGGCCAACACTCGGCAGGTGTTGGTTTAAAAGATCGCAGCCTGCGGCAGCTCCTACAAAAAGCGTGTGTACACCCGTAGGAGCTGCCGCAGGCTGCGATCTTTTGATTTTCAATCCGGAATCGGCAAGGTCAGGCTCTCCTTCACCTCTTCCATCACGATATAGCTCTTGGACTCGCGCACATGGGGCAACTTGAGCAGGATGTCGCCCAGCAACTTGCGGTACGACGCCATCTCGGAAATCCGCGCCTTCACCAGGTAGTCGAAATCCCCTGACACCAGATGACACTCCAGCACGTGGGGCAATTTCAGCACCGCACGTCGGAACTCTTCGAAAGTATCGCCGGATTTGTAGTCCAGGCTGATCTCGACGAACACCAGCAGACTACCCTTCAGGTGCTGCGGATTGAGCCTGGCGTTGTAGCCCATGATGATCCCTTCGCGCTCCAGACGCCGGACCCGCTCAGTACAGGGCGTGGTCGAGAGTCCGACCTTTTCTCCAAGCTCCGTAAAGGAAATCCGCCCGTCCGCTTGCAGGATCCGCAGGATGTTGCGGTCGATCTTGTCCAGCTCACGTTTGGTCTGAGTGTTGGTACGCATAGGGGATGCGCCTCCGTGAAAAGGGTTTTTGCCGAGAATTGTCGCCAAATATAGGCGCTTATATAGTGAAAAGCACTGGCAAATCTTTTTTACACTGCGCGCATCTGAAGCTCAGAATAACAAACGTCAGCGGTTAGCCGCGATGAGGGATATGAAAATGCGCGTCATGGTCTTGGGTAGCGGCGTCATCGGTACCACCAGTGCTTATTATCTGGCCCGTGCCGGATTCGAAGTGGTGGTGGTCGACCGGCAGCCGGCTGCTGCCATGGAGACCAGTTTCGCCAACGCCGGGCAGGTCTCGCCGGGTTATGCCTCGCCGTGGGCCGCGCCGGGCGTGCCGCTCAAGGCCATCAAGTGGCTGTTGCAGCGCCACGCGCCGCTGGCGATCAAGGCCACTGCCGACATCGACCAGTACCTGTGGATGGCACAGATGCTGCGTAACTGCACCGCCAGCCGTTACGCGGTGAACAAGGAGCGCATGGTCCGCCTGTCCGAGTACAGCCGTGACTGCCTCGACGAACTGCGTGCCGAAACCGGCATCGCCTACGAAGGCCGCAGCCTCGGTACTACCCAGTTGTTCCGCACCCAGGCCCAGCTCGACGGCGCGGCGAAAGACATCGCCGTGCTGAAAGAGTCCGGCGTGCCGTTCGAACTGCTCGACCGCGAAGGCATTGCCCGCGTTGAGCCGGCGCTGGCCAGCGTCACGGACATCCTCGCCGGTGCCCTGCGCCTGCCGAACGACCAGACTGGCGACTGCCAGATGTTCACCACCAAGCTTGCAGAAATGGCCGCAAACCTCGGTGTGCAATTCCGTTTCGGCCAGGACATTCAGCGCCTCGACTTCGCCGGTGACCGCATCAACGGTGTGTGGATCGACGGCAAGCTGGAAACCGCCGACCGCTACGTGCTGGCCCTCGGCAGCTATTCGCCGCAGCTGCTCAAGCCGCTGGGGATCAAGGCGCCGGTGTATCCGCTCAAGGGCTACTCCCTGACCGTGCCGATCACCAACCCGGCGATGGCCCCGACTTCGACCATTCTCGACGAGACCTACAAGGTCGCGATCACCCGTTTCGACAACCGCATCCGCGTCGGCGGCATGGCTGAAATTGCCGGTTTTGACTTGTCGCTGAACCCGCGCCGGCGCGAAACCCTGGAGATGATCGTCAACGACCTTTATCCTCAGGGCGGCAATCTGGCCGAGGCCAGCTTCTGGACGGGCCTGCGTCCGACCACTCCGGACGGCACCCCGATTGTCGGCGGAACAAAGTTCAAGAACCTGTTCCTGAACACCGGTCACGGCACTCTCGGCTGGACCATGGCCTGTGGCTCCGGTCGCTTGCTGGCTGACCTGATGGCGAAGAAAAAGCCACAGATCAGCGCCGAAGGCCTCGATATTTCCCGTTATGACAACAAAACCCAGGAGCCTGCAAAGCATGTCAGTCCAGCGCCAGCTCACCAATGAGCGCATGAGTCAGATCGTCACCCATAACGGCACGGTTTACCTGGCCGGACAGGTCGGCGATGACATGAACGCCGGGATTGAACAGCAGACCCGTGAAACCCTCGCCAACATCGAGCGGTTGCTCGATCTGGCGGGCACCGACAAGCACAATCTGTTGTCGGTGACGATTTACCTGAAAGACATCGACGCGCATTTCGAAGGCATGAACGCGGTGTGGGACAAGTGGCTGCCAAAAGGCGTCGCCCCGGCCCGCGCCACGGTTGAATCGAAATTGTGCGAACCGCAAATCCTGGTCGAGCTGTCGGTTGTCGCCGCTCTGCCATAAGCTTTCAGACAGATCCCTCTCCCGGTGCTGCTGGCGGTTCACGCCGTCAGCCAGCGCCGGTTTTTCTTCCCGATAACCCGACCAGAAGTCTGCCGCCATGCGTCCTGCCCGTGCCCTGATCGACCTTCAAGCCCTGCGCAATAACTACCAAATCGCCCGTGAGCTCACGGGGGCCAAAGCCCTCGCGGTGATCAAGGCCGATGCCTATGGCCATGGCGCTGTGCGATGCGCACAAGCGCTGGAAGCCGAGGCGGACGGGTTTGCCGTGGCCTGCATTGAAGAGGCGTTGGAGCTGCGGGCGGCGGGCATTCGTGCGCCGATCCTGCTGCTGGAAGGTTTTTTCGAAGCCGACGAGCTGGCACTGATCGTCGAGCATGATTTCTGGTGCGTGGTGCATTCGCTGTGGCAACTCGAAGCCATCGAGAAAGCGGCGTTGAGCAAACCGATCACGGTGTGGCTCAAGCTCGACTCGGGCATGCACCGGGTTGGCCTGCATCCGGCGGATTATCAGGCGGCCTACCAACGACTGCTGGCCAGCGGCAAGGCCGCGAAAGTGGTGCTGATGAGCCACTTTGCGCGCGCCGATGAGTTGCACGAACAGGCCAGCGCCGATCAGGTTGCGGTGTTCGAGGCCGCGCGCAAGGGCCTGGACGCCGAGGTCAGCCTGCGCAACTCGCCAGCAGTGCTCGGTTGGCCACAAATTCCGAGCGATTGGGTGCGTCCGGGCATCATGCTCTATGGCGCCACGCCGTTCGAAGAAGCCAATGAAGTGGCTGCGCGCCTGCAACCGGTGATGACGCTGGAATCGAAAGTGATCAGTGTGCGTGAACTGCCGGCCGGCGAGCCCGTCGGTTACGGCGCCAGATTCATCACCTCCAAACCGATGCGCATTGGCGTCGTGGCCATGGGGTACGCCGATGGCTACCCGCGTTCGGCACCGACCGGCACGCCGGTGTTGGTGGCTGGTCAGCGTAGCCAGCTGATTGGCCGGGTATCGATGGACATGCTCTGCATCGACCTGACCGATGTGCCGCAGGCCGGCCTCGGTTCGACCGTCGAATTGTGGGGCAAAAACATCCTCGCCAGTGATGTGGCCATGGCTGCCGGCACGATTCCATACCAGATATTCTGCAACCTGCGCCGAGTGCCACTGCTCTATTCCGGGGCTTAGTGCCCGAAGCTCCAGACCGGAAGTCGCCTCGCTGAACAGGATTCAGGTCAAAGTGTTGTAAATACTGAACGCTGTCGCCATGATAACGCTCACTATTCCAACAATTTTGAATCCTGGAGGCGCAAGCTTTGGACGTCGGTGAACGACTGCAATCCATCCGTAGGCTCAAAGGCCTTTCCCAGCGTGAGCTCGCCAAACGGGCGGGGGTCACCAACAGCACGATTTCGATGATCGAAAAGAACAGCGTGAGCCCTTCGATCAGTTCGCTGCGCAAGGTGTTGGGCGGGATTCCCATGTCCATGGTCGAGTTCTTTTCCGAAGAAATCCTGCAGGAAAAACCGACTCAGATCGTCTACAAGGCCAACGAGCTGATCGATATTTCCGATGGCGCGGTGACCATGAAACTGGTCGGGCGTGCCCATCCGAGCCGGGCGATCGCATTCCTCAATGAAATCTATCCGCCAGGCGCCGACACCGGTGACGAGATGCTCACCCATGAGGGTGAGGAAACCGGCATCCTGGTCGAAGGAAAACTGGAACTGGTGGTCGGTCTCGAAACTTTTGTCCTCGAAGCCGGCGATAGCTACTACTTTGAAAGTACCAAGCCACACCGTTTCCGTAATCCGTTCGATGTGCCGGCGCGACTAATCAGCGCAGCCACGCCGGCGAACTTCTAAGAAAAGAGGCGTCCTGCCAGCATCGCAGAGGCGCCCGGGCTGTGTTTCCGCCGCAGCCTATGACCCCTCCGACTTTGGGGTTGTTTCAGTGCGACGGGCTTACCGCTATACTTGCGCCCGCCTGCGAACCGTGGCCGTAGGCGTGACTAGCCACCATTGAGGGTGAACGCGTGAACCTAATTATGAAAATGCTGGCTGCACCAGCAACCGTATTGGCCCTATGGGCTGTCAGTGTCAGCGCTCAAGCTGTGACCAACGACGAAATCGCCAAACGCCTTGAGCCAGTCGGCCAGGTTTGTGTTCAGGGTAAAGAGTGCAAGGGCATGGAAGTGGCCGCTTCAGCCGGTGGCGGCGGTGGTGCGAAAACCCCGGATGAAGTGATTGCAAAACATTGCAACGCTTGCCACGGTTCAGGCCTGTTGGGCGCGCCGAAAATCGGTGATGCCGCCGCTTGGGGCGAGCGTGCCAAGAAAGAAGGTGGTGTTGACGGCCTGCTCGCCAAGGCGATCTCCGGCCTCAACTCGATGCCGCCAAAAGGCACCTGCGCCGATTGTGCAGACGCCGAGCTCAAAGGCGCCATCCAGAAGATGTCCGGCCTGAAATAAGCCTGAGTCTTGCTGCTGAAAAGCCGCTATCGAGCGGCTTTTTTGTGCCTGTAATTTGACCCTGGCGGCTGTTCATTGCAGCAAAGACCCGGCAAGCTCGGACCAACCCCAATTCATGGAGCGTGAGGGAGGATCCGATGGTTCAGCTGTGTTCTATCGAGCAGGCGGTCGATGACGTACTGGCGCGGTTGCCGGTCCACATTCACATGGGCCTGCCCCTTGGCCTGGGCAAACCCAACCACTTCGTCAACGCGTTGTATCGACGTATCGCGCAACTGCCCGAGCGGCGGCTGACGATCTACACCGCGCTGTGCCTGGGCCGTCCGCCCTTGGGCGACGGATTGCAAAAGCGATTTCTCGAACCCTTTATCGAACGCGTGTTCGGCGATTACCCGGAGCTGGAATTTCTCGCCGACCTGCGTCGCGACCAACTGCCGGGCAACATCCATATCCAGCAGTTCTTCATGCAGCCTGGCAGCCTGCTCAACAGTGCCGCGGCGCAGCAGGATTACGTCAGCAGCAACTACAGCCATGCGGCGCGGGACATCAACGCCGCCGGGTTGAACCTGGTGGCGCAATTGGTGGCCAGCGATGCCGAACATCCCGACCGCTTGAGCCTGAGCTGCAACCCGGACATCACCCTCGACCTGCTGCCGATGATTGCCAAGCGCCGCGCCGCCGGAGAAACCATCCTGATGGTCGGCCAGGTGCACAACGATCTGCCTTACATGCCCGGCGATGCGGAGCTCGGCATCGACACCTTCGACTTGCTGATCGACCAGAAGGACAACACCACGCTGTTCTCCACGCCGAATATGCCGGTGGGGTGTCAGGACCATTTCATCGGCCTGCACGCCAGTACCCTGGTGCGTGACGGCGGCACCTTGCAGATCGGCATCGGTTCCATGGGCGATGCGCTGACGGCAGCGCTGCTGGCACGGCAAGCCGACAACGACGGATACAGCGCTTTGCTGGCAGACGTAAACCTTAGCCAGTGGGCGCAACTGATCGAGCGCGAAGGCGGCATCGAACCCTTCGCCAAGGGTCTGTACGGCTGCAGTGAAATGTTCGTCAATGGCTTGCTGGTGCTGGCCGATGCCGGGATCGTGCGGCGCAAGGTGTATCCAGACGTGGCTACCCAACAGCAGGCGAATGCCGGCACCCTCGACGAGACTGCGCAAACCGATGGCATCTCGGTGCACGGCGGATTTTTCCTCGGTCCGCGCAGCTACTACGAGCGTTTGCGCGAGTTGCCGCAAAGCAAGCGGCTTGCATTCAATATGACCCGCATCAGCTACATCAACGAGCTCTACGGCCAGGAAGAACTCAAGCGCTTGCAACGCCTGGATGCGCGGTTCATCAACACCGCGTTCACCGTGACCTTGCTCGGTGCGGCGGTGGCGGATCAGCTCGAAGACGGACGTGTGCTCAGCGGCGTAGGCGGGCAATACAACTTCGTGGTTCAGGGCCATGCGCTGGCAGGCGCGCGCTCGGTGTTGCTGCTGCGCAGCTGGCGCGAGTCCGGCGGCGACGTCAGCTCGAACATCGTCTGGGAGTATGGTCACTGCACGATTCCGCGGCATCTGCGGGACATCGTGGTCACCGAGTACGGCATCGCCGATCTTCGCGGCAAAACCGATGCGGCAGTGATTGAGGCCTTGCTCAATATCAGCGACTCGCGTTTTCAATCGGGATTGATCGAGCAGGCGCAGAAAGTCGGCAAATTGCCCAAGGACTTTCGTCTCGAACCACGCTTTACCGATAACAGTCCGCAGCGTTTGCAGGCGATTCAGGCACGGCATCCGCTGCTGCTTCCAGAGTATCCGCTGGGCTGCGATTTCACCGAG
Source organism: Pseudomonas sp. P4_B3 (assembly GCF_056402295.1). Taxonomy (NCBI): domain Bacteria; kingdom Pseudomonadati; phylum Pseudomonadota; class Gammaproteobacteria; order Pseudomonadales; family Pseudomonadaceae; genus Pseudomonas; species Pseudomonas sp. P4_B3. The sequence continues at coordinate 256,923 of NZ_JBFUHR010000001.1, forward strand.
GTCGAGCGCGATCTGTTGCGGGCACTGAACTGGCTCAAGAGCAAGTTCAAGCTGAGCGAGGTGCTGGAATTGGGCAAGGCAGCGCTGGATGCGCCGGAGCCAGCGTTGTTCCCGGAGCATCTGCAGCGCATGCAACTGGCCAACTCGGAGGGGCTGAAGGAGGATTTGTATCAGCGCCTGCTGCTCACAGGCCTCAAGGCGACTGCACGCGCTCGCTTGTAGGCGCTGGCTTGCCAGCGAAGGCGGCGTGACAAACAACAAAGATGTTGGATGTGATGGCCTCTTCGCTGGCAAGCCAGCTCCTACAGGGGGCATTGCGGTGTGGCTTTATTCGATGAAGGTCACAACGCCATCTTTCAGCGACTTCACCCGGGCCAGGGACTCTACGCGATAACCCTGCGAGTCCAGTTCCGCACGGCCGCCCTGGAATGACTTCTCGATCACGATCCCCAAACCGGCAACGGTAGCGCCGGCCTGTTTGATGATCGAAATCAGCGCCTGGGACGCCTTACCGTTGGCCAGGAAGTCATCGATGATCAGCACACGGTCGCTGCTGGTCAGGTGGCGCGGGGAGATCGCGACGGTGCTTTCGGTCTGCTTGGTGAACGAGTACACGGTTGCCGACAGAAGGTTTTCGGTCAGGGTCAGGGACTGGTGCTTGCGGGCGAAAATCACCGGCACGCCGAGGTTCAGACCGGTCATGATCGCCGGGGCGATGCCCGAGGCTTCGATGGTGACGATCTTGGTGATGCCCGAATCCTTGAACAGCGTGGCGAATTCGTCGCCGATCAGCTTCATCAGGGCCGGGTCGATCTGGTGGTTCAGAAAGGCGTCGACTTTCAGGACCTGGTCGGAAAGCACGATGCCTTCTTCGCGAATTTTCTTGTGCAGGGCTTCCATGAAGCTGTCCTCTTTTGGCGCCTGTGCGCCCAAGGTCATGTAAAAGTGGTCAATTCTAGCGCTTTAACATCGCGCGTATATCCGCCAATGCGTTGTTGCCTCGCACGGCTTTGACTTCGGTCGGTGTGTCGTCGTTACCTTCCCAGGCCAGATCGTCCGGCGGCAGCTCATCGAGGAAACGGCTCGGCGCGCAATCGATGATCTCGCCGTACTGCTTGCGCTTGGCGGCGAAGGTGAAGGCCAGGGTCTGGCGCGCGCGGGTAATGCCCACGTAGGCCAGGCGACGTTCTTCTTCGATGGTGTCGGCTTCGATGCTGGAGCGGTGCGGGAGGATTTCCTCTTCCATGCCCATGATGAACACGTAGGGGAATTCCAGGCCCTTGGAGGCATGCAAGGTCATCATCTGCACGCCTTCGGCGCCGTCTTCCTCTTCCTGTTGACGTTCCAGCATGTCGCGCAGGACGAGTTTGCCGATGGCGTCTTCGACGGTCATCTCGCCTTCTTCGTCTTTTTCCAGGGTGTTCTTCAGCGCCTCGATCAGGAACCAGACGTTACCCATGCGGTAGTCGGCGGCCTTGTCGCTGGAGCTGTTGGTGCGCAGCCAGTTCTCGTAGTCGATGTCCATGACCATGCTGCGCAGGGCCGAGATCGGGTCTTCGCCAGCGCACTGCTCGCGCACCCTGTCCATGAAGCGCTTGAAGCGCGACAGGCGATCGGTGAAGCGGCTGTCCAGATGCTCGCCCAAACCCATCTCGTCGGTGGCGGCGTACATCGAGATCTTGCGCTCGGTCGCATAGTTGCCCAGCTTCTCCAGCGTGGTCGAGCCGATCTCGCGGCGCGGGACGTTGATCACCCGCAGGAAGGCGTTATCGTCATCCGGGTTCACGATCAGGCGGAAGTAGGCCATCAGGTCCTTCACTTCCTGACGTCCGAAAAAGCTGTTGCCGCCAGACAGGCGATATGGCACCTGGTGATGCTGCAACTTCAGCTCGATCAGCTTGGCCTGGTAGTTGCCGCGATAGAGGATCGCGAAATCACTGTACGGGCGGTCGGTGCGCAAGTGCAGGCTGAGGATTTCCATGGCCACGCGCTCGGCCTCGGCGTCCTCGTTGCGGCAGCGGATCACGCGGATCTCGTCGCCGTGGCCCATTTCACTCCACAGCTGCTTTTCGAATTCGTGGGGGTTGTTCGAGATCAGCACGTTGGCGCAACGCAGGATGCGGCTGGTGGAGCGGTAATTCTGCTCCAGCATCACCACTTTCAAGGACGGGTAGTCTTCCTTGAGCAGCATCAGGTTTTCCGGGCGGGCACCACGCCAGGCATAGATCGACTGGTCGTCGTCACCTACCACGGTGAACTGGTTGCGTTTGCCGATGAGCATTTTTACCAGCAGGTACTGGCTGGCGTTGGTGTCCTGGTATTCATCGACCAGCAGGTAGCGCACCTTGTTCTGCCACTTTTCCAGGATGTCGGCGTGCTCTTCGAACAGCTTCACCGGCAGCAGGATCAGGTCGTCGAAGTCCACCGCGTTGAACGCCTTGAGCGTGCGCTGATAGTGGGTGTAGACGATGGCGGCAGTCTGTTCCTTGGGGTTGCGCGCGTTTTCCAGGGCCCGGGCCGGCAGGATCAGGTCGTTTTTCCAGGCGCCAATCATGTTCTTGATCTCGTCGACGCCGTCGTCGCCCGAGTATTCCTTCTGCATGATGTCGGTCATCAGGGCTTTGACGTCAGTCTCGTCGAAGATCGAGAAGCCCGGTTTGTAGCCCAGCCGCACGTGTTCCTTGCGGATGATGTTCAGGCCCAGGTTGTGGAACGTGCAGACCGTCAGCCCACGACCTTCACCGGCACGCAGCAGAGTGCCAACCCGTTCCTTCATCTCGCGGGCGGCCTTGTTGGTAAAGGTCATGGCGACGATGTACTGGGCGCGAATGCCGCAGTTCTGGATCAGGTGCGCGATTTTGCGCGTGATCACGCTGGTCTTGCCGGAGCCGGCGCCGGCGAGCACCAAAAGAGGGCCGCCGACGTAGCTCACGGCTTCTTGCTGCCGGGGATTGAGTCGGGACATAGGTAAATTCAGGAGTCAGTCACAAAATGGGCCGGCATTTTAACAGGCTCAGCGAATTGTGCTGCTCTGTCCGACTTGTGACGTACCACGCTATCTGTAATTGCCGGTTTTGTTACTTTCACGCAGGATGCGCAATGAATTTGCGGCTAATGTTCGTAATTCCAGATGCAAAGGGCTCGATTTGATAACTGATGTCATTGTCATTAGTCATCGGAACGGCATAATGCCCGTCGCCTACATCTTTGCAGAGTCTAGGGAGCTAGCTTGTCTACGCCTGTCGAACCCTTGCGTTTGCTGCTACTGGCCGAAGAGCCAGCGTGGGCAGCGTTGTTGCGCGAGTGTCTGGTTCCTATGGGGAGCTCGGCCGTTCTCATCAGCGCGCCGAGTTGGGAGTCGGTCAGCAGCCTGTTCGATGACAACCGCAGCGCGGTGTTATTGACCATCCCGCAACTTCAACCGGCGCCGGGCCGTTGCGGCCTGCCGACGGTGTTGCTGCTCGACCATGAGCCGCTGACCCCGCCCGACGGTGTGAGTGACTGGCTGGTGCGCGATCTGCTCGATACCGGCATGTTGCGCCGCTGCCTGCGTCATGTGCGCGAGCGTGGCGTCCTGGAAAACACTCTGCAACGCCTGGCCGAGCAAGATCCGCTCACTGGCATCGCCAATCGCCAGGGCTTCCAGACCCTGCTGACCGCGCGGCTGGCGGAAAACGACGGGCGCGGCCTGGCCCTCGGTCATCTCGACCTCGACAACTTTCGTTATGCCAACGATGCCCTTGGCCATCAGGCCGGTGACCGTTTGATCCTGCAAGTGGTGGCGCGGCTCAAGAGCCAGCTCGAGACCGGCGATCAACTGGCACGCCTGGGTAGCGATGAATTCGCTTTGCTGATCGACACCCGTCGCGCTCCCCAGCGTGCCGAGTGGATGGCCGAACGCATCAGCGAAGCATTGGCCGAGCCTTATTGGGTCGACGGCGAAAGCCTGCTGATCGGTTCCAGCCTGGGCATCGCCTACGCCCGGGCCCAGACCGATGCGGATCCGCTGATGTGGCATGCACATATCGCCATGCAGCAGGCCAAAAGCACCCAGGGCTGCACCTTTCACATTTTCAACGAACGCATCAACCGCAATGCCCGCAGCATCGCCGACCTCGAAACCGAGCTGCGCCGGGCGCTGCGCCGCGATGAGCTGGAGCTGCACTACCAGCCACGGCTGAACCTCGCAGACGGGCAAATCGTCGGCCTCGAAGCCCTGGTGCGCTGGCGCCATGCCGAGCGCGGCTTGTTGCCGCCGAGTGAGTTCGTGCCGCTGGCTGAGCAAAGCGGTCTGATCGTGCCGCTGGGCTACTGGGTGATTTCCCGGGCCTTGCGCGACATGCAGGCGCTGCTTGAGCTGGGTTTGCCGCCATTGCACATGGCAATCAACCTGTCGTTCCGGCAATTCCAGGACAGTCAGTTGCTTTCGACCTTGAGTCGCCTGATTGCCGAGCGTGGCGTCGAGGCGCAGTGGCTGGAATTCGAGCTGACCGAAACCGCCGTGATGCGCCGCAGCGATCTGGTCAAGCAGACCATGGACGCTCTCGGGCGTCTCGGTGTGCGCTTCTCCCTCGACGACTTCGGCACCGGTTTCTCGTCCTTCGTGCACCTCAACAGTCTGCCGATCACCTTGCTGAAGATCGACAAGAGCTTTGTCGGCGGCATGGAACAGCGTGAGGAAAACCGCAAGCTGGTCCACGCGATGATCAACCTGGCGCACAACCTCAACCTTGAGGTGGTCGCAGAAGGTGTGGAAACGCCGGAGCAACTGGATCTGCTGCGCGGATTTGAATGCGATCAGGTGCAGGGATATTTGATCAGCAAGCCTTTGCCGTTGGCTGAGCTGGTGGAGTATCTGATGTTTGGCAGCAATCAGCAGTCGATGCTGGAAATCGTGAATTAAAAACCCCACGACCCCCTGTAGGAGTGAGCCTGCTCGCGATGAGGCCAGGTCAGTCAACATTCATGTCGGCTGATAGTTCGCTATCGCGAGCAGGCTCACTCCTACAAGGGATATCAGTCTGTCTGAGCGACCTCGAAGCGCTGCTCTGACGTCGTGTCCCGCTTGATCATCCGTTTCATCTTCCATTCAAATCCCAACGTCAGGCTCACCGCCGCGCACGCCAGCCCCAGCGCCAGGCCCCACCAGACACCCGTTGGCCCCCACTGCAAATGGAACGCCATCCACCACGCCGCCGGTGCGCCGATCAGCCAATAGCAACCCAGGCCGACGAGGAAAGTGGTCTTGGCATCCTTGAGTCCGCGAATGCAGCCCATGGCAATGGTTTGCACGCCGTCGAACAGCTCGAACCAGGCCGCCACCGCCAACAGGCTCACGGCAAGGTTGATGACATCGCGAAACGCCGGGTCATTGTGGTCGAGAAACAAACTGACCAATTGGTTTGGCAGCAACCAGAAGACCATGGCGAAACACAGCATCGCCGCCGCCCCGAATGCAATACCGACCCGCCCGGCCAGCCGTGCATCCAACAGTTGCCCGGCACCGTAGTGCTGACCGATACGCATGGTGATCGCGTAGGAAATACCCGCCGGGACCATGAATGCCACCGAGACGATTTGCAGGGCGATCTGGTGCGCGCCCAGTTGTGTGCTGCCCATGGTGCCCATGCACAGCGCAGCGAAGGCAAACAGCCCGACCTCCACGGCATAGGTACCGCCAATCGGCAGGCCCAGACGCCACAGCTCCTTCAGGTACTGGCGGTTCAGCCGAGACAGGCCCTGACGCAGCGGATAGGCCTCATAAGCCGGATGCCGCCGAATGTGCCACGCCAGTGCGAGTGCCATCAGGTTGGCGACAATCGCCGTGACCAGCCCGATGCCCATCAATCCCGGTTTCGGCAGGCCGAACATCCCGGTAATCAGCGCATAGTTGAGCAGGAAATTGGCCACGGTTCCGCCCAGGCTGATGACCATCACCGGTGTCGCACGGCCAATGGCACTGGTGAACCCGCGCAGGGCCATGAAGCTCAGGTAGCCGGGCAGGGCGAACGGCAGGAAGATCAAAAACTGCCCGGCCATCTGGACGTTGCTTTCGGTCTGGCCGAATAACAACAGTACCGGTTTGAGGTTCCACAGCAGCAAACCGGCGGCCAGCGCCATCAGCCATGCCAGCCACAACCCGGCCTGGGTCAGCCGGGTAGCCCCGACAATATCGCCGGCACCCTGACGGATCGCCACCAGTGTGCCGACCGCCGCGATCACGCCGATGCAGAAAATCGACACGAACGAATAGGTCGCTGCACCGAGCCCGCCACCGGCCAGTGCTTCGGGACTCAGGCGCGCCATCATCAGGGTGTCGGTGAGGACCATCAGCATGTGCGCCAACTGCGAGGCAATCAGCGGCCCCGCCAGCCGCAGGATGGCCCGGAGTTCAGTACGTGCTGGATGCTGCATGATCATCACGCTCGATTGTCAGAGAAAACAGGAAGCGTCGATTCTCGGCGCTCTGCGGGGTTTGCACAAAGGGATAAAAAGGATGGGTGGCATGATTAAAACTCATGTGAGAGAGTTTCCGATAAGTTGAAGCAATCGTGCTGTAGGAGCTTTCCTGATGTCCCGTCGTCTTCCTCCCTTGTATGCCCTTCGAGCATTCGAAGCGGCGGCGCGGCATAGCTCGTTTACTCGCGCCGCCGAAGAACTGTCGATTACCCAGAGTGCGGTCAGCCGACATATTCGTACGCTCGAAGAGCATTTTGCCTGCCGCTTGTTTCACCGCAGTGGCCGCAACCTGCAACTGACCGAGTCGGCCCGTTTGCTGTTGCCGGGCATCCGCGAAGGCTTCACCGCCCTGGAGCGCGCCTGCAATACCTTGCGCGCCGAGGACGATATCCTGCGCATGAAAGCCCCGTCGACCTTGACCATGCGTTGGCTGTTGGCGCGGCTCAGTCGTTTCCGGCACCTGCGACCGGGGAACGAAGTGCAATTGACCAGCGCCTGGATGGACATCGATACGGTGGACTTCAACCACGAACCCTTTGACTGCGCTGTCATCCTCAGCAACGGGCATTTTCCCCCGGACTGGGAGGCGACTTTCCTGTTCCCCGAAGAGCTGATTCCGGTGGGCGCGCCGAATCTTCTGAAGGATCAACCGTGGGACGTTACGCGTCTGGCCAGTACCGAGCTGCTGCATCCGACACCGGACCGCCGTGACTGGCGCAACTGGCTGGAGCGCATGGGCCTGACCGATCGAATCTCGCTCAAGGGCGGGCAAGTGTTCGATACGCTGGAGCTGGGCATGATCGCTGCCGCTCGAGGTTACGGCGTGTCCATGGGCGATTTGCTGATGGTGGCGGAGGATGTTGCGCAGGGACGTCTGAGTTTGCCGTGGCCGACCGCCGTCGCCAGTGGTGAGAATTATTACCTGGTCTGGCCGAAAACCCGCCCCGGCGGTGAGCGTTTGCGTCGCCTCAGCGATTTCCTGCAAGGCGAGGTCCGGGCCATGGAGTTACCGGATGTCGAACGCCTGGACTGAATCGATGGCATCGACTCAATTTCCGTTTGTCGCACATCTGCGGATCAAGTGTCTTTCTTGGCATTTGCCACCGATGTCTCCACTTTTATGCTTGCTGAAACGTTTCTTCAGGTCTATAAAAATGGCACAACTCCAAGAAAGGCTATTGCCATGACCCCACTCAAACTCTTCGTTGCCCTCAGCGCACTGTCCGCTGCCTCCCAAGCCCTAGCCTGGGATTACGTCCTGCTCGACACCGACAAAGCCGCCCAGAACTGGCAAATCACCAGCCAGCAACTCGGCGTAAAAACCGACAAACCTTTCAGCGTGACCCTGCGCACCTTGCACGGCGGTCGGCAGGAAGGCGTCAGCATCGTCGACATCGATAACGGCACGATGAAACTTTCGGTAGTTCCAACTCGCGGCATGAACGTCCTGCAGGCCTCGGTCGGTAACGTGCGCATGGGTTGGGATTCGCCAGTCAAGGAAGTGGTCAATCCGTCCTTCATCGAACTCAACGGCCGTGGTGGCCTGGGCTGGCTGGAAGGTTTCAATGAATTGGTCACCCGCTGCGGCTACGAATGGGTCGGCCACCCCGGCATCGACAACGGCGAACTGCTGACCCTGCACGGTCGCGCTGCCAATATCCCGGCCAACAAAGTCACTCTGCACATCGATGAAAAACCGCCGTACGCCATCAGCCTGCGCGGCGAGCTGAAAGAACAGGCTTTCAAGAAAGTCGACTTCTCGGTCGCGACCGAACTGGTCACCGAGCCCGGCAGCGTAGCGTTCGCCCTCAACGACACCCTGACCAACAACGGCGACTATCCGAAGGAATACCAGGCGCTGTATCACAGCAACTTCAGCACCCCATTCCTGGAGCAGGGCGCCCGCTTCGCCGCGCCGGTGAAACAGGTGTCGCCGTTCAACGATAAAGCCAAAAGCGATTTGCCGGACTGGCAAACCTATCGTGCACCGACCAAGGACTACGACGAAACGGTTTACAACGTAGTGCCGTACGCCGATGCCAAGGGCGATACATTGACCGTCCTGCATAACAAGGCCGGCAGCCTGGGCGTCTCGGTCGGTTTCAACACTCAAACACTGCCCGTGTTCTCCCTGTGGAAAAACACCGATACCCAAGGGCAGGGCTATGTCACGGGGCTGGAGCCAGGCACAAGTTTTTCCTACAACCGCCGGTATCAGCGGCCACTGAACCTGGTGCCAATGATTGGGCCGAAGGAGCAGAAGCAGTTCCGCATCAGCTACGGCTTGCTGGCGGATAAGACCGCTGTGGATAAGGCGCTGAAGCAGGTGAGCGAGATTCAGGGTGGGCGGGAGACTGAGGTGCGGCAGACGCCGTTGGTTGATCTCAGCAAGGGGTGATGCTGACTAGAGTGTTGTTGGCCTATATTGCAGCGCTTCGGCCAAGTGCTCGCGTCTGATCTCATCGACTTGTTCAAGGTCCGCCAGAGTGCGCGCTACTTTGAGCAGTCGATGGGCCGCTCGCAGTGACAAGGTCAGTCGTTCACACGCCGTCTCCAGCCAGGTTTCGTCTGTTGTGGATAACTTGCAGTGTCTACGCAGGCCCGGTAAGTCGAGAAAGGCATTGGCACAGCCTTGGCGCTTTTGTTGCCGTTCTCGTGCATCGGCAACCAATTCGGCGGCAGTGGCAGTGTCGTCGCCGGGTTTTAACGCAGGATTCAATGCCGTGGCTTCGCGAGCAACCGTCAGGTGCAGGTCGATACGATCCAGCAGTGGCCCCGACAGTTTGTTGCGATAGCGCTGAACCATGTCCGGCGTACAGGAACAACGGCCACTGGGTTCGCCAAGATATCCACAGGGGCAGGGATTCATCGCAGCGACCAGTTGAAAGCGAGCCGGGAAGCGTACGCGGTCCTTGGCGCGGGAAATCACGATGTGGCCGGATTCCAGCGGTTCTCTCAGTACCTCCAGTACCTTGCGATCAAATTCCGGGAGTTCATCAAGGAACAGCACACCGTGGTGGGCGAGGGTGATTTCGCCGGGTTGCGGTTTCGAGCCGCCACCGACCAGTGCAGGACCTGATGCAGAGTGATGTGGCTGGCGAAACGGTCGCTGCGGCCAGTGGCTCAGCGGCACACAGCTGGCGACTGACTGAATCGCCGCGACCTCCAGTGCTTCGTTTTCGGCCAAGGGTGGCAACAGCCCTGGTAATCGGCTCGCCAGAAGTGTCTTGCCCGTACCTGGTGGCCCGCTGAACAGCAGGTTGTGTGCACCCGCTGCTGCAATCAGCAGCGCGCGTTTGGCTGCCATTTGCCCCTGAACTTCGTTCAAGTCGGGATAGGGTTTACTGGCGTAGAGCAAACCATTGGAAACGTAAGGCTCGATGGGCGTGTGCCCATTGAAATGTGCCACTGCCTGCAGCAGATGGTCCACTGCAATGACCTTCAACCCCGACGCCAGGCAAGCCTCCTCGGCATTCGCCTGCGGCACCATCAACCAGCGCCCGGCCTTGCGCGCCGCCAATGCCGCCGGCAGCACCCCACGGACGGGCCGCACTGCACCGGAAAGCGCCAGCTCCCCCAGGCACTCCACGTCATCCAGTGTCAGCGTCGGCACCTGCACGCTGGCCGAGAGAATCCCCAAGGCAATCGCCAGATCGAACCGCCCGCCATCCTTGGGCAAATCCGCGGGCGCCAGATTCAACGTGATCCGTCGCGCCGGAAATTGCAGCCCCGAATTGATGATCGCGCTGCGCACCCGATCCTTGCTTTCCTTCACCGCCGCCTCGGGCAGGCCGACCATGGTCAGCGACGGCAAACCATTGGCCAGATGGACTTCAACAGTAACGGCTGGCGCCTCCACGCCGACCTGGGCGCGGCTGTGGACGATGGAGAGGGACATGGTCGTTCCTTGAGCTAAACGGGGGCCGCTTCCTGCGGGTTTTTGAAGGGTAGTCGTGGAGTCTTGCCGGAGAGGACGGAAACTTTCGCAGAATGTTGCTGAGGTCACGATCTGTAACATCAGCCAAACGCTGCGTTCGGCTGCGGTGGCAAATCCACCTCCTGAGCAATCGCACTACTCAACGCTGTTTGCGAGTTGCATAAGGAGTGTCTGCAAAACATATCGCAGGTATTTGATTTCTCGAATTTATTCTGCGTGCAAAATCAAATAATTTATGTTGAAGCAGCTTCTTTGGAAGAGGTTGTGTCGTCAAACAAACTACTGTCACCGTCCAGGATTTTGCTGGCGAAGCGCTCGGTATCCATCTTTTTTTTGCCTTCTGCGATATTCGTAAAATAGTTGAAGTCTAAATCTATCCAGTCCTTGAGTTTGGTTTCGTAGTTGTTTGGATACTGTGCTTGCTCCACGGGAGGCAGGCCCTTGTAATGGTCAAGGACATTTTGGAAGAAGTTGGTAAGCTTTCCAGTGCTGTTATATTCAAATTCTGCTTGGGCCACCACTTTCTGTCGCCATGCAAATTCTTGTTTGGCCGATTCTTCCAATGCTGCCCGTCTTTCATTGACGGTAAAGGTGCTGCTGCCATCGTAGGTTATTAAGGCCAGTTGACCCATGGGCATCCCCGAAAACGGATTTTTGCCGAGCCCGTTTGTATACTGTGTCGCACTTTTGGCGCGCGCTAGTAATGTGGAATTATCTGTGTCGGGAGCTTCAGAGTCGTATTTTAATTTATTGGCAGTATAATTAGCACTCTCCAATTCGTTGAATGTGTTTTTAGCTATCGAACTCAGTTCCATTTTAGTCAGGCGTACATCCCGGGCCTGCGCACGTACTGAGGCTTCGCTCAATTGGCTCGCTAGCGTGGAAACGGTACTGCTATCTCGTGCGTTGCCATACGGGCCCTGGGGGCTACTTTGGTTGACACCTGGGTTTTTGCTGGGAGTCGCTGTCAGTTTTTTAGTTCCAGCCAGCGTTTGGCCGCTGTTAACTGCAGAATTGTTTAGTGAATTAAACATTTTTTGCAACTCCCATGTTTGATGGCTAAAATATAATCTATCGCCTGATAATATTGATACTTATGCAAGATTTTGCAAACCACTTAAGGCCCGCAACATGCTTCATTTCATGGTGATTACTACTGACCAGGCATAGGAGGACGGATTTGTTCTAGTTACCTTGATGTTGCAGGTGGCGCCGCCGCTAGGCGTTGCCGTATTATTCCATTTTGGGATTTTGGTCGCGCCTGGGCCAACAGTCTCCACAAATGTAGTTAAATAAATACATTTCTTTCTACCCATTTGATATCGCAAATTAGCATAGTTGTGGCCAGGAAACATCCGGCTTTGTATGGTGTACGTATCCGAGCCATTTGCAATTACGGACTCTTGTGGAGTAGGTGATGCGTTTACTTTTGTTATAACCTCATTGTTGGTTGTGGGGGTGTACGTAGCGGTCTGTGTTCCAAGGTTCTTGAATGTGACTGTCACAGGCGGCCCGGCGACAGCTGAACTTATGTGAAATGCAGTCAGCGCGAAAGCCGCAATTAAAGACTTATACAGTTTCATGGGTGTTGCTCCTTGTGGTGTTGGTAACAGCATTCCATTTAGAAGATTTTGTTCATCGCAAACTATTATCCAAGCCATGTAGCATGGGCTTGAACTTTCTCGAGCGGGTGCAGCTCCCGCATTCGAATGAAGGAAACTGCCTCTGATTTTCGTCAAACGAATCGGGTGGCAGTGATGCGCGGGTTGGCGAACCGGTGCCTCCGGAAAAAACCGGCAGACCCGAAGGTCTTCAGCTGAGAGTGAGCTTAGGAACCGGAGCTTTGCGACGCAATCGGACGGCGAATGAGATCTTTGTAGGAAGTTGCCGGGATTCTTGCGGGCTTGAAGATCACAGACTGCGGCAATTCCTACAGGTGATTCTGAAGGTCGTTCCGACCTTATCGCGAGCAAGCTCGCGCCCAAATTGGATCGGGTTTGATGGTGGGAGCTGGGGGGGTTACTCGGTCGGCGGATTCAGCTTCGCTTCCAGCTCCGCCACCTTCGCCTCAAGGCTCTCCAGCCGCGCCCGAGTGCGCGCCAGTACAACCATCTGGCTATCGAATTCTTCCCGACTCACCAGATCCAGTTTGCTGAAGCCACTTTGCAGCAACATTTTGAACTGGCTTTCGATTTCTGCTTTCGGCAGAGGCGTGTCGCCGCTGAAGAGGCGGGAGGCGGTGCCGGTGAGGGCGTCGAGGAAGTCTTTGGGCGCGAGCATGGGCAATGTCCTGGAAACAATGGCGGGCAGTGTATCACGCAGTGTCTATAGTTCTTTGCGCAGGCGAAGGGCGCACACTTTTCGCGCATGGGGACGGACGGCGTCGCACCGTTATTGTGCGTAACCCGGCGAGTGTTGTTGCGATATGGCGGACATCTGCCGGCAAAAGATTGAAAACTATGAGTTTTGTGGAGATGGCAAGGTTTCTGCTTAGATGCTGGTGACCCATGCACTGATGCAGTCGCTGTGACGAATGCAGTGCGCCAAGCGAAACACGGGGGAGTGCTTCGTGAGGAGCGGTTAGCTGGCGTCGAACGGGCAGGTAAGGCCGACGATGCGTTACAAAGCCAGGCACTGCGCTTAGACTTGAGACGGGTTTGTTTTCCTGGGGCAAGTTCACCAATTCGGGAGAGAGTTTTCATGAAGCTAGTCACTGCCATCATCAAGCCGTTCAAGCTGGACGACGTACGCGAGTCGCTGTCCGAGATCGGCGTGCAGGGCATTACCGTCACTGAAGTCAAAGGCTTTGGTCGGCAGAAGGGTCACACCGAGCTGTATCGCGGCGCGGAATACGTGGTCGATTTCCTGCCCAAGGTGAAGATCGACGTCGCCATCGACGACAAGGATCTGGACCGGGTAATCGAGGCCATCACCAAGGCTGCCAACACCGGCAAGATCGGTGACGGCAAGATCTTCGTGGTCAATCTGGAACAGGCGATTCGCATCCGTACCGGCGAAACCGATACCGACGCTATCTAAGCCGCCACAAACCCAACGCCCCAGGAGAAAACAATATGACTCTGCGTAAATTCGCAGGGCTAGGAGCCCTGTTGTCCATCGTAATGCCCAGCCTTGCCTTGGCGGCAGACGAAGTGGCGGCACCCGTCCTCAACTCCGGCGATACCGCCTGGATGATGACCTCTACAGCCTTGGTGCTGTTCATGACCATTCCCGGCCTTGCGCTGTTCTACGGCGGTATGGTCCGGTCGAAAAACATTCTTTCCGTGATGATGCAGTGCTTCGCCATTACTGGTCTGATCAGCGTCCTGTGGGTCATTTATGGCTACAGCATCGCGTTCGACACCACGGGCATGGAGCAGGGCGTCATCAACTTCAACTCGTTCTTCGGCGGCATGGGCAAGGCATTCCTCGCCGGCATCACGCCTGCCAGCCTGACCGGTCCTGCGGCGCTGTTCCCCGAGGCGGTGTTCGTCACCTTCCAGATGACCTTCGCGATCATCACCCCGGCGTTGATCGTCGGCGCCTTCGCCGAGCGGATGAAGTTCTCCGCGATGCTGGTTTTCATGGGCGTGTGGTTCACCCTGGTTTACGCGCCGATTGCGCACATGGTCTGGTCCGGTAACGGCGGCCTGTTGTGGGACTGGGGTGTTCTGGACTTCGCCGGTGGCACGGTGGTGCACATCAACGCCGGTGTGGCCGGTCTGGTTGCCTGCCTGGTGCTGGGCAAGCGTAAGGGCTTCCCGACCACGCCGATGGCGCCGCACAACCTCGGTTACACCTTGATGGGCGCGGCCATGCTGTGGGTCGGCTGGTTCGGTTTCAACGCCGGTTCCGCCGCTGCGGCCAACGGCACCGCCGGTATGGCGATGCTGGTGACGCAAATCGCTACCGCCGCTGCGGCGCTGGGCTGGATGTTTGCCGAGTGGATCACCCATGGCAAACCTAGCGCACTGGGTATCGCTTCGGGCGTGGTTGCCGGTCTGGTGGCAATCACCCCGGCTGCCGGCACCGTTGGCCCGATGGGCGCGCTGGTCATCGGTCTGGCGGCTGGCGTGGTGTGCTTCTTCTGCGCCACCACCCTGAAGCGCAAGCTTGGCTATGACGACTCCCTGGACGCCTTCGGCGTGCACGGTATCGGCGGTATCCTCGGCGCAATCCTGACCGGTGTGTTCGCAGCGCCGTCCCTGGGTGGCTTCGGCACCGTCACCGATATCGCCGCACAAGTGTGGATTCAGTGCAAAGGCGTGGGCTTCACGGTGATCTACACCGCGATCGCCACATTCATCATCCTCAAGGTGCTGGATGCGGTCATGGGCCTGCGCATTAACGAAGAAGAAGAAGCGGTCGGCATCGATCTGGCGCTTCACAACGAACGCGGCTACAACTTGTAAGCACGCGCATAAAAAACTTGCCCGGCTTGCCGGGCATTTTTTTGTCTGAAATTTGTCGTTGGAGGAACAGCTGAATGGTTTTTTCCTACAGGTTTTGCGATGTTTGCGCCGGGTGTTTTTGTGCGGTCGAAGGCTTACAGGATTGAAGGAATATTAGGGCCTTTGTTTTTTCCCAGAGCGCGCTAGAATGCGCCCCGAACGTGCGGAGAACTGTATGTGGCAACAGACTCTGATTACCTTGCGGGCGAGGCCTCGGGGCTTTCATCTGGTAACGGACGAGTTACTCGCCGGCCTGCCTGAACTCAAGGCGTGTCGGGTCGGTCTGTTGCATTTGTGGCTGCAGCATACCTCGGCGTCGTTGACCATCAACGAGAACGCCGATCCGGCGGTACGTCGCGACTTCGAACGATTTTTCAATCGTCTGATCCCACAAGGAACAGACGGCTATGAGCATAACGACGAAGGCCTGGACGACCTCCCGGCGCACTTCAAGGCCAGCGTGCTTGGCTGTCAGCTCAGTTTGCCGATTTCGGCAGGCCGGCTGGCGTTGGGGACCTGGCAAGGCGTTTACCTGGGCGAGCACCGTGATCATGGCGGTGCCCGCAAAGTCCTCGCCACCGTGCACGGTGAAGAGGCATAACCGCTGGTCAGCAGCGGCTGTTGATTTTTTTCCGGCAGCCTTCGACAGAGGGCAAAGCTGGGCTATAACTAATCTGCTTTTCGCAAGTCATGAGGTAGAACATGAGCGACGATGATCTGGAAAACGACGACCTCGAAGTAGGCGACGACGAAACCGAAGAAGGTCTGGAAGCAGCGGCGGAAGACGTCGCTGAAGACGACGGCGGTGATGCGCCGGTTCCGACCGCCAAAGGCAAGGCCAAGGCAGCGGTATCGGTCGATGAGCTGCCGAGTGTCGAAGCCAAGAACAAGGAACGCGATGCTCTCGCGCGGGCCATGGAGGAGTTTTTGGCCAAGGGTGGCAAGGTGCAGGAAGTGGAGGCCAATGTGGTCGCCGATCCGCCCAAGAAGCCGGACAACAAGTACGGCAGCCGGCCTATCTGAGCCTGCTACCCGCTTGCTGAAAAAGCCCGCCGTCGCTGCGGGCTTTTTCGTGCCTGAAACAATATACAAGGGCGATGCGCAATCCATTGTAGGAGCCGGCTTGCCGGCGAAGGGTCCTTTGGACTTGTGCAGCTTTTGAGGGCGCTTTCGCTGGCAAGCCAGCTCCTACAGGGTGTTGTGGTGGTACAGGTTTTGGGTCAAAGCCTGTCGGTATTCCACCGCGCCAGCAACGCCGGCAGCTCGGTCAGGCTGCGAATCTCCGCATCCGGCAGTCGTTCTGCTTCCCAGACCTTGCCTGCCGGGTTGAACCAGATTGCCCGCAACCCGGCCTGTTGCGCCCCGGCAATGTCATCACCCGGATGATCGCCGATGTGCACCGCCGTTTGAGCGGTCGCACCACCCCGTTGCAACGCCTCATGAAACAGTCGCGCATCGGGTTTGGCGATGCCGATGTCTTCGGCACACAACGCAAACTTGAAGTAGTCCGCCAGCCCCAGCCGACGCACATCGGCGTTGCCATTGGTGACCACGCCGAGGGCGTAATGGTTGGCGAGGATTTCCAGGGTCGGTTCGACCTCCGGAAACACATCGATCTGATGGCGAGCGTGCAGAAACACTTCAAAACTCTTGTCCGCCAGATCCGACGCCTCGTGATGTCCGTAACCGGACTCTTCCAGCGCATGGAACAGCACTCGCCGACGCAGGGCGCTGATGCGGTGCTTGAGGCTTGGCTCGTTGCTCAATACACGCTCGCGAATAGCCCACAGGTGCTCCACCGGCACTGCCCCAAGGTTGGGCGCGTGCTCGGTCAGCCATTCACGCAAAACGGCTTCGGCGCTGACGATCACGGGGGCGGTGTCCCACAGGGTGTCGTCGAGGTCGAAGGTGATCAACTGAATACTCATGAATCGTCGCCTTTCATGCGTTTGGCCCGTGGGTGGGCGCTGTCGTAGACCGCTGCCAGATGCTGGAAGTCCAGGTGGGTGTAGATCTGCGTGGTCTTGATGTCCGAGTGGCCGAGCAGTTCCTGCACCGCGCGCAGGTCCTGGGAGGACTCCAGCAAATGGCTGGCGAAGGAGTGCCGCAGCATGTGCGGGTGCAGGTTCTGCCCCAGTTCGCGCTCACCCGCAGCCTTGACCCGCACCTGGATCGCCCGCGGGCCGAGACGCCGGCCTTGCTGGCTGACAAACACCGCATCGTCTGCCGGGTTGGCCATGGCCCGCAGAGGCAGCCACTGTTCCAGCGCCTCGCGGGCCTTTTTGCCTACCGGCAGCAGGCGAGTCTTGCTGCCTTTGCCAAGCACCTGGACCATGCCGTCGGCCAGGTCGAGCTGATCGAGATTGAGCCCCGTCAACTCCGACAGCCGCAGGCCGGAGGAATAGAACAGCTCGAGAATCGCCTGGTCCCGACGCGCCAGAAAGTCATCTTCAATCCCGCCTTCAAGCAGTTGCAGAGCGCGGTCGGTGTCGAGAGTTTTCGGCAGGCGGCGTTCGCCTTTCGGCGGCGCAAGACCATTGGCCGGATCGTGGTCGCACAGACCTTCGCGGTTCAAGTAGTGATAGAGCCCGCGAACGGCCGACAGCAATCGCGCCAGGCTGCGGGACGATTGGCCCTGGGCGTGCAAACGGGCAATCAGGCTGCGCAGGCGCTGGATGTCCAGCGCCGCCCAACTGCCGATGCTCTGTTTGACGCACCAGCCCAGCACTTTATCGAGGTCGCGGCGGTAGGCCGACAGCGTGTGCGGCGACACTTGCCGCTCACTGCGCAGGTGTTCGCAGTAAGCGTCCAGTTGCCGTTCCATGTTCAGCGTACCGAGCGCAGGGAGTTGTTGACCCGTGGCAGCACGCGACCCATGACTTCAGCGATGTAGCTCAGGAACAGGGTGCCCACCGAGCTTTTGTAGTGCTGCGGATCACGGCTGGCGATGGCCAGGATGCCGTGGATGCCTTGGTGGCTGATGACAACGACCGCGGTGGAGCCAATCTGCTTGCGCTGTTCTTCACCGAACAGGAAGTCCAGTTCGTGCTCGCGCAGGCTGCCGCTGACGCTTTTGTCTTCCGAGAGCAAGCCGCCGATGGCCACTTGTGCTTCGGCGTGAGTGGCCCAGCGGCCGACCGGCATGGCGTTGTCGCCGAGCAGGATGAGGCTGACGAAGGGCACCTGGAACTCTTGGCGCAGACTGTCTTCGACGCACATCACCACGTCTTCCAGGCTGGCGGCATCCATCAACGCCAGGATCAGGCGACGGGTCTTGTCGAACAGCCGGTCGTTGTCCCGGGCCACGTCCATCAAATGCGAAAGGCGATGACGCAGTTCAATGTTGCGGTCGCGCAGGATCGTCATCTGTCGTTCCACCAGCGACACGGTATCGCCGCGTCGATGGGGAATACGCAGGGACGGGAGCAGTTCTTCGTGCTCGACGAAGAAGTCCGGATGAGCCTCCAGGTAGGCGGCAACAGCCGCCGCCTCCAGGCTTTCGGACGGTGATTCGTCAGCTTGTCGTGCGGGTACCTGAGGCTTGTCGGTCATGGATTTCGCTCACTCAAAGACGCACTTGTCCTTCATATACGCGCACTGCCGGGCCGGTCATCATCACCGGTTGGCCAGGGCCTGCCCATTCGATGGACAGACGCCCGCCTGGCAGGTCGATCAATAGCGGCGAATCCATCCACCCCTGGCTGATCGCGGCCACTGCGGCGGCACAGGCGCCGGTTCCGCAGGCCTGGGTTTCCCCGGCTCCACGCTCCCAGACGCGCAACTGCGCGCGGCTCCGGTCGATGACCTGGAGAAAACCGACATTGACCCGTGCCGGGAAGCGCGGGTGATGTTCGATTTTCGGCCCTAGTTCATGCACCGGCGCATTGTTGATATCGCTGACCCGCAGCACGGCATGGGGGTTGCCCATGGACACGGCAGCCAGATCGACCGGGGTGCCGTCGACGTCGACCTGATAACTCTTGGCCTGCTCCGGCGCCTGGAACGGAATATCCGCAGGCACCAGACGCGGGGCGCCCATGTTGACGCCGATCTGGCCGTCGTTTCGCACGTCCAGTTCGATGACGCCGCTTTTGGTCTCGACGCGGATCTGCCGTTTTGCGGTCAGGCGCTTGTCCAGTACGAAGCGGGCGAAGCAGCGCGCACCGTTACCGCACTGTTCCACTTCGGAACCGTCGGAGTTGAAGATCCGATAGCGGAAGTCCACGTCCGGGTTACTCGGCGCCTCGACGATCAGCAACTGGTCGAAACCGATGCCGGTGTGCCGGTCACCCCATTGCTTGGCGTGCTTGGGCAGAATATGTGCGTGCTGGCTGACCAGGTCGAGGACCATGAAGTCATTGCCCAGGCCGTGCATCTTGGTAAAACGCAGCAGCATGTTTTTACTCCGGCAGCAGGCTTTCGCCAGCAAACAACTCGGCTACCGTCTCACGGCGACGCACTTCAAATGCCTGATCACCGTCCACCAACACTTCAGCGGTACGGCCGCGGGTGTTGTAGTTGGAGCTCATGACAAACCCATAGGCACCGGCCGAATGCACGGCCAGCAGGTCGCCTTCTTCCAGTGCAAGTTGACGATCCTTGGCCAGGAAGTCGCCGGTCTCGCAGATCGGGCCGACGATGTCGTAGGCGCGAGCAGCAGAGGTGCGCGGGCGCACGGCAGTGACGTCCATCCAGGCTTGATACAGCGCCGGACGGATCAGGTCGTTCATCGCGGCGTCGACGATGGCGAAGTCTTTGTGCTCGGTGTGCTTGAGGTACTCGACCTGGGTCAGCAATACACCGGCATTGGCCACGATGAAGCGGCCCGGCTCGAACACCAGCGCCAGGTCGCGGCCGTCGAGGCGTTCACGCACGGCTTTGATGTAGTCGGCAGCCAGTGGCGGCTCCTCGTCCTTGTATCGCACGCCCAGGCCACCACCGAGATCGATGTGGCGCAGGTAGATGCCACAATCGCCGAGGCGGTCGACCAGGCCCAGCAGGCGGTCGAGAGCGTCGATGAACGGCGGCAGGGTGGTCAGTTGCGAGCCGATGTGGCAATCGACGCCGACCACTTCCAGGTTCGGCAGCTGCGCGGCACGCACGTACACGTCTTCGGCGTCGGCGATGGCGATGCCGAACTTGTTCTCTTTGAGACCAGTGGAAATGTACGGGTGGGTGCCGGCATCGACATCCGGGTTCACGCGCAGCGAAATCGGCGCGCTAACGCCCAGTTCGGCGGCGACCACTTGCAGGCGTTCCAGCTCGTCGGTGGATTCGACATTGAAGCAGTGCACGCCGACTTCCAGGGCGCGACGCATGTCGTCACGGGTCTTGCCGACGCCGGAAAACACAATCTTGTCGGCGCTGCCGCCAGCGGCCAGTACGCGTTCCAGTTCGCCACGGGAGACGATGTCGAAACCGGCGCCCAAACGCGCCAGGACATTCAGGACACCCAGGTTGGAGTTGGCCTTGACCGCGAAGCACACCAGGTGCGGCGTGCCGGCCAGTGCATCGGCGTAAGCCAGGTATTGGGCTTCGATGTGTGCACGGGAGTAAACGTAAGTCGGTGTGCCAAAGCGCTCGGCGATTGCAGAGAGGGCAACACCTTCCGCGAACAGTTCACCGTCACGGTAGTTAAAAGCGTCCATGAGGTTCCCTTATTGGTAGACGTCGTGCTTGTGTGCTTTGGAGGCAGGCTGCTGCTGTGACGATTTGGCCTGCTCGGCAGGGTCCTGATTTTCGTCAGGCAGGTACAGCGGGCCTTTTTGACCGCAGGCAGACAGCAGGCAGGCAACCGCGAGGAGCGCAGCAAGGGAGGAGATCAGGCGCTTCATGGCGAAATCCTTGAAAATGCATTAATTGCGCCGGAGTATACCGGCCACCCGGCAGCTTGCCTATGCAGCGGACCGCCCGTCTGGCGGGGCTTGGGCAGGTGCAGGTCGGTAACGTGCAATCCGTGTGGGAGCGAGCCTGCTCGCGAAAGCGGTGTGTCAGCCAACGAACAGGTTGAATGTACCTGCCATTCGCAAGCAAGCTCGCTTCCACAGGTCGTTATCCTTTGCAATCGATAGGGCTCGGTCGTATCTTGCGGCGCTTGAGCCTGATCAGACACTTTTTGAGGTTGCCGTAATGAGTTTGTCCGAAGCGCGTTTCCATGACCTGGTCGATGCCACCCAGCAAACCCTGGAGGACATCTTTGACGACAGCGATCTGGATATCGATCTGGAGAGCTCGGCCGGTGTGCTGACCGTCAAGTTCGAGAACGGTAGCCAGTTGATCTTCAGTCGCCAGGAGCCGCTGCGTCAGCTGTGGCTGGCAGCGGTTTCCGGCGGTTTCCACTTCGACTACGACGAAGAAAGCGAGCGCTGGATGTGCGACAAGAGCGAAGAGCAGTTGGGTGAAATGCTCGAGCGTATCGTCCAGCAACAGGCTGGCGTCGAGCTCGATTTCGAAGGCCTGTGAGATCGTGACCCAGCCTGCGCCTGTCCGTGCGCCCAAGCCGCTCTACAGCAATGTCAGCCTGGCGGTGCCGTCGCCCTGCAGCGGTGTCTGTCGGCTGGACGAACAGAAAGTCTGCCTGGGGTGCTTTCGTCATGTCGAAGATATTCGTGAGTGGCGTTCGGCCGATGACGAACGTCGGCGGGTGATTTGCGCGCAGGCTTCGAATCGCAAGGCTGGCGCTCTGTAGGAGCTGCCGAAGGCTGCGATCTTTTGGCAGCTCTGAAGATTGCCGAAGAACAAGATCAAAAGATCGCAGCCTGCGGCAGCTCCTACGCCGCCGCGTGGCGGCTTGTATATTTTTTGAGCTGTGATAGTGTCCGGAAATGCCTCAACCCACCGAGGCTTATGAAAACCCCGCCTTTTTCTGGCGGGGTTTTGCTTTTTTCGTGCAGAAGAAAGGAGTCTGCCCAGATCATGACCGCACCTTCCATCACCCTTACCCGTCTGGACGTCCAGCGTCTGGAGCGTCTGATCGACAGCCTGGACGAGACGCTGCCGGGCGTTATTGCGCTGCAAACCGAACTGGATCGCGCCGATACCGTGGTCGGCCACGATGAAGTGCCGGCGGATGTCGTGACCATGAATTCCCGTGTGCATTGCCGAGAAGAAGGCAGTGGCAAGGACTACCACCTGACCCTGGTGTACCCCAAGGATGCGAATGCCGACGAAGGCAAGGTCTCGATCCTGGCGCCGGTGGGCAGCGCGCTGCTTGGCCTGAAGGTTGGTCAGCATATCGATTGGCCGGCTCCGGGCGGCAAGACCCTGAAGCTGACGCTGCTGGAAGTCGAATCGCAGCCGGCCAATGGCGGCGCGTTCCCCGAGTGACACCCCCTCAGACCTGATCGAGCGCCTCGTTCAACGCGTGCTCCAGGTCGGCTTTGTAGCGCAGGTACAGATGGGTGGAACTCTGACCTTCGCCCAGCAGGCCTGACAGGTCGAGGTCGGTGATGTAGCCGCGGTAGCGTTCGGCTTCCCGGCGCTGCCCGACGATTTCCCGGGCGACCACGCTGAACAGCTGGTCGCCATGCTCCAACTCGGAAAACTCCCGTTGATTGCAATACAGCGTGACCTGCACCTGACCCGGTGCGGCTTTGCCGACGATCGCCTGCACGTCGTAGAACGGCTTGTTCACCGGTGTCTGCGGTACCGGTCGGGCTTCGATGCGGCGCGCCCGGCCAGAGCCTGACGGCAGCAACTGGCAATACAGGGTGTCGAGGTTCAAGGGGGGGGCAGCATCCATTGGCAACAGGGTATCGCGACGGTGCTGGATCGATTGCAGGAAACGTTGCAG
The DNA here is from genome assembly GCF_056402295.1 of Pseudomonas sp. P4_B3. Lineage (NCBI taxonomy): Bacteria > Pseudomonadati > Pseudomonadota > Gammaproteobacteria > Pseudomonadales > Pseudomonadaceae > Pseudomonas > Pseudomonas sp. P4_B3. The sequence goes on from NZ_JBFUHR010000001.1 coordinate 279,562, forward strand.
CGGCACCAGCAGGCTTTGCTCGTTGTGCCAGGGCAGGCGTTGCTGCCACAGGGCATTGAACTCATCGAGCACGTACAGATCGGCCTGATTTTCGTTGACCCGATAGAACACTTGTATGCAGTCCGGCTGGCCCGTCGGCAGGAACAGCGCGAGGTCGTGGTCTTCCAGTGCCTTCGGATCCAGGTGCAACGGGCTGTAGCTGGCCATTTCCTCGCCCAGGTAATCGATCAGCGCCGGTAGAGTGGCCAGCGCGATGTGCTGGACCTGGCCGGGCACCAACTCCAGCACGTGGTAGTGCTGCTGGACCTGGATCAGGTAGCGATGATTGAGCCGGCTCAACAGCAGGTTCTGCGCGGTATCGAGGATTTCCTCCACCCGTTGGGCAATGAACTGCGCGCGGTTATGGCAGAAGCAACGTACCCGCAGCTTCGGCTGATGTGGCCCGGCCGGCAGGTTGTTGAGGTAATCGCGGATGCAGTCGAGCAGGGCGTGGGGGCCGTCGTAGCGACCGACCAGCACTTCATTCCAGCTGTTGAGTGTGACCTGGTCCAGGGTCAGCACCAGGTTTTCCCGGACACCGGCGTAGCTCAGGGAATCGGTGCGCTCGGTGGTCATCAGGATGTTCAGGTCGCGATGGTGCTTGAGCGGATCGATGCCGACATTTACCAGAATCAGCACTTCACTCGGCACGCTGGCGCGCAGCAGCGGTTCTTCGGCGACGGTGGGCAAGGGCAGGGCGATGGTCTGTTGCAGGCTGCGGAGCAAGTTGAACAGTTCGAATTCGCTCAAGTCGCTGGTGCCGGGGTGTAAGGCCAGGCGGGTACTGCTGTCGATCACGCCATTGCGGTGGCACCAGGTCAACAGTTCCAGCAAGTGGCGGCTGCGTTTGATCGGCGCGAAATGTTCCCACTCCAGCGCCGTCAGGTTGCCGTTGTACAAGCCCCACTGGCTTTGCCCCGGTTCTTTCCTCTTCGGTGCGTGCACCAGCGTCAGGGTGTCTTCAGCCAGGTCCGGGGCGATACCGGGGTTGATGAACTCGACTTTGCCGGCCTTGCGCTCGAACGCGGCGTACAGGCGACGGCCGAGGACACTCAGGTCGCGCTTGTTGATGCGGCTGACCGTTTGTTCGTGACGGGCAAACTGTGTGAGAAAGCGGTAGCTGTAGTTCAGTTCATTGACCAGCGCCCGCCGCTCGGAGCTGACCTGGCGGATTTTCCACTGACTGCGGCTATCGAGCAGGGCCAGTTGGCGCTGGTCCCAGTGCCATTCGCGGGCCAGGCGCTCGAGCAAAGAGCGTTGCCAGCTCTGGGTGCGGCTGCTGCCGGTCAGTTTGCGATTGACCTTCAGGTACAGCGCGCGACGCACCAGCTCCAGCCTTTCCGGTTCGTTGCGGGCGACCAGGTATTCCTCGATGCGCCGGTACACCACGACATACGGGTCCAGCTCGTCGAGGTCGAGCCGGTTGGCGAATACCGCTTGTTTGAAGCGCAGGCTCAGGCAATGGACCCTTGGGTGTTCACTGGCGTAAACCTCGGTCAGCAACAGCTTGAGTACCGATTTGTAGGGTGACTCGATGCCCTTGAATAACTGCCAGAGCCCGGCGCCGATAAATTCACCGGGCGGGATGAAGGCCAGGTTGCCGAGGTCGAGGGTTTCATCGGCGCGGATGAAGCGTTTGGAGATCAAGGTATGGGTGTATCGGTCGTAGCTCGACTCTTCGTAGACCGGCACCAGCCACCAGATCGGTGTACGTCCGGCCAGCCAGATCGCGGTGCGGTAAAACTCGTCCAGCAACAGGTAGTGCTGGGTGGTGCCGCAATCTTCCGAACTCAGCTGGGTATCGCGCTCGCCCCGGACGAAACGGGTCGGGTCGATCAGAAAGAAGTGCGCCTCGGCACCCTGGCTGGCGGCCCAGACTTCCAGCAACTGGCATTTTTTGTGCAGTTCGGCGAGTTCGTTCTCGGTCAGGTCCGGCCCATGGCAGACCCACACATCCATGTCGCTCTGGTCGGCCTGAGCCAGGGTGCCGAGGCTGCCCATCAGGAACAGTCCGTGAATCGGCCGGGGCGGGTTGCTGCCGTGGCGCGGTTTGTAGGAAAACGATCGGGTCAGGCGCTGGGCTTCAGCGAGGACATTGGCATCCGGTTCGAAATTCGACAGCCCGGCCGGCGTACTGCCGCAAACGTAGCCGGGCAACAGCGGATGGTTCACGTGGAAAAACAGCGGCAGCAAGGTCAGGACCTCTTGCTGGCGGGTCGACAACCCTTCCATGGCGCGAGCCATGCGTCCTTCGTTGAGTTTCAGAAAGCGTGCGCGCAGCTGGCTGAGAACCTTGCGGTCGATTCCCTCGTCCAGATCGGGGCGGATTTCATGGTTGCGGGTCATGTCAGCTCAAACCGGCTCGCAGGGCTCGGACGTGGGGCTCTTCGGATGAGGGGCAGTTTAGCGTCTTGAGGCGAGGACCTTTAAGCTGATTTTTTCTGGTGTCAGAATTCTATCGGCTGGAGACGGAAATCAGGGGAATGTGCCCGCGGAAATCCCTGGATCGGGGTCTCCGTGGGCGATGCGGCAGAATTCAGGCTGTTACTTCGGCGTTAAGAATGGTCAGCACGGATTGCACATTTTGCGCGGCGTCACGACCCAGGCTGGTCAGGTAACCGCCATCAGGCTGGTCGGTCAGTTCTTTTTCAAAGAGGCGTTTGGCGGCGGCAATGTGTTTCGGGGCAGCGGTCTGATGAATTTTCAGACCTTCCTGGGAACTGTCCAGGTTGAAGAGTGCGAGGACTTCCAGTTCGGCAACCAACTCAGGGGTAAGCGACATAAGGACTCCAGACTTTCTAGGAATTGGACGACAGCGCCCCTAAGGTGAACCCGCTTGTCCGGCATGTCCAGTGCTGGCGGCAGAGATTTTTTGCCTCGGGAAGCATTCCTCGGCGAGTGGTGGGGCGGCGGGGTGTTTCCAGTGTAGACCGCATAAAAAAGATCGCAGCCTTCGGCAGCTCCTACCTGGAATGCGATCCACGTAGGAGCTGCCGAAGGCTGCGATCTTTTGATCTTACTGCTTTTCCGGCGGCAGCTCAGGCAGCGCGCGCAACGCCGCTTCATACCATTCGGTGTTGAACGCGCGGTCTTCTTCGAGGATCGCGTCGATTTCTACCGCCAAAACGTGAGCCATCAAGTTGAGGATTTCTTCCCGCTCGTAACCCACCAGCGTCAGCTTGTTGAACGTCGCCTTGGCCGCTGGCGGGTTGTCGCTTTCGATCTGGTTTTCGATGGCCTGGATCAGGGTACTTTCGGCGAACTCTTCTTCGTCGTTGTCGATATCGTTCAGCTCGCTCATGGCAGGCTCCTCAGGGAAAGGCGGCCAGTTTACCCGCATTCGGCGGCGTGATGCTGCTGGCAAGAATCCCGGCAGCGTTCTATAAACAGGCACTGCCCACCCCGCATGGTCTGGAGGCTTTGTGATGATCAAGCTTTATGGATTCTCCGTCAGTAACTACTACAACATGGTCAAACTGGCGCTGCTGGAAAAAGGACTGCCCTTCGAAGAAGTGCCGTTTTACGCCGGCACCAGCCCCGAGGCACTGGCAATCAGCCCCCGCGGAAAGGTCCCGGTGTTGCACGTAGAACAGGGCTTCATCAATGAAACCAGCGTGATCCTCGAATACATCGAGCAAAGTCAGAACGGCACGCCGCTGCTACCGAGCGATCCGTTCGAACGCGCGCAGGTGCTGGCACTGGCCAAAGAGATCGAGCTGTATATCGAATTGCCGGGGCGGGCCTGTTACGGCGAAGCATTCTTCGGCATGACCGTACCGGAAGCGATCAAGGAAAAAACCAAGGCCGAACTGTTGTTGGGGATGGCAGCCCTGGGCCGGCACGGCAAATTCAGCCCTTACGTGGCTGGCGACAGCTTGAGCGTGGCGGATCTGTATTTCCTGTTCAGCGTGCCGCTGGCGTGTGGGGTCGCCAAGAAGTTGTTTGACATCGATCTGTTGGCCGAGCTGCCGGCGGCCAAGGCGCTGTTGCAGCGGTTGGGGGAAAACCCGAACGTTCAGCGAGTGGCGGCGGACAGGGAAGCGGCGATGCCGGCGTTCATGGCGATGATTGCTGCCAAGAAGTAGTTCTGCGGGGTTTTGAAGTCAGTCATCGTCGGAACGCCGCCCGGAGCCGGCTCGCTCCCACAGGGTTGGATGTGCGAACACTATCCAGTGTGGGAGCGAGCCTGCTCGCGATGCATTTGACGATTTAGCGACTGGCCAGAAGTGCCTGGCCGCGCACTACAGCAGCCTTCACCTGCGCCGGCGCAGTACCGCCGATGTGGTTACGGGCATTGACCGAGCCTTCGAGGGTCAGCACGGCGAACACGTCCTGATCGATCTGGTCGCTGAACTTGCGCAGCTCTTCCAGGCTCATTTCCGCCAGGTCCTTGCCGCTGTCCACGCCGTACTTCACGGCATGACCGACGATTTCGTGGCAATCACGGAATGGCAGGCCGCGACGCACCAGGTAGTCGGCCAGGTCGGTGGCGGTGGAGAACCCGCGCAGGGCCGCTTCGCGCATCATCGCGTGCTTGGGCTTGATCGCCGGAACCATGTCGGCAAAGGCCCGCAGCGAGTCGCGCAGGGTATCGGCGGCGTCGAACAGCGGTTCCTTGTCTTCCTGGTTGTCCTTGTTGTAGGCCAGAGGCTGGCCTTTCATCAGGGTCAACAGGCCCATCAGCGCGCCGAATACGCGACCGGTCTTGCCACGCACGAGCTCCGGTACGTCCGGGTTTTTCTTTTGCGGCATGATCGAGCTGCCGGTGCAGAAACGGTCCGGCAGATCGATGAACTGGAACTGCGCACTGGTCCACAGCACCAACTCTTCGGAGAAGCGCGACAGGTGCATCATCGCGATGCTGGCGGCCGAGCAGAATTCGATGGCGAAATCGCGATCGGAGACGTTATCCAGCGAATTGCCGCCTACCGCGTCGAAACCCAGCAGTTGAGCGGTGTATTCACGATCGATCGGATAGGTAGTGCCGGCCAGCGCGGCGCTGCCCAGCGGCATGCGGTTGGTGCGCTTGCGGCAGTCGACCAGGCGCTCGTAGTCGCGGCTGAGCATTTCGAACCAGGCCAGCATGTGGTGCCCGAACGTCACCGGCTGTGCAGTCTGCAGGTGGGTGAACCCCGGCATGATGCTGGCGGCTTCGCGCTCGGCTTGCTCCAGCAGGCCATTTTGCAGGCGGGTGATTTCGGCCAGGATCAGGTCGATTTCGTCACGCAGCCACAGGCGGATGTCGGTAGCGACCTGATCGTTACGGCTGCGGCCGGTGTGCAGTTTTTTACCGGTCACGCCGATGCGGTCGGTCAGCCGCGCCTCGATGTTCATGTGGACGTCTTCGAGGTCGATGCGCCAGTCGAACTGGCCGGCCTCGATTTCACCCTGGATGGTCTTCAGGCCATCGATGATGCTGTCGCGCTCGGCATCGGTCAGCACGCCGACCTTGGCCAGCATGGTGGCGTGGGCAATCGAGCCCATGATGTCGTGGCGATACAGGCGCTGGTCGAAGGTGACGGAGGCGGTGAAGCGGGCGACGAAGGCGTCGACGGGTTCACTGAAGCGGCCGCCCCAGGACTGATTGGTCTTGTCAGTGCTCATGAATTCGCTCGTATCGGCTTGAAGTAGGAAGGCGTGGAACGCTGACGCGGATAATAACAGGGTTGCCAATCCTGTCGCTGACACTGGTCGACAGGTTTTTTTGGGGGGACGAGTCCAGGCTTGGGTAAGCCCCGCGCATTTTTGCGGAACGATATTTTCCAATTGAGCTGTATCGTCCCGGCAACCGTCTACAGTTGGACAGTAGGATCAGCGCACTTTTCGTTGCAGCCGCTGATTATAAAAAGAGGGGAGTGTTCAGATTGCGTAACAGCAAACCCTGTGGCGACGTGTCGCCAATGCGGGCCTGGGCCGCCAATCGCCCGGCAGATGAAAATTTAGCCGCCGGACCAGCGGCACTTTTTGACGCTCGCGCTAGTCTTAGCGTGGATCGCGGTGACGGACGTCACTTCACCTGTCTACGCTATCCTTGTGCGAGACTCACGCAGGAATCCAGCGCAATATGAATGTCCTGATCGTTGATGACGAACCCTTGGCCCGCGAGCGCCTGAGCCGAATGGTTGGCGAACTCGAGGGATACAGTGTCCTGGAGCCTAGTGCCACGAATGGCGAAGAGGCGTTGGCACTGATCGACAGCCACAAACCGGATATCGTGCTGCTTGATATCCGCATGCCCGGCCTGGATGGCCTGCAAGTGGCTGCGCGGTTGTGCGAACGCGAAACCCCTCCCGCCGTGGTGTTCTGCGCCGGGCCCGATGAATTTGCCGTGGAAGCCTTACAGGCCAGCGCCGTAGGCTATCTGGTGAAACCTGTGAGAACTGAACAATTACATGACGCATTAAAGAGAGCCGAGCGCCCCAATCGTGCCCAGCTCGCCGCCCTGACCCGCCCTGCTGCCGAAAGCGGCAACGGACCGCGCAGCCATATCAGCGCCCGAACCCGTAAAGGGATCGAGCTGATTCCGCTGGATCAGGTGGTGTATTTCATTGCCGACCACAAATACGTGACCTTGCGCCACGAAGGCGGCGAAGTGCTACTCGATGAGCCGCTCAAGGCCCTCGAAGACGAATTCGGTGACCGTTTCGTGCGTATCCATCGCAATGCGCTGGTCGCCCGCGAGCGTATCGAGCGACTGCAACGCACACCCCTGGGGCATTTTCAGCTGTTCCTCAAAGGCCTCAATGGTGATGCGCTGATCGTCAGCCGGCGTCATGTGGCTGGCGTGCGCAAGATGATGCAACAGCTTTAAACAGCTGTTCGCAGGCGAATTTCACACCCGATTGCCGGACATCCGGGGCCAGGGAGGCCGAGTAGTATCTGATACAAGTCAAAGTGGATTTGGCTGAGCTGTTATTATCCGCCGTATCTATTCAGTACGGATTGATCCATGTCCTCTCGCCAGATCCGCATCGCCACCCGCAAAAGCGCTCTCGCCCTGTGGCAGGCCGAATTCGTCAAAGCCCGTCTTGAAGCGGCTCATCCGGGCCTGCTGGTGACACTCGTCCCCATGGTCAGTCGTGGTGACAAGCTGCTTGACTCACCGCTGTCGAAAATCGGCGGCAAGGGCCTGTTCGTCAAGGAACTCGAAACCGCTCTATTGGACAATGAAGCAGACATCGCCGTGCACTCCATGAAGGACGTGCCGATGGACTTCCCCGAAGGCCTTGGCCTGTTCTGCATTTGCGAAAGGGAAGACCCGCGCGACGCCTTCGTTTCCAACACCTACACCAGTCTCGATGAGTTGCCCCATGGCAGCATCGTCGGCACCTCCAGCCTGCGCCGCCAGGCTCAATTGCTGACCCGTCGCCCGGACCTGGAAATCCGCTTCCTGCGCGGCAACGTCAACACTCGCCTGGCCAAGCTCGATGCCGGCGAATACGACGCCATCATCCTCGCCGCTGCCGGCCTGATACGCCTGGGATTTGAAGATCGCATTACCTCGGCCATCAGCGTCGACGACAGCCTTCCAGCCGGTGGCCAGGGCGCGGTGGGTATCGAATGCCGCAGCGCCGACCGTGAAATCCACGCTCTGCTGGCGCCCCTGCATCACCAGGACACCGCCACCCGCGTGACCGCCGAACGCTCTCTCAACAAGCACCTCAATGGTGGCTGCCAGGTGCCGATTGCCTGCTACGCCGTGCTGGAAGGTGAGCAGGTGTGGTTGCGCGGGCTGGTGGGCGATCCAAAGGGTGGTCTGCTGCTCAGCGCAGAGGCCCGCGCTCCTCGCGGCGATGCCGAAGCGCTGGGAGTGCGAGTGGCCGAAGACCTTCTCAGCCAGGGTGCCGACGCCATACTCAAAGCGGTCTATGGCGAGGCTGGTCACGAGTGATCGGCTGGCGCTTGCTGCTGACGCGTCCCGCCGATGAGTCGGCGGCGCTGAGCAGTCTTTTGGCCGAGCAGGGGATATTCAGTAACAGTCTGCCGCTTTTGGACATCATGCCCATTGCGGCCACTGACACAATGCGCCAGGTGATTCTGGCGCTGGATCAGTTCTGCGCCGTCATCGTGGTCAGCAAGCCGGCCGCCCGGATCGGCGTCGAACTGCTCGAGCGGTATTGGCCAACACCGCCCGGTGTGAAGTGGTTCAGCGTCGGCGCGGCGACTGCGCAGATCCTCGAGGATCACGGGTTGGACGTGAGCTTCCCGGCAGAGGGCGATGACAGTGAAGCCTTGCTCGAACTTTCCCGACTGCGCGAGGCTATCGCACAACCCGATGCGCGAGTGCTGATCCTGCGCGGGGAGGGCGGGCGCGAGTTGCTGGCTGAGCGTTTGCGTGAGCTTGGTGCTAGTGTCGAGTATCTGGAGCTGTACCGCCGGGCATTACCGATTTACCCGCCGACACTACTGCCGCAACGGATCCAGGCGGAACGCCTGAACGGGCTGGTGGTCAGCAGTGGACAAGGTTTTGAGCACCTGCATCAATTGGCCGGCGACGCCTGGCCGCAGTTGGCGCAGTTGCCGTTGTTTGTACCAAGCCCCAGGGTTGCCGAGCTGGCGCGTGCCGCCGGGGCCAAAACAGTTGTGGATTGTCGCGGTGCGAGTGCCGCGGCCTTGCTGACGGCGTTACGGGAGCATCCCGTACCCGTTTTCTAATGCAAAGGATGGATACGTGAGCGAAACAGCCTTGCCTAAAGATGACTCGCGACTGGTGCTTGATGCACCTGTTGATGCACCTGTTGATGAAATACCGCCGCCGCCACCTGCTGCCGAGCAGCGTCGAGGCAATGGTCTGGCAATCATTGCGCTGCTGTTGGGAGCGGCCGGTGTCGCGGTGGGCGGTTGGGGTGTCTGGCAGGTGCGTCACCTGCAAGCCAATAATCAGCAGCAACTGAGCCAGATGCAGGTGCTGAATGACCAGGCGCAAAACCTCAAGCTCAATGAGGAGCGCCTGAGCGCACGCCTGGCGCAATTACCTCCCGCCGATGAACTGGAAGCACGTAGCCGTCTGGTGATTCAGCTGCAAGGTGATCAGCAGCGGCTGAACCAACGGCTGGAAACCGTACTCGGCGCCAGTCGCAAGGACTGGCGTCTGGCCGAGGCCGAGCACCTGCTGCGTCTGGCCAGCCTGCGACTGTCGGCCTTGCAGGACATCAGCAGCGCCCAGGCACTGGTCCAGGGTGCCGATGAGATACTGCGCGAGCAGAACGACCCAGGCTCTTTTGCCGCTCGCGAGCAGGTGGCCAAGACCCTGATTGCCTTGCGCAGTACCGAACAACCGGATCGCACCGGGCTGTTTCTGCGTCTGGGCGCGCTGCGCGATCAAGTGGCCAGCCTCACCGAGCTGGCGCCGGAGTACAAGGACCGTGGCGATTCGTTGCTGGGCCTGACCGCCGATGGCGACGGTGCCAGCCGCTGGGCGCAATGGTGGGATCAGATTTCCCGCTACATCCGTATCGATTTCAGTGCCGACAAAAACGTTCGCCCATTGCTGGCCGGCCAGAGCCTGAGTCAGGTACGCCTGGCCCTGAGCCTGGCGCTGGAGCAAGCGCAGTGGGCCGCACTCAATGGCCAGGCGGCGGTTTACTCCCAGGTGCTGGACGAAGCGCGGGACATCCTCAAGGGCAACTTCAACCCGGACAACGCACAAAGCAAAGTGATGCTTGAGCAGGTGGCCGAGTTGAGCAAGCAACCTGTCACCGTAGTCACTCCGGACATGACCGGCACCCTGAGCTCGGTGCAGGGGTATCTGGAGCGGCGCAACGTCAATGCCGAAGACTCGGTCAAGCCACTGGCCAGGCCTGCCGCGAACACCGCGCCGGAGGCCACGCCATGAAACGCCTCTATGTGATCGTGTTCCTCGTGATCGCCGCTGCCGCTGCGCTGGGGCTGGCGATTGCCGAACACTCCGGTTACGTGCTGATTGCCTACAAGACCTTCCGCTACGAGTCGAGCCTGTGGGCTACTTTGGCGCTGGTGGCTGTGCTCTGGCTGGTGATCTGGGGCGTCAAATCGCTGGTCGAACTGGTGATGACATCCAGTGGCGTGGTCAACCCGTGGTCTCGGCGTAACCGCAGTCGTCGGGTGCAGGTGGCGATCGAGCACGGTCAACTGGACCTGGCCGAGGGTCGCTGGGCCAGTGCGCAACGTCACTTGCATCGGGCCGCCGAAGCCGAGCGCCAGCCGCTGCTTTACTACCTCGGTGCGGCCCGTGCCGCGAACGAACAAGGCCATTACGAAGAAAGCGACAACTTGCTGGAGCGCGCCCTGGAGCGTCAGCCTCAGGCCGAGTTGGCTATCGCCTTGAGCCACGCTCAGTTGCAGACCGATCGCGGTGATACCGAAGGTGCACTCGCCACCCTGCAAGCCATGCGTGAACGCCATCCTCATAACGCACAGACCCTGCGGCAGTTGCAGCGCTTGCTTGAGCAGCGTGGTGACTGGTCGGCAGTGATTCGCCTGCTGCCGGAGCTGCGCAAAGACAAAATCCTGCCGGCGGCCGAGCTCGCCGAGCTGGAGCGTCGGGCCTGGGGGGCGAACCTGTCTCTGGCAGCGCAACGGGAAGAAAACGGAACGGAGGGGCAGCAATCGCTTGAACGTGCCTGGCAACAATTGACCTCGGCACAGCGTCAGGAGCCGCAACTGGTGCTCGCGTATGCCGAACAACTGCGTCAATTGGGGGCTCAGGTCGAGGCCGAAGAAGTGCTGCGTACTGCTCTCAAACGCAGTTACGACAGTCATCTGGCACGACTCTACGGACTGGTTCGCGGCAATGATCCGGCCCGCCAGTTGCAGGCCGCCGAAGGCTGGCTCAAGGACCATCCGGCCGATCCGGGCCTGCTACTGACACTGGGGCGTCTATGCCTGCAAAACAGTTTGTGGGGCAAGGCCCGGGACTATCTGGAAAACAGCCTGCGTGTACAACGCAATCCGGAAGCCTGTGCGGAACTGGCACGCTTGCTGGCGCAAATGGGCGATACCGAGCGCAGCAACCAGCTGTTTCAGGAAGGCCTGGGGTTATTGGATGAACGCTTGCTCGCGGCCCCTCTGCCAGTGCCAGTCCGCGCTTGACCCGTTCGCTGGCGCCAGGTTTCGGCGTCTGAGCGATGACCTGCGGCGAAGGAGTGATCGCCCTCGCCGCAGTGCGATGAATAGTTGAAATTCAGTTGCCGCATCTCGTCGCAGGCAAAGTCCTACAGAGGACTACATTTTATCCTCTCGCCTGCGTCGGGATTTCCCTACGCCTGTGCTGAAGTGTCTGTGGGCACTTGCCTTGTAAGGCCGTCGCGCTTTCCTCTACCGTAATGGTCTGTCACTACTTTTACGGAAAAGCCATGTCTTTGGCCTGCTCACGCTCCTTGTTTTTCATGGCTTTCATTGCGGGCGCTCTGGCGATGGGCGTTTCCTACTACCTGGAATATGCAGTCGGCCTGCGGCCTTGTGGATTGTGTCTGTTGCAACGGTTTTGCATGGCGCTCTTTGCCGGTGTCTGCCTGTTGGCTTCGGTCCATGGCCCCGGTCGCATCGGAAACGTTCTGTATTGGCTGCTCAGTCTTTGTTGCAGCCTCGCCGGCACTGTCACGGCGTGGCGACAGGTCCTGCTGCAAAGCCTTCCGACGGAACAGGCAGCAGAGTGCTCGACCCATCTGGAGGACCTGTTGGCCAGTTCTCCGTGGCTATCCGTCGTACAACAAATGTTCAAGGGCGCTGCCGATTGTGTGGAAATTTCCTGGACGCTGTTCGATCTGAGTCTCACCGAGTGGAGCCTGCTGTTCTTCGTCGCGATGATGATTCTGGCCGTTTACCAGTCGTTGCGACTGGTCTGGACCAGCTATCAGCGACCACTTAGCGGCGAGTCGTCGCACCGGGCCTTTGCGGGCGATTAAACACTTGTATGAACTTTATCGCCTGCGTACCTTGAAGCCAGTGTCGTGCGGGCATAATCTGGCCCGCACGTGTCATTGGAATTATGTTGCTCGATGACGCTCTGCCTGAAATCGCCCCCGACGTAACAAGAGGGCGACGGGCATTGAGCAGCTGACCCACAAGGGAAGAGAGATCACCATGCTCGAAAGTTGTCAGAATGCTCAGGAACGCTGGGGTGGAGTGCACCTGCTGATCGATCGCTGGTTGCAGGAGCGCGAAGAGCTGATCGATGCATACGACAAGCTCGGTGCCGATCCAGAGGCACTGTCCACGAATCGCAAGCCATTGCAGGAGTTCTGCGGCGTGTTGGTCGATTATGTATCGGCCGGGCATTTCGAGATCTACGAACAGCTGACGGGGGAGGCCAAGGCCTTCAACGACAAGCGTGGGCTGGAGCTCGCCGAGACCATCTACCCGCGCATCGATGTCATCACTGAAAAGCTGCTTGCGTTCAATGACCTTTGCGACGAAGGCAAATGCGTTGCGCAGAAGTTCAAGGAACTGGGTAGCCTGTTGCACGAACGCTTCGAACTGGAAGACTGCCTGATCGAAGTGCTGCACACAGCCCACAAGGAAGCCGATTCGGTTCAGGCCTGAAGCACTTCCTGCAAGACCCCGAAACGGCGTGCCAAGGCACGCCGTTTTTCATTTCCGCTGTCAGCTGGTTGCACCGCGCAATTCGACTTCGAACACCAATGGAGTGAACGGTGCGATCACGTCGCCGGCACCGTCGGCGCCATAGGCTTGGGCCGACGGAATCACCAGTCGCCATTTCGCCCCGACCGGCATGTTTTGCAATGCACTGCGCCATCCGGCGATCACGCTGTCGAGACTGAACCATTGTGGCTGGCTGTTCTGATCGAACACCGTGCCATCGGGCAAGCGACCGATGTACAGCACCTGCACTTTGCCATTCGGTCCGGCCTTGGCACCAGTGCCTGGCGTCAACTCCTTCAGCAACACGCCATCAGCCAGTTCGCGCACGCCGGGCTTGGTCTTTTCTGTGGCGAGAAAACGCTGTTCCTTTTCCAGCGCCATTTCGCTTTGCGGCTCGGCTGACTGCATGGCGATCCGGGCTTCATGTTCGGTCAATATCTGCCGGATCTGCTCGTCCTTCAGCGCCAGCGGTTTGCCCTGATAGGCCTGCTGCAATCCTTCGACCAGCGCCTGGAGTTGCAGGTCGGGAGCCTCCTGGCGCAAGCGTTCGCCAAGGCTCGCACCCAGGCTGTAAGCGAGATCGCGGGCTTCATTTTCCTGTGTTGTCGCGGCGGCTTGGGCCGCCGAAAAAAACACGCACAGCGATAAAAAAAGGTAGCGCGACATGGGCACTCTCCGACCTGAATTGCGGGCGATTATGCCAGTGAGAATGCGCGCAACGGTGAACTGCTTTTGCGTCGCGGCAGAAGTTTTTCGATCCTTTGCAACGCGGGGCTTTCGATAGTGTCAACATGCCCTAGCGGCGGTTGCAGCAGAGGTCTAGTATGAGCCGCACTCACTTCAGCCAGGAGGTAAACCATGTCGGCCACCAAGAAGCCAGTAAACACTCCATTGCACCTGCTCCAACAACTCTCGGGCAGCCTGCTCGAGCACCTGGAAACCGCTTGTTCCGAAGCCTTGGCTGATGCTGAAAAACTGCTCGCCAAACTGGAAAAGCAGCGCGGAAAAGCGCAAGAAAAACTGCACAAGTCCCGCACCAAATTGCAGGACGCTGCGGCGGCCGGAAAAGCCAAGGCACAAGCCAAGGCCAAGGACGCAGTGGCCGACCTTGAAGAGCTGCTCGATGCCCTCAAGGATCGTCAATCGGAAACCCGCGGCTACATTCTGCAACTCAAGCGCGATGCCCAGGAAAGCCTGAAACTGGCCCAGGGCGTCGGTCGTGTACAAGAGGCTGTCGGCAAGGCGTTGTCCCTGCGTGCAGCCAAACCTGCTGCGGCACCTGCGAAGAAAGCCGCTGCCAAACCGGTTGCTGCAAAAGCACCGGCCAAGCCGGCCGCCAAAGCACCGGTGAAAGCCGCAGCCAAACCAGCAGCGAGAAAAGCAGTCGCTGCCAGCGCTGCGAAACCGGCTGTTAAAACGACGCCAGCCAAGCCTGCCGCAGCCAAATCTAGTGCTGCAAGAACTGCTGCTGTCAAACCCGCCGTGGCGAAAACCGCGGCTGCAAAACCAGCTGCAAAAACGGCCGCTAAACCCGCAGCAAAACCAGCAGCAAAACCCGCAGCCAGAACTGCAGCAGCGAAGCCTGCTGGGAAGCCGGCCGCCAAATCTGTCGCGGCTAAAACCGCTGCAAAACCTGCTGCGAAAACTGCGGCCAAACCCGCTGTAAAAGCAGCGGCCAAGTCGGCCGCTAAACCGGCAGCCAAACCTGCTGCGGCTAAACCTGCCGCTGCTGCCAAACCGGCCACTGCCAAACCGGCCACCGCCAAACCCGCTGCCAAGCCAGCGGCGGCGAAGCCAGCTGCAAAACCAGCAGTGAAAAAACCTGTTGCCGCCAAGCCGGCCGCCGCGCCAGTTGCCAAGCCAGCCAACCCGGCTCCGGCAGCAACGTCTGCTTTAGCAGCAGCCACCTCGACAGCCACGCCAGCGCCAACGCCGGCCGCCGCATCGATCGCAGCAACCACCCCAACCAGCGCTTCCTAAGTGCCGGTTACCGCGACGCGCAGCTGATGCAGCGCGTCGCGGTCCAGGTGGGCGGCGCCTGCCGCCACACCATTGAGCCAGGCCGATAGATCGGTCGCCTCACCTTGCGGCCAACTCAACGCCGATCGTTCCAGTCGTACCAACAGATGTCGCTCGGCTTCCAGTTCGAGTGCCTTCACTTGCTCGCGCAAAGCATTCAGTTCGCCATCGTCGGCGGCAACGACTTTCCAATTCACCCGCAAGGCTCGCAGCGGTCGCACCACGTCTGCGTCCCACGGCTCGGCCACGCTACGCAGTTGCTGCAATCGGTGTTCGTTAAAGGCGACGCCACGTTCTCCCAGCCACAGTCCGCAGAGTAGCAAGCACACATTGATGCCCGCCGACTGCAATTGCAGGCATGCGGGTTCAACGCCGGGCTGGGCATAAGTACTAAGGGAAAAACTCCACAGGTCAGAGGACATAGTGCTACTCGCGCCAGTTGCGAGCGAAGCTGGTAGACTCCGCCGCCATTATGATTCGACTTCAGAACCTGACTTTACAGCGTGGCCCGCAACGTCTGCTAGAAGACGCCGAGCTGACCCTGCACGCCGGCCACAAAGCCGGCCTCATCGGTGCCAACGGCGCCGGCAAATCGAGCCTGTTCGCCTTGCTTCGGGGCGAGCTGCACCCGGACTCGGGTGATTGCTTCCTGCCGGCCGACTGGCGTATCGCCCACATGCGCCAGGAGGTCGACACCCTCGAACGCCTGGCGGTCGACTACGTGCTCGATGGCGACCTGCGCCTGCGCCAGGTGCAACGCGACCTGGCGGCAGCCGAAGCGGCCCATGACGGTGCCGCACAGGCCCGCCTGCACTCCGAACTCGACAGCGCCGACGGTTACACCGCCGACGCCCGGGCGCGCAAGTTGCTGGCCGGTCTCGGGTTCACCAATGAGCAGATGGATCGTCAGGTCGGGGATTTCTCCGGTGGCTGGCGGATGCGTCTGAACCTGGCACAGGCCTTGATGTGCCCATCGGACCTGCTGCTGCTCGACGAACCAACCAACCACCTGGACCTCGACGCCATCATCTGGCTCGAAGAATGGCTCAAGAGCTATCCCGGCACCTTGATGCTGATTTCCCACGACCGCGACTTCCTCGATGCCGTGGTCGATCACGTGGCCCACGTCGATCAGCGCAAGATCACCCTGTACCGCGGTGGCTACAGTGCCTTCGAGCGTGCCCGTGCCGAACGCCTGGCCCAGCAACAGCAGGCGTACGAGAAGCAGCAGGTGCAACGTGCGCACATGGAAAGCTACATCGCCCGCTTCAAGGCCCAGGCCACCAAGGCGCGTCAGGCCCAGAGCCGGATCAAGGCACTGGAGCGGATGGAAGAGCTGACCGCTGCCCACGTCGATTCGCCGTTCGACTTTGTCTTCCGTGAATCGCAGAAGATTTCCAGCCCGCTGATCGACCTGTCCGATGCCCGCCTGGGTTACGGCGACAAAGCCGTGCTGGAGAAGGTCAAGCTGCAACTGACCCCGGGTGCGCGAATCGGTCTGCTCGGCCCGAACGGTGCCGGTAAATCGACCCTGATCAAGAACCTTGCCGGTGAGCTCTCGCCATTGGCCGGTCGCTTGACCCGTGGCGAGAACACCGTGGTCGGTTACTTCGCCCAGCATCAACTCGATTCTCTGGATTCCAAGGCCAGCCCTTTGCTGCACTTGCAGCGCCTGGCGCCGACCGAGCGCGAACAGACCCTGCGCGACTTCCTCGGCGGTTTCGACTTCCGTGGCGCGCGAATCGACGAACCGGTACTGAATTTCTCCGGTGGCGAGAAAGCGCGCCTGGCGTTGGCCTTGATCGCCTGGGACCGACCGAACCTGTTGCTGCTCGACGAACCGACCAACCACCTGGACCTGGAAATGCGCCTGGCGTTGACCATGGCCCTGCAGGAATTCAGTGGTGCGGTACTGGTGGTCTCTCACGATCGTCACTTGCTCAAAAGCACCACCGACAATTTCTATCTGGTGGCGGACGGCAAAGTCGAAGAGTTCGACGGCGATCTGGAGGACTACACCCGCTGGCTGGTGGAGTATCGCCAGCGCAACGCCCCGGTCAGCAACACGCCGGTCAACCCGGACAAGACCGACAAGAAAGCCCAGCGTCAGGCCGCTGCTGCGTTGCGTCAGCAACTGGCACCGCACAAGCGCGAGGCTGACAAGCTCGAAGCCGAGCTGGGCAAGCTCCACGAAAAGCTGGCGAAAATCGATGCCAGTCTCGGCGACAGTGACATCTACGAACCGGCACGTAAGAACGAATTGCGTGATCTGCTAGCCGAACAGGCCAAGCTGAAGGTGCGTGAGGCGGAGCTGGAGGACGCGTGGATGGAAGCCCTGGAATTGCTGGAAGGCATGCAGGCGGAGCTGGAGGCACTGTCCTGATGGACGCCTTCAAGCTGCCGCTGCCGGCGGTGTGGGTCGAGCCGATCTGGCTCGGCGTGCAAATCCTGCTGATCCTGCTCGCCGGTTACATCACCCAGCGCTTTGTTGCCAAATGCCTGACTCGTCTCGGTGAGCGCTACCCGTTTCCGCCGCAGTTGCTGATGCCGCTGCGCGGGGGCCTGCGCTGGCTGATCATGGGCAGTGCGTTGATTTTCGTGCTGGAGCGCCTCGGGGTTTCGGCCACGGTGCTCTGGACCGCGCTATCCGGTTTTGTCGCGGTCGCGGCGGTGGCGTTTTTCGCCATGTGGAGCGTACTCTCCAATCTTCTCTGCGCGATTCTGATCTTTACCGTCGGTCCGTTCCGCCTCGGTGATGTGGTCGAGTTGGTGGACACCACCGACAAGCCTGGCGTCAAAGGCCGGGTGGTGGCGATCAACCTGCTGTACACCACGCTGATCGAGGCCGAAGAACTCGGCACTGGCAGCGCCATGGTGCAAGTGCCCAACAGTTTGTTCTTCCAGCGTTCGGTGCGGCGCTGGCGCGGGACGGATGTGTTTCCTTCCAGCGGATTTGAAAAGTAAGCCAGCTCAAGATCTAAAGATCGCAGCCTTCGGCAGCTCCTACATTGGAATGCGTTTCCCTGTAGGAGCTGCCGAAGGCTGCGATCTTTGCTTTTGGCTGTTAGCAGTCGCCATGTCCTGTAAAAAATCGGTAGTCATCCAATCAAAGCCGCATTAGCTTAGACATCTGTCACGAGTCTGAGTCGAGGTGTGCAATGGAGCTTGAAACATGGCTGGCGTTTTTTGCCGCCTGCTGGGTGATCAGCCTGTCCCCCGGTGCCGGCGCCATTGCGTCGATGTCCAGCGGTCTGCAATACGGATTCTGGCGCGGCTACTGGAACGCCCTGGGTCTGCAATTGGGCCTTGCAGTGCAGATCGCCATCGTCGGCGCCGGTGTGGGCGCGATTCTGACGGCGTCGGCCACAGCCTTTCTTGCGATCAAATGGTTTGGCGTGGCGTACCTGGTCTACCTCGCGATCAAGCAATGGCGTGCGCTGCCCAGCGATATGAGCGATGACGCGGCGGTGCGTCAGATCGGCAAGCCGATGGCCCTGGTGTTCCGTGGTTTCCTGGTGAACATCAGTAACCCCAAGGCGCTGGTGTTCATGCTGGCGGTGTTGCCGCAGTTCATCGATCCTCATGCTCCACTGCTGATTCAGTATCTGGTGATCGGCGTGACCATGATCTGCGTCGACTTGATCGTCATGGCCGGCTACACCGGTCTGGCGTCCAGGGTGTTGCGTCTGCTGCGCACACCGAAACAGCAAAAACGCATGAATCGGACCTTTGCCGGACTGTTCATCGGTGCGGCAGCATTCATGGCGACGCTGCGCAAAGCTGCGGTCTAAACCCGCAGAAATCCAGGAAGGCGACCCATGAGGTCGCCTTTTTCATTGGTGTATCAATACCTTGGAGAGCCCGTGATTTCACCGGAAGTCCCGACAATGCTTGAGCGAAACCCGTTGGGCGTTAACAATATGTAACTTCGTTTTTCAAATTGAGATTCATTCATGATTGCCCCCTCCCGTTTGCTGGCCTGGCTGTTGCTGCCGCTGTTCGCGGCGTGCAGCGTTCAACTGCTGGCCGCCCCCGCCGAAGGTGCGCCGCAGGCGCTGCACTTGCTCGATTACATCGGCGCGGATTACCCGGACACGGTGCAGGCGGGCAGCATCACGGACCAGGCCGGATTTCGCGCGCAACAAGAGTCGGTCAAGACGCTGGGAAGTCTGATTGCGGCCATGCCGGCCAAACCGGAAAAAGCCGCGCTGGAGCAAAGCCTGACCGCGCTGGGAAATTCCATCGGCGCCCGTCAGGACGGTGCTGATGTCACTCGCCAGGCCCGGCAACTCGGTGCAAAGCTGGCTGTGGCCTATGAAGTCAGCCAGGCCCCGGTCATTACGCCGGACCCGGCGCGTGGCGCGCCGTTGTACGCTCAGCATTGCTCGGTCTGCCATGGCGATACAGGGGCCGGCGACGGCCCGGCGGGCGTCGGGATGAAGCCACCGCCGTCCAACCTGCGCGATACCAAGCGGCTGGATCGACAGAGCCTCTACGCGATCTACAGCACCTTGGGTCTGGGCGTCGAGGGGACTGACATGCCGGCCTTTGCCGATCAACTGGATGATCGTCAGCGTTGGGACCTTGCCACCTATATCGCCAGCTTCAGTGTTGACCCGGCGACGGCCAAGGCTGAAAAGACCTACAACATCGCCGACCTGGCTCGTCAGACCCCGGCCGAAGTACAGACCGCCGAAGGCCCGCAAGCCACCGCAACCTTCCGTGCCCAGCGGGCGCAACCGCCGCAGGTCAAGCGTGGCCCGGCGCAACTGCTCGACTACACCGCAGCCACTCTGGACAAGAGCATCGCGGCGTATCGTACCGGTGAGCATGATCAGGCTTATGACTTATCCGTAGCGGCGTATCTGGAAGGCTTCGAGCTGGTTGAGAGCTCGCTGGATAACATTGACGCCAACGTGCGTAAAGACACTGAAAAATCCCTGATGGCCTACCGTCAGTCGTTGCAGGACGGTCTGCCGGTGAGCGAGGTCGAGCAGCGCCTGGACGTGACCAAGGCCAAGTTGAAGGCATCGGCCGGCCTGCTGGGCAACGACGGTTTGAGCTGGTCGCTGAGTTACATTTCCGGCCTGCTGATTCTGCTGCGCGAAGGTCTGGAAGCGATTCTGGTGCTGGCGGCGATCCTGGCTTTCCTGCGCAACACGGGTCAACAGGCGGCGGTACGCAGCGTCAACGCCGGTTGGGGGTTGGCGTTTTTGGCGGGACTGGGTACCTGGGCGCTGGCAGCCTATGTGATCGACGTCAGCGGTTCGCAGCGCGAATTGCTGGAAGGTGCGACGGCGTTGTTTGCCAGTGTCATGGTGTTGTGGCTGGGCGTGTGGATGCATGACCGTCGTCACGCGGCGGCCTGGCAGGATTACATCAAGACCAGCCTTGTGGGTGGCGGTGGGCGTTTCGGCTTTGCGACCCTGGCGTTTTTCTCGGTGTATCGCGAACTGTTCGAAGTGATTCTGTTCTACGAAACCCTGTGGTTGCAGGCAGGTCCGGCGGGGCATAACGCGGTGCTGGCCGGTGGGGCTACGGCGCTGGTGCTGCTGGTCGGCCTGGCCTGGGTGATTTTGCGCGGTTCGGCGAAGCTGCCGCTGGCGCTGTTCTTCAGCATCAACGCCGGTCTTTTGTGCGCCTTGTCGGTGGTGTTTGCCGGGCATGGAGTGAAAGCGCTGCAAGAAGCCGGGATCTTCGGCACTCGACCGGTGCCGTTCTTTGACTTTGAATGGTTGGGGATCCATGCCGATGCGTATTCGCTGAGTGCACAGGCTGTGGCGATTGCAGCAATCATCGTGTTGTATGGCCGTAGCCGGGTGGTTGAGAAGCAGCGGGTGCAGGTTTCTTAAAGGGCATTCGCTGCGCTCATATTCGCGGGCAATAGAGGAAAACATGATGCGTGTGTGGATCGATGCCGACGCCTGCCCACGGGCAGCCAAGGATCTGGTGGTGAAGTTCGCCCTCAAGCGCCAGTTCGAAGTGGTGCTGGTGGCCGGGCAGCCGCAAATCAAGCCGGGTCTGGCGCTGGTCAAGCTGATCGTGGTGCCGAGCGGCCCGGATGCAGCGGACGATTATCTGGTGGAACACGCGGTGCCCGGTGAGCTGGTGATCTGCAGCGACGTGCCATTGGCCGACCGTCTGGTGAAGAAGGGCGTGGCTGCGCTCGATCCGCGGGGCAAGGAGTTTGATGCGCAGAACATGGGGGAGCGGTTGGCGGTGCGCAACCTGTTCACCGATTTGCGTGAACAGGGGCAAATGGGTGGGGGGCCAGCGCCGTTCGGCGACCGTGAGAAGCAGGCGTTTGCTAATGCGCTGGACCGGATTTTGACCAGGTTATCCCGCAACGCCTGAAAAGATCGCAGCCTGCGGCAGCTCCTACAGGTATACACCGTCCCCTTGTAGGAGCTGCCGCAGGCTGCGATCTTTTGATCTTGTTTTTACGCATCGTTTTCGTGGGTCAGTTCCAGTACCCGGTCCACCAACTTGTTGATGCCCGATGCCGCTTCACTGATCGATTGCGCCAGCATATAGGCCGGTGTGCTCACCAGTTTGCGTGCCTTGTCCTCGACGATGTCACTGACCGCGCAATCGGCATGGGTGGCACCCATCTTGTTCATCGCGGCAGCGGTGTCGGTGTCATTGCCAATGGTGCAGGTCACGCCAGGGCCGTAGATCTTTGCCGCCAGGGCAGGGGAGATACACATCAACCCCACCGGCTTGCCGGCCTCGGCAAAGGCTTCGGTCAATGCCAGGACATCCGGTTGAACGGTGCAGCCAGCGCCTTCGATGGCGAAGTTGGACAGGTTCTTGGCCGAGCCGAAGCCGCCGGGCACGATCAGCGCATCGAACTCATCGACGTTCGCGTCACGGATATCCTTGATGTTGCCCCGGGCTATCCGTGCCGACTCCACCAGCACGTTGCGCGATTCAGGCATTTCTTCGCCGGTCAGGTGATTGATCACATGCAACTGCGCGATGTTCGGTGCGAAACACTGCACCTGGGCACCGCGCTGGTCCAGACGCAGCAGGGTGATGACGCTCTCGTGGAGCTCGGCGCCGTCGTACACGCCACAACCGGAAAGGATCACTGCAACTTTTTTGCTCATGGGCTTTTCTCCAGATTCATGGCGTTAAATGTCCACTAATTTGTCACTCGTTGCCATAGGGTTAATTCACGACTACACATAGCATCTGTCCTCAAGATTCCGGTCAGGGCGCGTCATGGACTTCATTCTGTATGCGGTGCCGTTTTTCTTTGTGCTGATCGCCGTCGAACTGCTGGCCGACCGTTGGCGCGGGGTCAGTAATTATCGGGTGGCGGACGCGATCAACAGCATCAGCACCGGCGTGCTGTCGACCACCACGGGGCTGCTGACCAAAGGCGTGGGGCTGGTGACCTACGCGTTCGCCCTCAAGTACCTGGCGCTGTTCGAACTGTCGGTCGACAGTGTGTGGGTCTGGGTGTTCGCCTTTGTCTTCTATGACTTCTGCTATTACTGGCTGCACCGCATGGGCCACGAGCGCAACATCCTCTGGGCCGCCCATTCGGTGCATCACCAGAGTGAGGACTACAACCTGTCCACGGCGTTGCGCCAGACCAGTACCGGATTCCTGCTGAGCTGGATCTTCTATCTGCCGATGGCCGTGTTCGGCGTGCCGCTGCTGATGTTCGTCAGCGTCGCGGCGCTCAACCTGCTCTACCAGTTCTGGGTGCACACCCGGCACATTCCCAAGCTTGGCTGGTTCGAATGGTTCTTTGTCACGCCGTCCAATCATCGGGCTCACCATGCACAGAACGCTCTCTACATGGATCGCAACTACGGCGGCGTGTTCATTATTTGGGACCGTCTGTTCGGCTCGTTCCAGGAAGAAGACGACAACGAGCCGGTAATCTTCGGCGTGACCACGCCGCTGGCGAGCTGGAATCCTGTGTGGGCAAACGTGCAGTTCTACGCGCAATTGTGGGCAGATGCGCGGCGTGCTGAGAGCACCTGGGACAAGCTGCGGATCTGGTTCATGCGCACCGGTTGGCGCCCGGCGGACGTGGCGGCCAAATACCCGATGAACAAGCCGGACCTGTCCTTGTTCCGCAAATTCGAGGTGCCGCTGGACGGGCGTCAGCAGCTTTATATCCTGCTGCAGTTCTGCGTCTACATCGCGCTGGGCAGCTACTTGATGAATCTTGAACCGAAACTGCCAGTCGCCGCCCTTATGTTGGGTTGGGGGGCGGTGGCGTTCGGTCTGTTTGTGCTGGGCGTGGCCCTGGAGAATCGCCCGTGGGCGTTGAAGCTGGAGTGGGTGCGGCTGGCGTCGAATCTGCCATTGGTATGGCTGGCCCCGATGGTGGGGTTGTGGCCGGCCAGTGCGGTGGGCTGGGTCGGCCTGCTCAGTTACAGCCTGTTGAGCGGAATCGGTCTCTACTGTTGCAGAAATCGCATTACTCGGTTGGCGTCGTAGGACCCTCGATTTTGGTTCGTTCGACCTTCATGGCTTGCTCGTCGGCGTAGACCTGCCTGGCCAGGCGGGCATTCTTGAAGCGCCGGCGCAGCCATAGCACGAATCCCAGGACCAGCAGGGCGCCGAGCACCCAGAGTTCGTACTTCTTCACACTGCCGAGCATGCCTTCGAGCACGGCGCCGAAATGGTACGCGGCCGCCGCCAATGCGGCGGCCCAGATCGCCGCGCCAATTCCGTTGAGCAGCAGGTAACGGCCCGGCGGATAGCCTGACAGCCCAATGGCCACCGGCATGACCGTGCGCAAACCGTAGACGAAGCGGAAGCTCAGCACCCAGATGTCCGGATGCTTGCGAATGTGTTCCAGCGCCCGGTCGCCCATCATTTGCCAGCGCGGTTTGCGCGCCAGCAGCTTGCGACCGTGCTTGCGTCCCAGGAAGTACCACAGTTGGTCGCCGGCATAGCTGCCGAAGAAGGCCACGACCACCACCAGGTTGATGTCCATGTATCCACGGAACGCGAGGAAGCCCGCGAGTACCAGAATGGTTTCGCCTTCGAAGAACGTGCCTAG
The DNA here is from genome assembly GCF_056402295.1 of Pseudomonas sp. P4_B3. Lineage (NCBI taxonomy): Bacteria > Pseudomonadati > Pseudomonadota > Gammaproteobacteria > Pseudomonadales > Pseudomonadaceae > Pseudomonas > Pseudomonas sp. P4_B3. The sequence goes on from NZ_JBFUHR010000001.1 coordinate 303,230, forward strand.
AAAGAGGGCAAAGTAGCCGAAGTCATGCAGGAATTGTTGGAGCATTGTCTGGGTGCTGGCGAAATGAACGCGCAGCCTAACCCTTCGGACACATTCAGGAAAGTGTCCAAATGTGTCTCGACGTGAACATTTCCTACAAGGACAATGGAATGCGGCTACCTGTCGCAGCGTGCACATAACTGTAATACGTTCGTCATAATGGCCGCTTATAACTGTCACGCTCGCACGTCTGCGGGCTCAGGAGTCTGCCGTGAGCTTTACCCCCGCCAACCGTTTGTTCCCCGCAACCCGCCTGCGCCGCAACCGTCGTGATGACTTCTCGCGTCGTCTGGTCCGTGAAAATGTCCTGACCGTCGATGACCTGATCCTGCCGGTATTCGTGCTGGACGGTGAAAACCGTCGCGAAGCGGTGGCCTCGATGCCGGGTGTCGAACGCCTGACCATTGACCTGTTGCTGGAAGAGGCGGCCAAGTGGGTCGAGCTGGGGATTCCGGCGCTGGCGCTGTTCCCGGTAACACCCTCGGAGCTCAAGTCGCTGGACGCCGCCGAAGCGTGGAACCCGGAAGGCATCGCCCAACGCGCGACCCGTGCGCTGCGTGCGCAATTCCCTGAGCTGGGCGTGATCACCGACGTCGCCCTGGACCCGTTCACCACCCACGGCCAGGACGGCATTCTTGATGAAGTAGGCTACGTGCAGAACGACATCACCGTCGACGCACTGGTCAGGCAAGCCCTGTCCCACGCCGAAGCCGGCGCACAGGTCGTGGCGCCTTCGGACATGATGGACGGCCGCATCCAGGCGATCCGCGAAGCCCTCGAAGTGGCCGGTCACGTCAATGTGCGAATCATGGCTTACTCGGCCAAGTACGCCAGCGCTTATTACGGCCCGTTCCGCGATGCGGTCGGTTCGGCGCTGAACCTGGGCAAGGCCAACAAGGCCTCCTATCAGATGGACCCGGCCAACAGCAACGAAGCCCTGCACGAAGTGGCGGCGGACTTGTCAGAAGGCGCAGACATGGTCATGGTCAAGCCAGGCATGCCGTACCTGGACATCCTGTGCCGGGTAAAAGAAGAATTCAAAGTGCCGACGTTTGTTTATCAAGTCAGCGGCGAATACGCCATGCACATGGCGGCGATCCAGAATGGCTGGTTGAGCGAAGGGGTTATCCTCGAGTCCCTGACCGCTTTCAAACGTGCAGGGGCAGATGGCATCCTGACGTACTTTGCCGTTCGTGCTGCTCAATTGTTACGAGAGCAAAAATAGCCCTCCCAGGAACATTCGATGAATACCGAAGTGCTCACTGAAGTTGCCGTAAAAGACGCTCAACCTGTGGTGGAGCAAGTCGACGAGACCCCGCCGGAGCTGGAGCCGGCTCCGCCCGCGGCGGTCGTCGAGACCGCTGCGCCAGTGCCAGCGGTGGCCATCCCCGGTCTGGATGACAGCAGCCTGTACATCCACCGCGAGCTCTCGCAACTGCAGTTCAATATCCGCGTGCTGGAGCAGGCGCTGGACGAGTCCTACCCGTTGCTGGAGCGGCTGAAGTTTTTGCTGATCTTCTCCAGCAACCTGGACGAGTTCTTCGAAATTCGTGTCGCCGGCCTGAAGAAGCAGATCACTTTCGCCCGTGAACAGGCCGGTGCCGATGGTCTGCAACCGCACCAGGCCCTGGCTCGCATCAGTGAGCTGGTTCACGGTCACGTCGATCGTCAGTACGCAATCCTCAATGACATTCTGTTGCCGGAGCTGGAAAAGCATCAGGTCCGCTTCATCCGTCGCCGCAATTGGACGACCAAGCTCAAAACCTGGGTCCGCCGCTATTTCCGCGACGAGATCGCCCCGATCATCACCCCGATCGGCCTCGACCCGACGCACCCGTTCCCGTTGCTGGTGAACAAGAGCCTGAACTTCATCGTCGAACTCGAAGGTATCGACGCCTTCGGTCGCGATTCCGGTCTGGCGATCATCCCGGCGCCACGCCTGCTGCCGCGCATCATCAAGGTGCCGGAAGAAGTCGGCGGCGCAGGCGACAACTACGTGTTCCTGTCGTCGATGATCCACGCCCATGCCGATGACCTGTTCCAGGGGATGAAGGTCAAGGGCTGCTACCAGTTCCGCCTGACCCGGAACGCCGACCTGGCGCTGGATTCCGAAGATGTAGAAGACCTGGCCCGTGCCTTGCGCGGCGAGCTGTTCTCCCGTCGTTATGGCGATGCGGTACGTCTGGAAGTGGCTGATACCTGCCCGAAACACCTGTCCGACTACCTGCTCAAGCAGTTCAACCTGGCTGAGAGCGAGTTGTATCAGGTCAACGGTCCGGTGAACCTGACGCGGCTGTTCAGCATCACTGGCCTCGACAGCCAGCGCGAGTTGCAATACCTGCCGTTCACCCCGCAGATTCCGAAACTGCTGCAGAACAGCGAGAACATTTTCAGCGTGATCAGCAAGCAGGACATCCTGCTGCTGCACCCGTTCGAGTCGTTCACCCCGGTGGTCGACCTGCTGCGTCAGGCTGCCAAGGATCCGCACGTGCTGGCGGTGCGCCAGACGCTGTACCGTTCTGGCGCCAACTCGGAAATCGTCGATGCGCTGGTGGATGCGGCGCGTAATGGCAAGGAGGTCACCGCGGTGATCGAGTTGCGTGCACGTTTTGACGAAGAGTCCAACCTGCAACTGGCCAGCCGTCTGCAAGCGGCCGGTGCGGTGGTGATCTATGGCGTGGTCGGCTTCAAGACCCACGCCAAGATGATGCTGATCCTGCGTCGCGAGGCCGGCGAAATCGTGCGTTACGCGCACCTCGGCACGGGTAACTACCACGCCGGCAACGCCCGCCTGTACACCGACTACAGCTTGCTGACCTCCGACGACGCCTTGTGCGAAGACGTCGGCAAACTGTTCAGCCAGTTGATCGGCATGGGCAAGACGCTGCGCATGAAGAAGTTGCTACACGCGCCGTTCACCCTGAAAAAGGGCATGCTCGACATGATTGCCCGCGAAACCCAGTTCGCCCTCGACGGCAAACCGGCGCACATCATCGCCAAGTTCAACTCGCTGACCGATCCGAAGATCATCCGCGCGCTGTACAAGGCCAGCCAGTCAGGTGTGCGCATCGATCTGGTGGTGCGTGGCATGTGCTGCCTGCGACCGGGTATCGCCGGTGTTTCCCACAACATCCATGTGCGTTCGATCATTGGCCGTTTCCTGGAACACACCCGGGTCTTCTACTTCCTCAATGGCGGCGACGAGCAGATGTTCCTGTCCAGTGCCGACTGGATGGAACGCAACCTCGACAAGCGCGTCGAGACTTGCTTCCCGGTGGAAGGCAAGAAGCTGATCATGCGGGTCAAGAAAGAGCTGGAGTTGTATCTGACCGATAACACCCACAGCTGGAGCCTGCAGTCGGACGGTCGTTACATCCGTAACACACCGACCGGCAACCAGAACCCGCGCAGCGCCCAGGCGACATTGCTGGAGCGTTTGGGCAGTCCGATACTGGCTGTGCGTTAGAACAAGCCTCGGGTAAAAAATGGCGATCCCTGCGGATCGCCATTTTTGTGTCCGCCCTGTAGGAGCTGCCGCAGGCTGCGATCTTTTGWTCTTAAAAAACAAGATCAAAGGATCGCAGCCTGCGGCAGCTCCTACAGGTTTGTGTCCATCATTATTAGCGAGCGCTCAACACGATATCGACCCGGGTCAGCCATTGTGCTTCAATTTCGAAGTCGGCCTGGGTCAGCTGGTTTTCGTCCAGCCAGTTCTCCGGGAACACTACTTCCAGGCTGTTGCCATAGGCGTTCAGCTCCACCTGGGGCATTTGCTGGGTGCCACGGATGTGGTGGAACAGGATTGCAAAGCGCAGCAGCACGCACAGGCGAATCAGCTTGATGCCGTCGTCGCCGAAATCGGCGAACTTGTCCTTGGGAATATTGCGGCGGTGGCCGCGCACCAGTAGTGCGAGCATCAATTGGTCTTCGCGGGAGAACCCGGCGAGGTCCGAGTGCTCGATCAGGTAGGCGCCGTGCTTGTGGTACTGGTAGTGGGCGATATCCAGGCCCACTTCATGGACCTTGGCCGCCCAGCCGAGCAGTTCGCGCCAGACGCCGTCTTCCAGATCCCAGTCCGCGGCCACCTGATCGAACGCATGCAGCGCCTTGCGCTCGACCCGTACCGCTTGCTCTTGATCGACGTGGTAGCGCTCCATCAGCGAAGTGAGGGTGCGCTCGCGCACGTCTTCGTGATGATGGCGGCCCAGCAGGTCATAGAGCACGCCTTCGCGCAGGGCGCCTTCGCAGTGATCCATGCGTTGCAGTTCGAGGGAATCGAAGATCGCTTCGAGGATCGCCAGGCCGGCCGGGAAAATCGCACGGCGATCCGGCTTGATACCATCGAAGTCGATTTTCTCGACGTCGCCGAGCTTGATCAGTTTGCGCTTGAGCCAGGCCAGGCCTTCGGCATTGACCTCGCCGGTGCCGTGACCGCCAGCCTTCAACGCCAGACCGATGGCGCGGATGGTGCCCGAGGAACCGATGGCTTCATCCCAGGTCAGGCGGTGCAAGGCGTGCTCGATGCTCATGATCTCCAGCCGCGCCGCCGTGTACGCCTGGGCGTAACGGGCCGGGGTGATCTTGCCGTCCTTGAAATAGCGCTGGGTGTAGCTGACGCAACCCATCTGCAGGCTTTCGCGCAGCAGCGGTTCGAAGCGCTGGCCAATGATGAATTCGGTACTGCCGCCGCCGATGTCGGCCACCAGGCGCTTGCCCGGGGTATCGGCGAGGGTGTGGGACACGCCGAGGTAGATCAGGCGCGCTTCTTCACGACCGGAGATGACTTCCACCGGGTGGCCGAGGATTTCTTCGGCGCGACGGATGAATTCGGCGCGGTTGCGGGCTTCACGCAAGGCGTTGGTGCCAACAATGCGAACGGCGCCGGTGGGCATACCGCTGATCAGTTGGGCGAAGCGCTTGAGGCAGTCGAGCCCGCGCTGCATCGATTCTTCGTTGAGATGGCGCTCTTCGTCGATGCCGGCGGCCAGCTGAACCTTCTCCCCGAGACGCTCGAGAATACGGATCTCGCCGTTCTGGGCCTTGGCCACGACCATGTGAAAGCTGTTGGAGCCCAGGTCGATTGCGGCGATCAGGGACAGATTCTTGGCTTGGGATTGCGGCATGGTCAGGGGTCTCGGTCGATAACCTCGACATCGTGCCACGATCACAGCCTGCCGCCAACGCGTAGGAGCTGCCGAAGGCTGCGATCTTTCACCATGGGACTCCAGTGGTGCGGCCACTGGCCTCTTCGCGGGCAAGCCCGCTCCCACAGGTTTTTGCAGCGAATACGCAATCGTATTTCAACAGAAGACCCTGTAGGAGCGGCGGTGCGGCGGTCCGACTTGCCCGCGAAGGCGGCGTCACTGGCACCAAAGATCTGTCAGGCCACCGCCTCAACCGTCCCGATGAAATTCGCCAGCTCCGCCGTCTGCGGATTGGCGAACAATACCTTCGGATCGCCTGTTTCATGCACCTTGCCCAGGTGCATGAACACCAGCTTGTCCCCAACTTCCCGGGCGAAGCGCATTTCGTGGGTGACCATGATCAGCGTCATGCCTTCCTTCGCCAGTTGCCGGACCACGCTCAGCACTTCATTGACCAGCTCCGGGTCCAGTGCCGAGGTGATTTCATCGCACAGCAGCACTTTCGGCGACATCGCCAGGGCACGGGCAATCGCCACCCGCTGTTGCTGCCCGCCGGACAGCCGATCAGGGAAGGCATCGAACTTTTCCCCCAGTCCGACCCTTTCCAGCATCTGTCGCGCCAGCTCGGCGGCCTTGGCTTTCGGTACTTTCTGCACCACTTGCGGCGCGAGCATCACGTTCTCACCCACGGTCAGGTGCGGGAACAGGTTGAACTGCTGGAATACCATGCCGACCTTCTGCCGCAGGCTGCGCAGATCGGCGCGGGCGGCGTCGAGGTATTCGCCGTCGACTTCGATCACGCCGTCGTTGATCGACTCCAGGCCGTTGAGGGTGCGCAGCAAGGTCGATTTGCCCGAACCGCTACGGCCGATGATCGCCACCACCTGGCCTTCCTCGACACTCAGGTCGATGCCTTTGAGCACATGGTGATCGCCGTAGTATTTATGCAGGGCGGAAATTCTAAGCAGAGGCATGCAGTCTCCTTTCCAGGTAGCGCGCACTGAGCGACAAGGGATAACAGAGCAGGAAATAGCCGAGAGCGACGAGGCCGTAGACCATGAAGGGTTCGAAGGTGGCGTTGGCGAGCATGCCGCCAGTCTTGGTCAGTTCGGTGAAACCGATGATCGAGGTGACGGCGGTGCCTTTGACCACTTGCACCGAGAAACCCACGGTCGGCGCCACGGCGATGCGCAACGCTTGGGGCAGGATCACATAGCGCAATTGTTCCAGCGGGGTCAGCGCCAGGCTCGACGAGGCTTCCCACTGGCCGTTGGGAATCGACTCGACGCAACCGCGCCAGATCTCCGCCAGGTAAGCGCTGGTGAACAGCGTCAGCGCGATCGCCGCTGCCATCCACGGCGAAATCTCCACCCCGGCCAGCGCCACGCCAAAAAACACCAGGAACAGCTGCATCAACAGCGGCGTGCCCTGGAACAGTTCGATATAAGTGCGAGCGAAACTGCGCGGCAGGGATTTATCCGAGATGCGCATGACCATGATTAGCAAGCCAATCAGCCCGCCGCCAATGAACGCCACCAGCGACAGCGCCAGCGTCCATTGCAGGCCGGTGAGCAGGTTGCGCACGATGTCCCAGAAGGTGAAATCGCTCATTGGCTGTTCCTCGCGATAAACCGATGCCCGATCCAGTTCAGCAATTGGCGGATCAGCAGCGCCATACACAGATAGAGCAGCGTGGTCAGGGCGTAGGTTTCAAAGGCTCGGAAGTTGCGAGATTGAATGAAGTTGGCCGCGAAGCTCAGCTCTTCAGTGGCAATCTGTGAACACACCGCCGAGCCGAGCATCACGATGATGATCTGGCTGCTCAGGGCTGGCCAGACCTTACCCAGCGCCGGCAGCAGCATCACGTGACGGAAGGCTTCGAAACGTGTCATCGCCAACGCCGCCGCGGCTTCCAACTGACCCCGGGGGATCGCCTGGATGCCAGCGCGGATAATCTCGGTCGAATAGGCTCCGAGGTTGATGACCATCGCCAGCACCGCCGCCTGCCATTCGGAAATCTGCACGCCCAGGGACGGCAAACCGAAGAAGATGAAAAATAACTGCACCAGGAATGGCGTGTTGCGGATCAGCTCGACGTAGACCGCGAAAACCCCCGCGAAAGGCCGGATGTTCCACGCCCGCACCAGCGCCCCGACGATGCCCAGCCCCACGCCGAGCACAGCGCCGATGGCGGTCAGCTCAAGGGTGAACAACGCACCGCGCAGCAACAGATCGGTGTTGTTCACCACCGGCAGGAAATCGAATTGATAAGCCATAAAACGTCTCCAGCGCGCCGAATCAGAGATCGGCTGGCAGCGGTTCTTTCAGCCAGGTCAGGGCGTTCTTTTCCAGCGCGCCATCGCTCTTGGCGGTCACGAGGATCTGGTTGACCTTGTCCAGCAGCGCCGGCTCGTTCTTGTTAACGCCGACGTAGACCGGCGAATCCTTGAGCTTCACTTTCAGCGCCGGCACGCGTTTCGGGCTCTTCTCGCTGATCGCCACCATCACCACGTTGCCGCTGGCGATCAGGTCGACCTGGCCGGCCAGGTAGGCGGCAATGGTCGAGTTGTTGTCTTCGAAACGCTTGATGGTCACGCCTTCGGGGGCGACCTTGGTCAGCTCGATGTCTTCGATGGCGCCACGGGTGACGCTGATGGTTTTGCCCTTGAGATCGTCCAGGCCCTTGATGTTGGCGTCTGGCGGACCGAACACGGCGAGGTAGAACGGCGCGTAGGCGCGGGAGAAGTCGATGACTTTTTCGCGCTCCGGGTTCTTGCCGAGGCTGGAGATCACCAGGTCGACCTTGCCAGTGGTGAGGAACGGGATGCGGTTGGTGCTGTTGACCGGGGTCAGTTCAAGTTTGACCTTGAGCTGGTCGGCCAGCAGTTTCGCGGTGTCGATGTCGAGGCCGCGGGGTTGCATGTCCGGGCCGACCGAGCCGAACGGCGGGAAGTCCTGGGGCACGGCGACCTTGAGGACTCCGCGCTTGACCACATCGTCCAGACCGTCGGCGTGGGCGGGTGCCTGGCTCAGCATCAGGCTGGCAAACAGGGCAGCAAGGAGGGCGCTGTAACGCTGGGTCATGGCAAATCTCCGAATCGGCAAGAAGTGATTTCTGCGGATCGACAGAGCATGGGCCATGCCAACATGGGGTTTTGAGGGCGCCAGGGCGCGGTTTTGCTGGCGTCGCACGGTCTTACTGGTCTGAACAGTCAGGTTGCGTTTCGCACCCCGATGGCGCAGCCGTGAAAATCACCGAACCCCCATGGGGCACGACTTGCCGGGCGTCGCGAATAGCTTTACAACTGAGCGCACATTGGCCTGGTTCGTCTGGAAAACCATGAATTCGATCTCCCGTGCCGTACCTGAAGTGGCGTTGCAAGCCATCCGCAAACTGATTACCGAGCAGGGCTTCGGGCCGGGGGATGCCTTGCCCTCGCAACGGGAACTGGCGGTGCAATTGGGGGTTAGTCGGGCGTCGTTGCGCGAGGCGTTGTCATCGTTGAGTGCGCTGGGCGTGATCAGCATCCAGCCGGGCAAAGGCGTGTTCGTGCAGGCGCCGGTGGAGCTGCCGCGAGGCGAGGCAGCGCCAGGCTGGCCGTTCGCGGCGCAGGCTTCGCCGCTGGATATCTTCCAGTTGCGCTATGCGCTGGAGGGGTTTGCCGCGGGGCTGGCGGCCGTGACCTTGAGCACCGATGAACTCGATGCGCTGGAAGACAATGTCGCCGCCATGCGCAACGAACTGAAAGCCGCCGATTTCGAAGCGGCGGCGCGCCTGGACTTCGAATTCCACCGCCGCATCCTGCTGGCCAGCGGCAATCAGGCGATGCTGAGCATCCTGACTGTCAGCGCCGACATCTTCCTGGAGAGCCAGAAGCTACCGTTCATCCGGGCCGAGCGGGCCATGGAAACCTGGCAGGAACACCGCAAGATCCTTCGCGCGCTGGCTCGCCGAGCCTCTGGCGCCGCGCAGAAAGCCATGCACGAGCATGTGCGTAACGCGGCGTTGCGCACCGGAATCGCCTTCGTCGCTCCCGCCACGGCGTGACCTGGGCTATACCCAAACTCATGGAACACCATAGCGAGACTCAATCAACTGCACCTTCCTGAACGAGGGAAGGGCAGCTATGATGGGCCACGTTTTTTTGCTTACAACCCTGGAGAATTCCATGAGCAGCGATCTTATCAAACACGTTAGCGACGCTAGCTTCGAGGCCGACGTACTCAAGGCTGAAGGCGCTGTACTGGTCGATTACTGGGCTGAGTGGTGCGGCCCTTGCAAAATGATCGCTCCTGTTCTGGACGAAATTGCCGAGACCTACAAAGGCAAGCTGACCGTTGCCAAGCTGAACATCGACGAAAACCAGGAAACCCCGGCCAAGCATGGCGTGCGCGGTATCCCGACCCTGATGCTGTTCAAGAACGGCAACGTTGAAGCGACCAAGGTCGGCGCACTGTCGAAGTCGCAACTGGCTGCTTTCCTCGACGCCAACATCTAAGCGTCGCTGTAAAGTTTCCTGAAAAAGCCCCGCAAATAGCGGGGCTTTTTGCGTATTCAGGGCTAGACGCTCCTAAACTCAGGTGGTACATTCGGCCCCGCACTGGTTTCTCCATTGCCCCCTGCTAGCCGTCGCCGACGCACTCCTTTTCGAATAAGTACGCGATCCTGTCGCCTTCTCTGCGGCGCGGCCTCATTAAGCCAAAAGCTTAATTTCCCCCCTCCATAAATGATTACGTCATTCCTATATGAATCTGACTGAACTCAAGCAAAAGCCGATTACCGAACTGCTCGAATTGGCCGAACAGATGGGCATAGAAAATATGGCCCGTTCGCGCAAGCAGGACGTGATTTTCTCCCTGCTCAAGAAGCACGCGAAAAGCGGTGAGGAAATCTCCGGTGATGGCGTGCTGGAGATTCTCCAGGACGGCTTCGGCTTCCTGCGCTCCGCTGACGCTTCCTATCTCGCAGGTCCAGACGATATCTATGTCTCGCCGAGCCAGATCCGTCGTTTCAACTTGCGCACCGGTGACACCATCGTTGGCAAGATCCGTCCTCCAAAGGAAGGCGAGCGTTATTTCGCGCTGCTCAAGGTCGACACGATCAACTACGATCGTCCCGAGAACGCGAAAAACAAGATTCTCTTCGAGAACCTGACCCCGCTGTTCCCGACCGTGCGCATGAAGATGGAAGCCGGCAACGGTTCCACCGAAGACTTGACCGGTCGTGTCATCGACCTGTGCGCCCCGATCGGTAAAGGCCAGCGCGGCCTGATCGTTGCACCGCCGAAAGCCGGCAAGACGATCATGCTGCAGAACATCGCGGCAAACATCGCTCGTAACAATCCTGAAGTTCATCTGATCGTATTGCTGATCGACGAACGTCCGGAAGAAGTGACCGAAATGCAGCGCACCGTGCGCGGCGAAGTGGTTGCCTCGACGTTCGACGAGCCGCCAACCCGCCACGTGCAGGTTGCCGAAATGGTGATCGAGAAGGCCAAGCGCCTGGTCGAGCACAAGAAAGACGTGGTGATCCTGCTCGACTCCATTACCCGTCTGGCTCGCGCCTACAACACCGTGATCCCGAGCTCCGGCAAGGTACTGACCGGTGGTGTCGATGCCCACGCCCTGGAGAAACCGAAGCGTTTCTTCGGCGCTGCGCGGAACATCGAAGAAGGCGGCTCGCTGACCATCATCGCTACCGCGCTGGTAGAAACCGGCTCGAAGATGGACGAAGTGATCTACGAAGAATTCAAAGGCACCGGCAACATGGAACTGCCGCTGGATCGTCGTATCGCTGAAAAACGCGTGTTCCCGGCCATCAACATCAACCGTTCCGGCACCCGCCGCGAAGAGTTGCTGACCGCCGACGACGAGCTGCAGCGTATGTGGATTCTGCGCAAGCTGCTGCACCCGATGGATGAAGTGGCTGCCATCGAGTTCCTGGTCGACAAGCTGAAGACGACCAAGACCAACGATGAGTTCTTCCTGTCGATGAAACGCAAGTAAGTCGAGCAGGCACAAAAAGCCGGGGAAACCCGGCTTTTTGCTATCCGATTTTTGATCGGGCGGCAGTTCGTGGTTCTGAACCGAAGGGTTCGGCGCTAAACTGCCTGCCCCGAACGCCACGGCCAACACGAGGCTTACGCATGCAGTATCGCGACTTGCGCGACTTTATCAGCGGGCTGGAACAGCGCGGTGAACTCAAGCGCATTCAGGTTCCGGTGTCCCCAGTGCTCGAAATGACCGAGGTCTGTGACCGCACTTTGCGCGCCAAAGGCCCGGCCCTGCTATTCGAAAAACCCACCGGTTATGACATTCCTGTGCTCGGCAACCTGTTTGGCACCCCCGAGCGCGTGGCGCTGGGCATGGGCGCCGAGGCGGTCAGCGAACTGCGCGAAATTGGAAAGCTGCTGGCGTTCCTCAAAGAACCCGAGCCACCGAAAGGCTTGAAGGATGCCTGGTCCAAGCTGCCGATCTTCCGCAAGATCATTTCGATGGCGCCGAAAGTCGTCAAGGACGCGGTGTGCCAGGAAGTGGTCATCGAAGGCGACGACGTCGACCTGGCGATGTTGCCGGTGCAGACCTGCTGGCCGGGCGACGTTGGCCCGTTGATCACCTGGGGCCTGACCGTCACCAAAGGCCCGAACAAGGATCGCCAGAACCTCGGCATCTATCGTCAGCAAGTGATCGGTCGCAACAAGGTCATCATGCGCTGGCTGAGCCACCGTGGCGGCGCGCTGGATTACCGCGAGTGGTGCGAGAAGCATCCCGGCCAGCCGTTCCCGGTTTCCGTGGCATTGGGCGCGGACCCGGCGACCATCCTCGGCGCCGTGACCCCGGTGCCCGACAGCCTTTCCGAATACGCTTTCGCCGGCCTGTTGCGCGGCAACCGCACCGAGCTGGTGAAATGCCGCGGCAATGACCTGCAAGTGCCGGCCACCGCCGAGATCATCCTCGAAGGCGTGATCCATCCAGGCGAAATGGCCGATGAAGGCCCGTACGGTGACCACACCGGTTACTACAACGAAGTCGACAGCTTCCCGGTATTCACTGTCGAGCGCATCACCCACCGGATCAAACCGATCTACCACAGCACCTACACCGGCCGTCCACCGGATGAGCCGGCGATTCTCGGCGTTGCGCTGAACGAAGTGTTCGTGCCGATCCTGCAGAAGCAGTTCCCGGAGATCACCGATTTCTACTTGCCGCCCGAAGGCTGCTCGTACCGCATGGCCATCGTGACCATGAAGAAGTCGTATCCGGGCCACGCCAAGCGGGTAATGCTGGGTGTCTGGTCGTTTTTGCGACAGTTCATGTACACCAAGTTCGTTATCGTCACCGACGACGATATCAACGCCCGGGACTGGAACGACGTGATCTGGGCCATCACCACGCGCATGGACCCCAAGCGCGACACGGTGATGATCGACAACACGCCGATCGACTATCTCGACTTTGCCTCGCCGGTGTCCGGCCTGGGGTCGAAAATGGGCCTCGATGCCACGCATAAATGGCCGGGCGAAACCACCCGCGAGTGGGGCCGAGTCATCGTCAAGGACGATGCCGTGACCCAGCGGATCGATGCCATCTGGAATCAGTTAGGAATAGATTGATGCGTGTAACCTTGCAGCCCTCCGGAGCAGTGCTTGAGATATTGCCCGGTGAGCGGATTCTCGATGGCGCACGACGTTTGGGCTACGAATGCCCGCAAAGCTGCCGCAACGGCAATTGCCACGTGTGCGCGGCACTGCTGGTGGAAGGCCGGGTCGAACAGACCGGCGATGTGCGTGATCATGGCGAGTTCTACACTTGCATAGCGGAGCCGCTGGAAGACTGCATCGTGCTGTGGGATGGCGTGCTCGCGCTGGGAGAACTGCCGGTGCGCAGCGTGTCGTGTCAGGTCATTGAGTGCAAGGACGTGGGCGGCGACACCTGGCGCGTGCGTCTGCGGGCTCCGGCCGGTAAACCGCCGCGCTACCATGCCGGCCAGTACCTGATGATCGAACGCGAGAACGGCGAAAAGTCCGCCTTCTCCCTCGCCTCGGCACCACATGCTGGGCGCGACCTGGAAATCCATGTACTGGCGCGCGAATCCAGTGCGTTGAGCCTGATCGAACAGCTTCAGCGCAACAGCATGGTGCGGGTCGAGTTGCCGTTTGGCGATACCCACCTGGAGGAGTTGCCGGACGGTCCTCTCGTGCTGATCGCCGCTGGCACCGGCATGGGCCAGGTCCACGGCCTGATCGAACATTGCCGGGCCTCGGGTTTCAAGCATCCGGTGCATCTGTATTGGGGTGTGCGTCGCCCAGAAGACTTTTATCAAGTCGAGCATTGGGACGAATGGCTGAAACTGCCCAACCTGTTCCTGCACAAGGTCGTCAGTGATCAATGCGGTTGGGAAGGGCGTTGCGGCATGTTGCATGAAGCGGTCTGTGAAGACTTCCCTGACCTCAAGTCGCTGCATGTGTACGCCAGTGGCTCTCCGGCCATGGTCTACGGCACGCTGGATGCGCTGGTGGAAGCGGGAATGGATGCGCATCAGATGCGTGCTGACGTTTTTGCCTACGCGCCACGCTCGTAGGTCAGCGTGGGATCAGAAGCGCACGCCAGTGGTCACCATGGCGGCGTTGAAGCCGAGCAACACCAGCTCGGCTGCCACCGGACCGTAATGTGTGCCCAGTGAGGGGATGATCACCGGTGCGACCCCGAAGCGATTCAGGGGGATCTTGTCCTTATGTTTGCCACGGTAGCCTTCCAGCAGGCCGCCCGTGAATTTGATATACACGGGATAGGAGGCGCTTTCGTAGCGTTTACCCGCGTAGACATAATGTGAGCGCTGACTGTACGAATTGCGAAAAGTGGCAGCGCCAAACAGCCAGTCGGACGCGTCGATACGTTCAAGACCAATAAGATCCTGATTGTTGTTGTGCCTGGGGTCGGGCGAATAGTGCTTCGTATAAACACTGGTCTGCAAATACCAGGAGCCGGTGTCCTTTGAGCTTGCATGCTGTGCCAGCGCCAATGGCGCCAAGACCATCAACAGCACTGCGTAAAACCATGGTTTTTTCATCGGCGGCCCCCTGTGAAGGCAGTCTGGCTTGCGCCTGTGTGGCCGTTATACGCGACGCCCGATGGAGGCCAGAAGGCGGCAAATCTGAAGGGGGAGTAGGACGTTTCTGATAAGCGGCTTTATTCCCGGAAGGACTCAATGCTTATGCATATTTCATTCTGGTATTTAAGATATTTGCAGAATGACATTAGGGTATATAAACAGTCAGGCAAACGTCCTTTATCACTTTTCGTTTTACCTTTACTGCTATATGTTCTATTACATTAATAGTGTTTACATTTTGTAATGCTTGCGGGGCCGAACAACTGTTGCCATGAGCGCCATTGAATCTGCTTTTTTGAATCTGGCTTACCCTCCGCGGCTCGATCTGGGGCCGCAACTCACTCACGAACAACTGCTCAGCTCGATGCAATCGACCATGGCGCGCCACAAGGGCGGGCCGGTCTGGTTGTTTGCGTATGGTTCGCTGATCTGGCGCCCTGAATGCACAGCGGTTGAGCGGGTTCGCGGCCGGGTGCATGGCTATCATCGCGGGTTGTACCTGTGGTCCCACGAACATCGTGGCACCCCGGAAATGCCCGGCCTGGTGTTTGGCCTGGATCGCGGTGGCTCTTGCAGCGGTTTCGCCTATCGCTTGCCCGAAGAGCAACTCGAAGCGTCGCTGTACGCACTTTGGCAGCGCGAGATGCCATTCCCTTCCTACCGTCCGCACTGGCTCAACTGCCGTCTCGAAGATGGCAGCCAGGTACAGGCATTGGGCTTTGTGCTGGAGCGACACCTGCCCAGCTATGCCGGCAACCTGCCGGACCATGTGCTGAGCCATGTGTTCGAAAACGCCTGCGGGCGCTACGGCACCACTCGCGATTATGTCGAGCAGACCGCGCATGCCCTGCGCAGCCACGCCATGCCAGACCGGAATCTGGAGGCGCGGCTCAAGCGCTGTAAATCAAAGTCCGCCTGGACGAATGCCACGCTGCCCTGACTGGCGACTGGTTCGTAACACATGAGCTTTTTGCCTGAGTATCTTCGCAAGGTGCTTGGGTCCACGCGCCAATGAAAAGCGATCTGAACGGCGTCTTTCGAAGTTCAGATCGCTTGCCTCGGCTCAGCGAACCTGCACAACAACCTTCCCGACAGCCTTGCGCTGACCAAGATCATTGATGGCTTGCGCCGCATTGTCCAGCGGATAAACCTGTGACACCAGCGGCTTCAATTTGCCTTCGGCAAACCAGCCAAACAGTTGCTGGAAGTTCGCGGCGTTGTCCTGTGGCTGACGTTGGGCGAAGGAGCCCCAGAACACACCGAGTACCGCTGCGCCTTTGAGCAGCGCGAGGTTCACCGGCAATTCGGGAATGCGCCCGCTGGCGAAGCCGACCACCAGCAGGCGGCCGTTCCAGGCGATGGCACGGATGGCCTGGTCGAACAGGTCACCGCCCACCGGATCGTAGATCACGTCAGCGCCCTGGCCATCGGTCAGGCGCTTGATTTCGTCCTTCAGGCTGGTTTCGCTGTAGTTGATCAGTTCGTCGGCGCCGGCGGCCTTGGCCACGGCGAGTTTCTCTGCGCTGCTGGCTGCGGCGATCACCCGGGCGCCCATGGCTTTGCCGATTTCCACCGCCGCCAGGCCGACACCGCCGGAGGCACCAAGCACCAGCAGGGTTTCGCCCTGTTGCAGGTTGCCGCGCTGCTTCAGGGCATGCATCGAGGTGCCGTAGGTCATGCTGAAGGCGGCGGCGGTGTTGAAGTCCATGGACGGCGGGATCGGCAACACGTTGTAGCCCGGCACGGCGACCTGTTCGGCAAAGCTGCCCCAGCCGGTCAGGGCCATGACCCGGTCACCGACTTTCAAGTGGCTGACCTTTTCGCCCACAGCGCTGACCACACCGGACGCTTCGCCACCGGGAGAGAACGGGAAGGGCGGCTTGAACTGGTATTTGCCCTCGATGATCAACGTGTCGGGGAAGTTGACCCCGGCGGCGTGCACGTCCAGCAGGATTTCATTCTTCTTCGCGACAGGACTGGCGACGTCTTCCAGCACCAGCGATTCGGCAGGGCCGAAGGCTTTGCACAGCACGGCTTTCATCAGGGCTATTCCTTTGGGAGTGATGGCCGATAAGTGTAGGTGTGTGGGTCGATGGGTCAACGAGCATGCCCGACCCTGATAGCCAGCCATAAGCTTGTGCTTGCGCGGCGGGTCGTTATGCCAGGCCGCAAACCGGATAAGGAGCGAATTTTGAAAGCGTGGATCATGTTGATGCTGGCCCTGTCTCTGCCTGTGACAGCGGTGGCCGAAGAAGCCAAAGAGGATACAGCTCCGAAGGTCAGTTACATCACCCTGAGCCCGCCGTTCGTGGGTAACTACGGGCTGGACGGCACGCCGAAACTGAAGGTCTACAAGGCCGATGTGGCGTTGCGGGTGACCGGTGACGAGGCGGCCAAAGCGGTGAAGGCCAATGAACCTTTGATCCGCAATCAATTGGTCGCGCTGTTCGCCCAGCAGACTACCGAGACAATGAACAACGTCGAGGCCAAGGAAAAGCTGCGTCAGGAAGCGCTGAAGCAGACCCAGCAGATCATGAATGATGAAACCGGTAAGCCGGTGGTTGAGGATTTGTTGTTCAATAACCTGATCATTCAGTAAGTCTTTTTTGAAAATCAAAAGATCGCAGCCTTCGGCAGCTCCTACATCAGGCGCGTAATCCTGTAGGAGCTGCCGAAGGCTGCGATCTTTTGGCAGTCATCAGCGCAGCGCTATAACCGCCGCCCACTGCTCCGGGGTTACCGGCATCACCGAAAGCCGGGAGCCTTTCTGCACCAGCGGCAACTCGGCCAGCGCCGTCTGCTGCTTCAGGTAATCCAGCTTCAACACCCGGACAAACGTCTCGACATGCGCGACATCGATCGCGCTCCAGGCATTTTTGTCCGGGGTGGCCTTCGGGTCAAAATAATGGCTCTCCGGCTCCAGTGCCGTCGGGTCCGAATACGCGGCTTCGACAATTTTGCCGATTCCGGCGATGCCCGGCTCAGGGCAGCTGGAATGGTAGAAAAAGAACTCGTCCCCCACTGCCATGGCCCGCAGGAAATTGCGTGCCTGATAGTTGCGAACCCCGTCCCAGCGCGCTTTTCCGAGCTTTTCCAGTCCTTTTATCGAGAGTTCGTCGGGCTCGGATTTCATCAGCCAATAGGCCATGTCTTTTGCTCCTTGCGAGGTGATTGAGCCGCTTGTCGGCGATTTTATGACAAACCGACAGTCGGTTGACGTCAGCATTTGCGCAGCGGTTCACGTTGTCGCAAAATGCCGGCCTTTAAAGCTTGACGCTGCTGCACGGCCTATAAACGGAAACCGCTGCTGTCATCGTGTAGATATGCCTTTGGGGGGTAATCGATGAAACGCAAACCGGATTTACTATGGATTTTGGTCATTTTGTTTGGCCTTGGCGTCGTGACCACTGGCTATGCCCAAAGCCTGTGGGCCAGCAAGACCGATGCACCAGTCGAGCTCGCCCAATTGCAGCAACAGTCGACCGCCTTCAAGCGCTGATCCTGTTGCCTCGGCGTCGCTGATCGAAGTGGCGCCTAGCCTGCGTAATACCAGGCCTTGTCCGTCACCGTTCCTTGCAGCGGCACATCCCAGCTCGCCTGAGCCAATCGCCCCACCTTCTGACATTCATGGGCCAGCCCCAACAGCGTCGGCTTGCGCCAGTCATTTCGTCGTGCCAGGTAGGCCAGGCTCCGATCATAGAAACCGCCGCCCATTCCCAGGCGCCCGCCGACATCGTCAAACCCCACCAATGGCAACAACACCAGGTCCAGCGCCCATATCTTGCGCTGCCGGGCGAGGTTGGCCCGAGGTTCGAGAATGCGGAAGCGGTTGGGTTTGAGTTTTTCCCCAGGACGGATGCGCTGGAACACCATTTTGGTTCGCGGCCAGGCGCTCAGCACCGGTAGATAGGTGGCTTTGCCCCGGCGCTGCGCGGCGCGCAGCAACAGGCGCGGATCGATTTCACCGTCGGTGGGCAGGTAGAGCGAGATGTGTCTGGCGCGGCGGAACAGCGGTTGCTGGGCCAATTGCTTGTACAGCCCGCGAGCGGCCTGGCGCTGCTGACTGGGTGTCAGTGCGCGGCGGGCCTTGCGCAGCATGCGTCGAAGTTGCGGGCGGGGGAGCAGCGCAGGTTCGGTCATGTATTCGGGCTTCAACAATGCGGATACGTGAAGCGTACCCGTAAAAACGCCAATGCCGGTATCAAAACCGGCATTGGACTGAAATCAGGCTCCCCGAATGTGCCGCTGTCGACTTAGCCCTTGAACCCGAAAGTTCAAGGTGGAAGATGCAGTAGGCTTTAAGGCTTTCCGTCTAGCGGACATGCACACCAGCCCAACGTGCAACCTCCAGGGTATAGCAAATCGGCTCAGGGACATCGCCAACTGGCAAGCACCCCAGGGAGTGAGGGGATTATACCGCAAGTGGTGGCGCGAATCAGCCTTTGGTGACGTCCGGATCGGTGGCGAGCGCCAGATCGACGCGATCGAGCAGGTCACGCACCTGTTCGCGGGTCGAGCCGCTGGCCTGGATATCCGGGCGATCTTCCTTGTGCAGCAGGTCGTGGGTGATGTTCAGCGCTGCCATCACGGCGATACGGTCAGCGCCGATGACTTTGCCGCTGCTGCGGATCTCGCGCATCTTGCCGTCCAGATAACGGGCGGCGCTGATCAGATTACTGCGCTCTTCCTGAGGGCAGATGATCGAATACTCTTTGTCGAGGATCTGCACGGTGACGCTATTGCTTGAACTCATGAGTCTTGCTCCAGGGCCTTGAGGCGCGAAATCATCGATTCGACCTTACGCCGGGCGATTTCGTTTTTTTCAATGAGGTGCGCGCGTTCCTCGCGCCAGGTCTTTTCCTGAGCTAGTAAGAGTCCGTTTTGACTCTTAAGTTGCTCGACTCGGGTAATCAGCAGTTCGAGTCTGGCCATCAGCGCTTGCAGATCGGTGTCTTCCATTGTGTCCACTGAGTTCGTGTCTGACCGGAGGTAGCGGGCGGACCACTGTAGGAGCGAGCTTGTTCCGGGCGGCGTTCCGACGATGAACTTGAGAACGCCGCGGAGTATCAGGTCCCCAGCGTTATCGTTGACGACCATCGTCGGAACGCCGCCCGGAACAAGCTCGCTCCTACAGGGGTAGTCGATGTAGGATACAAGGCCTTCATTCTAGACATAGCGCCGTCTGGCGCCTAGCTGCCCATGACCATTCAGAATTCCCCGTACCAAGCCTTCGCCACCCTGCTGACTTCCAGCGGTCATAACGTCTCGCCCGCCGAACTGCACGGCCTGCTGCTCGGTCGCAGTTGCGCTGGCGCCGGTTTCGATGCCGAAGGCTGGCTGATCGACGCCGCCGAACTGCTCGAAAGCGAGCCTCAGGACAACGTTCGCAGTGCCCTGATCGGCCTGCAAGAGATGGTTAAAGGCGAGCTCACTGGTGATGACGTGACGGTCGTTCTGTTGCTGCCAACTGACGACGCTCCGCTCATCGAACGTGCCGCCGCACTGGGCCAATGGTGCCAGGGCTTCCTCAGCGGATTCGGCCTGAACTGCCGTGACAGCAGCTCCCTGAGCACCGAGGCCACCGAAGTGCTGCAGGATCTGGCGGCCATTTCCCAGGTGCAGGATGCCCTGGAAGAGTCCGAAGACGGCGAGAGCGACTACATGGAAGTCATGGAATACCTGCGCGTCGCACCGCTGCTGCTGTTCTCCGAGACCAAAAAAGACGTGTCGGCCGCCGCCAAACCGTCGTTGCATTAATCGTTTGCCAGGGAACGCCATCTGCCCATGATCCACATCCCGAAATCGGAATACAGCCGTCGCCGCAAGGCCCTGATGGCGCAGATGGAACCCAACAGCATCGCCATCCTGCCCGCCGCCGCGGTGGCCATTCGTAACCGCGACGTCGAGCATGTCTACCGTCAGGACAGCGACTTCCAGTACCTCAGCGGATTTCCCGAGCCCCAGGCCGTACTGGTGCTGATGCCGGGGCGAGTGCATGGCGAATACATTCTGTTCTGCCGCGAACGCAATGCCGAACGCGAGCTGTGGGATGGCCTGCGTGCCGGGCAAGAGGGCGCGATTCGCGACTTCGGCGCCGACGACGCCTTTCCGATCACTGATATCGACGACATCCTGCCGGGCCTGATCGAAGGCCGTGACCGGGTGTATTCGGCCATGGGCAGCAACCCCGAATTCGACCGCCACCTGATGGAGTGGATCAACGTGATCCGCTCCAAGGCCAACCTCGGTGCCCAGCCGCCGAACGAATTCGTTGCCCTGGATCATCTGCTGCACGACATGCGCCTGTATAAATCGGCGGCAGAAGTGAAAGTGATGCGCGAGGCGGCGCGGATTTCCGCCCGGGCGCACGTACGGGCAATGCAGGCCTGTCGCGCCGGGTTGCACGAATTCAGCCTGGAAGCCGAGCTCGATTACGAATTCCGCAAGGGCGGGGCGAAGATGCCGGCCTACGGGTCGATCGTCGCGGCGGGGCGCAACAGTTGCATCCTGCATTACCAGCAGAACGACGCAGTGCTCAAGGACGGGGATCTGGTGCTGATCGACGCCGGTTGCGAGATCGACTGCTACGCCAGCGACATCACCCGGACCTTTCCGGTCAGCGGCAAGTATTCAGCGGAACAGAAAGCGATTTACGAATTGGTGCTGGCTTCCCAAGAGGCTGCCTTTGCCGAAATCACCCCGAACAAACACTGGAATCAGGCACATGAAGCCACGGTCCGGGTCATCACGGCCGGGCTGGTCAAGCTGGGGCTGCTCCGGGGCGACGTCGACGAACTGATCGCCAGCGAAGCCTACAAAGCGTTTTACATGCACCGCGCCGGTCACTGGCTGGGCCTGGATGTACATGACGTCGGCGAATACAAGGTCGGCGGCGAATGGCGCGTGCTGGAAGTCGGCATGGCGCTGACCGTGGAGCCGGGGATCTATATCGCTGCGGACAACCAGAGCGTGGCGAAGAAATGGCGCGGCATTGGCGTGCGCATCGAGGACGACGTAGTGGTCACCAAAACCGGTTGTGAAATATTGACGGGCGGCGTGCCGAGAACGGTCGCCGAGATCGAGGCCCTGATGGCCGCCGCGCGGACACAAGCGGCATGAGTCGAGTCAATCTGGCAATCATCGGTGGCGGGCTGGTCGGTGCGAGTCTGGCGCTGGCCTTGCAAGCTGGAGCCAAGGCCCGGGGCTGGAAAATCGTGCTGATCGAACCGTTCGCCCCCGGCGACACGTATCAACCGAGTTACGACGCCCGTTCTTCGGCGTTGTCCTTTGGCTCCCGGCAAATTTATCAACGGCTGGGCGTCTGGCAGGAAATCTCCCGCCGCGCCGAGCCGATCAAGCAGATTCATGTTTCCGACCGTGGGCGTTTCTCGACGGCGCGGTTGTCGGCGATGGAAGAGGGCGTTCCTGCGCTGGGTTATGTCGTTGAAAACGCCTGGCTCGGCCAATGCCTGTGGCAAGGCCTGGACAAGGACGTGATCAGTTGGCGCTGCCCGGCGGAAGTCGCTCGCATGGAGCCGCTGACCGATGGCTATCGTCTGACCCTCAATGATGAAACTACCCTGGAATGCGACCTCGCGGTGCTCGCCGATGGTGGCCGCTCCGGCCTGCGCGAGCAATTGGGGATCGGCATCCGCAAGCGTCCGTATAACCAGAGCGCGCTGATCGCCAACATCACCCCGAGCGAAGCCCACAACGGCATGGCTTTCGAGCGTTTCACCGACGAAGGCCCGATGGCGTTGCTGCCGCTTCCGGAAAATCGCTGTGCACTGGTCTGGACCCGCCTGGGGATGGATGCGCAACGCCTGGCTTCGCTGGATGAACGCAGTTTCCTTAGCGAGTTGCAGGGGGTATTCGGATATCGCCTTGGTACGTTGAAACAGGTCGGTGCACGACATCTGTATCCGCTGACACTGGTCGAGGCCGAAGAACAGGTGCGTCCGCATCTGGCGGTGCTCGGCAACGCGGCGCACAGCCTGCATCCGATTGCCGGCCAGGGGTTCAACCTGTCCCTGCGCGATGCCCAGGCCCTGGCCGATACCTTGCTCGCCAGCGAAAAACCATTGGGCGACTTCGCCACGTTGCAGGCCTATCGCGAACGCCAGCGTCTCGATCAGGACCTCACCGTGGGTTTCTCCGATCAGGTCACGCGCCTGTTCGGCAGTACGCAGCCGCTGGTATCCCTGGGGCGCAACATCGGACTGCTCGGCCTCGACCTGTTGCCACCGGCCAAACGCTGGTTTGCCCGACAGGCGATGGGTTTGGGTACGCGTCCAGGTGCGTAACTGGTTGATCCGCCGATTCGGCAAGGCGCGATTGATAAAAATACCTGCCGCAATTGCAGGTCGACATTCATGACGGCGCCGGCCACTTGGTGGCGCGTGTCGGGAAAACCCTTTACGTGCGGCTCAAGCCGCAAGAGAGACAGGCTTAAAGCATGGAAATGCGCGCAGATCTGCTGATTGTCGGGGCCGGAATGGTCGGCAGCGCCCTGGCGCTGGCGTTGCAGGGCAGCGGGCTGGAAGTCCTGCTGCTGGACGGCAGCCCCATGAGTGTCAAACCCTTCAACGCTCAGGCCGCTTTTGAACCGCGGGTGAGCGCCTTGTCGGCCGCCAGCCAGCGGATTCTCGAACGCCTCGGCGTCTGGGATGGCATCGCCGGGCGGCGCAGCAGCCCCTACACCGACATGCAGGTCTGGGATGGCAGCGGCACCGGGCAAATCCACTTCTCGGCGGCCAGCGTGCATACCGAGGTGCTGGGGCATATCGTCGAAAACCGCGTGGTCCAGGATGCCTTGCTCGAGCGCCTGCACGATTGCGATCTGGGGTTGCTGGCCAATGCGCGCCTGGAACAGATGCGCCGCTCCGGCGATGACTGGCTGCTGACCCTGGCCGATGGCCGCACCCTGCGCGCGCCGCTGGTGATCGCAGCGGATGGCGCCAACTCGGCGGTGCGGCGCTTGGCCGGGGTCGCGACTCGCGAATGGGATTATCTGCACCATGCTATCGTCACCAGCGTGCGTTGCGCCAAACCGCATCAAATGACGGCCTGGCAGCGCTTCACCGACAACGGTCCGTTGGCGTTCCTGCCCCTTGAGCGCGACGGCCAACAGGATTGGTGTTCGATCGTCTGGTCGACCACGCCTGGCGAAGCCGAACGCCTGATGGCGATGGATGACCAGGGTTTCTGCAAAGAACTGGAGCGCGCCTTCGAGGGGCGACTCGGTGAAGTGCTCAGCGCCGACCCACGGTTGTGCGTGCCCCTGCGCCAGCGACATGCCAAGCGTTATGTGGCTGAAGGTCTGGCGTTGATCGGCGACGCGGCCCACACCATTCACCCGTTGGCCGGGCAGGGGGTGAATCTCGGATTCCTCGATGCCGCCGTGCTGGCCGAAGTGTTGCTGCAAGCGGCAACACGAGGCGAACGTCTGGCAGATGTGAAAGTCCTCAGTCGTTACGAGCGTCGGCGCATGCCTCACAACCTGGCACTGATGGCGGCGATGGAAGGCTTCGAGCGGTTGTTCCAGGCTGATCCGTTGCCGGTGCGTTGGTTGCGTAATACCGGGTTGAAAATGGTGGAGAAGATGCCGGAAGCCAAGGCGTTGTTCGTGCGTGAAGCGCTGGGGTTGATCGGGGATTTGCCCGTTCTCGCCAAGGCCTGATTTTTGTTGAGGCTGCCGGCGAGGTTCCCCTGTAGGAGCTGCCGCAGGCTGCGATCTTTTGATCTTGCTCTTCAACATCAAAAGATCGCAGCCTGAGGCAGCTCCTACATGGAACGCGGTAAATTTTAACGCCTGCGCAACATCTGGTAACTCCTCCGCGGACAGGTTCGATTGAGAAGGTAAATGTGAGTCCTTATCATTTGCCCTCATTTTCAATCGAGGGACCGCTCCCATGTTGGCACCAAAGCGTCTACTGACCGCACTGGCCCTGACCCTGATCGGCAGCACCGCCGCCCAGGCTGCTGACGAGGTGGTGGTCTACTCCTCGCGTATCGACGAGCTGATCAAACCAGTATTCGATGCCTACACCGCCAAGACCGGCGTTAAGGTGAAGTTCATCACCGACAAGGAGGCGCCGCTGATGCAGCGGCTCAAGGCCGAGGGCGCGAATACGCCGGCCGACCTGCTGCTCACCGTCGATGCCGGCAACCTCTGGCAAGCCGAGCAGATGGGCATCCTCCAGCCGTTCACCTCGAAAACCATCGACGCCAACATTCCGCTGCAATACCGGGCCGCCTCTCATGCCTGGACTGGCCTGAGCCTGCGGGCGCGGACCATTGCCTACTCCACTGATCGGGTAAAGCCGGGTGAACTGACCACCTACGAAGCGCTGGCCGACAAGCAATGGGAAGGCCGCCTGTGCCTGCGCACGGCGAAGAAGGTCTACAACCAGTCCCTGACCGCGACCATGATCGAAGTGCACGGCGCCGAGAAGACCGAGGAAATCCTCAAGGGCTGGGTCAAGAACCTGTCCACCGACGTGTTCTCCGACGACACCGCCGTGCTGGAAGCGATCAACGCCGGCCAGTGCGACGTTGGAATCGTCAACACCTACTACTACGGTCGCCTGCACAAGCAGAAACCAGACCTGCCGGTGAAACTGTTCTGGCCGAACCAGGCTGACCGTGGCGTACACATCAACCTGTCAGGTATCGGCCTGACACAACACGCGCCACACCCGGAAGCGGCCAAGGCCCTGGTGGAGTGGATGACCACCCCTGAAGCGCAGAAAATCTTTGCCGACGTGAACCAGGAGTTCCCGGCCAACCCGGCGGTGGCACCTTCTGAAGAAGTGGCGGCCTGGGGCAAATTCATTGCCGATACCTTGCCGGTGGAAATTGCCGGCAAGCGCCAGGCTGAAGCGATCCGCATGATGGACAGGGCTGGCTGGAACTGAGTCGGTTTTAAAAAAGCTAAAGATCGCAGCCTGCGGCAGCTCCTACAGGGTGATCATCAACCCAATGTAGGAGCTGCCGCAGGCTGCGATCTTTTTGCGTTTTCCCTAAACTCCAAGATTTATCCAGAGAGCTTTTCCTTGGCCCATCCCGCCCAACGCCGCTGGTATCCAGTCGTCTTCGCCATCGCGGCTTTGGTCCTGTTGCCCCTGAGCGTTCTGCTGCTTTCCTGGCAAACCATCGACGTTCAAATCTGGTCCCACCTGTGGGACACGCAGATGCCGCGCCTGCTGGGCAACACGCTGACGCTGGTGCTTGGTGTCGGTGCGGGAGTCACCCTGCTGGGCGTCAGCCTCGCCTGGCTGACCAGCCTTTGTGAATTCCCCGGCAGGCGCTGGCTCGATTGGGCGCTGATGCTGCCCTTCGCGATACCGGCCTACGTGCTGGCGTTCGTGTTTGTCGGCCTGCTGGATTTCGCCGGGCCCGTGCAAAGCCTGCTGCGCGAGTGGTTCGGTAGTGGTCTGCGACTGCCACGCGTGCGCTCCACGGGCGGGGTGATTGTGGTGTTGGTGCTGGTTTTCTATCCCTATGTATATCTGCTGGCCCGTACGGCCTTCCTCGCCCAGGGCAAAGGCCTGATGGAGGCGGCGCGGGTCCTTGGCCAATCGCCCTGGCAAGCGTTCTGGCGGGTAGCTCTGCCCATGGCGCGGCCAGCCATCGGTGCAGGGGTGGCATTGGCACTGATGGAAACCCTGGCGGACTTCGGCGCCGTGTCGGTGTTCAATTTCGATACCTTCACCACGGCCATCTACAAGACCTGGTACGGTTTTTTCAGTCTGTCGTCCGCCGCGCAACTGGCCAGTTTGCTACTGCTGGTGGTGATGCTAGTACTGTATGGCGAACGGCGTGCTCGCGGGGCCAACCGGGCGAGCAACGAGCGACCACGGGTCAAGGCGCTGTATCACCTGCGAGGCTTCAAGGCACTGGCAGCCGTGACATGGTGCGGGCTGGTATTTGCCTGCGCCTTTGTCATTCCAATGCTGCAACTGATGGTGTGGTTCTGGCAGCGTGGGCGCTTCGATCTCGACGAGCGTTATACCGGGTTGATCGTCCATACCTTGTATTTGGGGGCGATGGCGGCGTTGATCACCGTAAGCGTTGCCTTGTTACTGGCATTCGCCCGACGACTGGCGCCCACCCGGGTCATTCGTTCCGGGGTCAGTCTGGCCAACCTGGGTTACGCCTTGCCCGGTTCGGTGCTGGCGGTGTCGATCATGCTGGCGTTCAGTTACCTGGATCGCGAGCTGGTGATCCCGCTCTCGGGCTGGCTCGGTGGCGCGGGCAAGCCGCTGCTGCTGGGCAGTCTGTCGGCGTTGTTGCTGGCCTATCTGGTGCGCTTCATTGCGGTGGCCTATGGGCCACTGGAAAGCAGTCTGGCACGTATACGGCCATCTTTGCCCGAAGCGGCACGTAGCCTGGGCGTCAGTGGGCCACGACTGTTTTTCAAAGTGTATCTACCGTTGTTATTACCCGGCACGCTGAGCGCCGCGCTGCTGGTGTTCGTCGATGTGCTCAAGGAAATGCCCGCAACCTTGCTGATGCGCCCGTTTGGCTGGGACACGCTGGCGGTGCGAATCTTCGAAATGACCAGCGAAGGCGAATGGGCGCGGGCGTCTTTGCCGGCATTGACCCTGGTGCTGGTCGGGCTGTTACCGGTCATCGGGTTGATTCGGCGTTCAGCACATCGAAACAGCTAGGTGTCAGTCCTACACCTTGCGGCTACAATGCGCGGCATTCGGTGCGGTCCGTCTGACAGACCAGGTAGCTGAAAGCGGCTGAAGGCCCTTGTTTCAAGGCATTCAGTCCGTGCAGCACCTGCCCGCACCTTCGCCACGCCCGGAAGGAGAAACCCATGGGACAGCGTACGCCTCTGTATGACCTTCATCTCGCACTTGGCGCGAAGATGGTCGATTTTGGCGGTTGGGACATGCCTCTGCATTATGGATCGCAGGTCGAGGAACACCATCAGGTGCGCCGCGATTGCGGTGTCTTCGATGTATCCCACATGACCGTGATCGACGTCGGTGGCTCCCAGGCAAAAGCCTGGCTTCAGCATTTGCTGGCCAATGATGTCGAACGCCTGCACAGCCCCGGCCGTGCGTTGTACAGCACCATGCTCAACGAGCAGGGCGGGATCGTCGACGACATGATCGTCTACCGTCTCGATGCGGGTTATCGCCTGGTGGTCAACGCCTCCACTCGCGATCAGGACATAGCCTGGATGCAAGCTCATCTCGACGGTTTCGACGTGCAACTTCGCGAACGTTCCGAGTTGGCGATGCTGGCCATCCAGGGCCCCCACGCCCGGCAGAAAATTGCCGAGCTGGTCAGCCAGTCCCGCGGCAACCTGATCCAGCTACTCAAACCCTTCGAAGGCCTGCCCGATGGTGACTGGTTCATCGCGCGCACCGGTTATACCGGCGAAGACGGCCTGGAAATCATTCTGCCCGCTGATCAGGCGCCCGGCTTTTTCAACGATCTGGTCGGAGCCGGGATTTCTCCCATCGGCCTTGGCGCACGGGATACCTTGCGGGTCGAAGCCGGCATGAACCTTTACGGTCAGGACATCCAGCAAGATGTTTCACCATTGGCCTCCAATATGGCCTGGACCATCGCCTGGGAGCCTGCCACCCGGCAGTTCATCGGGCGCAAGGCCCTGGAAGCCGAAAAGGCCGCCGGTGTGCAGCACAAACTGGTCGGTCTGGTCCTTGAGGAGCGCGGGGTTTTACGTGCTCATCAGGTGGTCCGTATCGCCGATGTTGGCGAAGGGGAGATCACCAGTGGTAGTTTCTCTCCTACGCTAAGCAAGTCGATTGCACTGGCGCGCGTGCCGATGGCTACTGCCGACCGCGCTGAAGTGGAAATCCGTGGCAAGTGGTACCCGGTCCGAGTGGTCAAACCGACCTTCGTACGTCACGGCAAAACCTTGATCTAACCTTTTCTGGCGGGCATGCCCGCCGACCCTTTTCCTGAGGACACAGAACATGAGCGATATCCCTGCCAACCTGCGTTTTGCCGAAAGTCACGAATGGGCACGTCTGGAAGCCGATGGCACCGTCACCGTGGGCATCAGCGATCACGCGCAGGAAGCGCTGGGTGATGTGGTATTTGTCGAGCTGACTGAAGTCGGCAACGTGTTTGCCGCTGAAGATCAGGCTGGTGTCGTTGAATCGGTCAAAGCCGCTTCCGACATCTACTCCCCGATTGCCGGTGAAGTGATCGCGGTCAACGAAGAGCTGAGCGCTTCGCCGGAACTGCTCAACAGCGACCCGTACGGCGCGTGGATCTTCAAGCTCAAGCCAAGCAACGCTGCAGACCTGGAAAAGCTGCTGGATGCTGCCGGCTCCTACACGGATGGTTCAAGGCTTGAGTACGGCCTTCACCGCCGCCACCGAACGCTCGACATCGGCTTTGCTCATCGCCGTGAACATCGGCAGCGAGACAATCAGCCGACCGACCCGCTCAGCGACCGGGAACATGCCCTCCTTGAAACCGCGCTCGCGGTACAGGCTCAACAGGTGAATCGGCGGGTAGTGATAGCCGATCCCGACACCCAATGCCTGCATCTGCTCCATGAAAGTCGCCCGCGCCGGTTTGCCGTCTGTACGTTCCGGTAATACCAGCTGGAACAAATGCCAATTGCTTTGGGTGAAATCCGCCGGAGGCAGTTGCGCCCCGTACTGCGCTTCGAAATCCTCGCCAAAGCAGGCGAAATAGTGCCGGGCCAGGTCACGGCGATGAGCGGTGAGCGCGTCGATATGGGCGAACTGACCCAGACCAATGGCCGCCGCAACGTCGGTCATGTTGAATTTGCCACCCAGCACGTCGACGTCCAGGCCATCGAAGCCGTTGCGGGTAACGCCCTGCAGCCGGTACTTCTCTGCCAGTCGTACTTCTTCGGCCGTATTCAGCACCAGGCAACCGCCCTCGGAGGAGGTGACGTTTTTGTTCGCCTGGAAACTGAAGGACACGAAATCCCCCGTCGAGCCAATGCGCTGGCCGTTCCAGCTGGAGCCGAGTGCCTGGGCCGCATCTTCGACGATCCGCAGGCCGTGCTTTTTCGCCAGGGCGTACAACCGCGTCATGTCCACCGGCAACCCGGCGAGGTACACCGGGATGATGGCTTTGGTGCGGGGGGTAATCGCCGCTTCCAGCTGATCCAGATCGATGTTGCGGGTCACCGGGTCGATGTCGGCAAACACCGGGGTGGCGCCGACCTCCAGAATGACGTTGGCGGTGGCCACCCAGGAAATCGGCGTAGTGATCACTTCATCGCCCGGCCCGACCCCGGCAATGCGCAAGGCGATTTCCATGGTGCAGGTGCCGGAATTGAAGGTGCGTACCGGGCGCCCACCGAAATACTCCGAAAGTTGCGCTTCGAAGGCCTGGACCTTGGGGCCGCTGGTAATCCAGCCCGAGCGCAATACCTCGCCGACGGTGGCAATCGTGGCTTCATCGATGGTGGGTTTGGAAAACGGCAGGAAAGGCAGTTGGCTCATGGATACAGTCACCCGATCAGCGGACATTAAGTTGGCGACGGACATGATGATCCGGATTGGTCGACCGCGCCACGTCATCCACGCGAAGATCGACTGCTATGCTGTTTTGACCGTGTTGCATCGACGCCGAGCGCCAGTCAAGAGAGAGCCCGTCATGTCCCAATTGCCGTCCCTGAGCCAGTTACGCGACCCCAATGCCTTTCTGCGCCGTCACCTCGGACCCGATGCCGCCGAGCAACAGGCGATGCTCGACAGCCTCGGCCTGGGCAGTCGGGTCGAATTGATCGAGCAAACGGTGCCGCCGGGCATCCGCCTCAACCGGGCGCTGGACCTGCCCCCGGCACTCGATGAAGAGGCCGCGCTGGCCAAGCTGCGTGGTTATGCCGAGCAGAACCAGGTCTGGACCAGCCTGATCGGCATGGGCTACCACGGCACCCTCACACCGGCCGTCATATTGCGTAACGTGCTGGAAAATCCCGGCTGGTACACCGCATACACCCCCTATCAGCCGGAGATCGCACAAGGGCGGCTCGAGGCGCTGCTGAACTTCCAGCAACTGACCATCGACCTGACCGGTCTGGAACTGGCCAATGCCTCTCTGCTCGATGAGGCCACCGCCGCGGCGGAGGCCATGGCCCTGGCCAAGCGGGTCGCCAAGTCCAAAAGCAACCTGTTCTTTGTCGACGAAAACTGCCACCCGCAAACCATTTCCGTGGTGCAGACCCGCGCTGAAGGTTTCGGCTTCGAGCTGATCGTCGACGCTGTGGATAACTTGAAGCAGCACCAGGTGTTCGGCGCGCTGCTGCAATACCCCGACACCCACGGTGAAATCCACGACCTGCGGCCGCTGGTTGATCACCTGCACGCGCAACAGGCCCTGGTATGTGTCGCCACGGATTTGCTGAGCCTGTTGTTGCTGACCCCGCCGGGTGAACTGGGTGCCGATGTGGTGTTCGGCTCGTCCCAGCGATTTGGCGTGCCCATGGGTTACGGCGGGCCGCACGCGGCATTTTTTGCCAGTCGCGATGAATACAAGCGAGCGATTCCCGGGCGGATCATCGGTGTTTCAAAAGATGCGCGGGGCAACACCGCCCTGCGCATGGCCCTGCAAACCCGCGAGCAACACATCCGCCGGGAGAAGGCCAACTCCAATATCTGCACGGCCCAGGTGCTGCTGGCCAATATCGCCAGTTTCTATGCGGTCTACCACGGCCCGGAAGGGCTCAAGCGGATCGCCCAGCGGGTTCATCGACTGACCTGCATCCTTGCCGCCGGGCTTGAACGCAACGGTATCACCCGGGTCAACCGGCACTTCTTCGACACCCTGACGCTGGAGGTCGGCGGAGCCCAGACAGCGATCATCGAAAGTGCCCGGGCCGCACAGATCAACCTGCGCATTCTCGGGCGCGGCCAACTGGGCCTGAGCCTCGACGAGGCCTGCGACGAAGGCACCGTGGCGAAGCTGTTCGACGTGTTTCTGGGGGCCGATCACGGGCTCAGCATCGACG
This sequence comes from Pseudomonas sp. P4_B3, assembly GCF_056402295.1. NCBI lineage: Bacteria > Pseudomonadati > Pseudomonadota > Gammaproteobacteria > Pseudomonadales > Pseudomonadaceae > Pseudomonas > Pseudomonas sp. P4_B3. Next base: position 334,506 of record NZ_JBFUHR010000001.1, read on the forward strand.
CCCTGGATGCCGAAGTCTTGCCTGGCGGAATTCCCGAAGGGCTGGCGCGAACTTCGCCTTATCTGCGCCATCCGGTGTTCAGCGCCCATCACAGCGAAACCGAGATGCTGCGCTACCTCAAGCAATTGGAAAACAAGGACCTGGCGCTCAATCAATCGATGATCCCGCTGGGCTCCTGCACCATGAAGCTCAATGCCACCAGCGAGATGATCCCGATTACCTGGCCGCAGTTCGCCAACCTGCATCCGTTCGTGCCCAAGGAACAGGCCGTCGGGTACGGGCTGATGATCGAAGAACTGGAACGCTGGCTGTGCGCGATCACCGGTTTCGACGCGATCTGCATGCAGCCCAACTCCGGTGCTCAGGGCGAATACGCCGGGCTGCTGGCGATCCGCAAATACCATGAGAGCCGTCAACAGGGTGGCCGCGACATTTGCCTGATTCCTTCGTCGGCTCACGGCACCAATCCCGCGTCGGCGCAAATGGCCGGGATGCGCGTGGTGATCGTCGAATGTGACGAGGCGGGCAACGTCGACCTTGATGACCTCAAGGAAAAAGCCGCGCAGGCGGCAGACAAACTTGCCTGCCTGATGGCGACCTATCCTTCGACCCATGGCGTGTATGAGGAAGGCATCAGCGAAATCTGTGAAGTGATCCACCATCACGGCGGTCAGGTGTACATGGATGGCGCCAACCTCAACGCCCAGGTCGGGCTGGCGCGGCCGGCCGATATTGGCGCCGATGTCTCGCACATGAACCTGCACAAGACCTTCTGCATTCCCCATGGTGGCGGTGGGCCGGGCATGGGGCCGATTGGTGTTCGGGCGCATCTGGCGCCGTTCGTGGCCAACCATCCGGTGGTGCCGATCGACGGACCGCACCCGCAAAATGGCGCCGTCAGCGCAGCGCCCTGGGGCAGCGCAAGCATTCTGCCGATCAGCTGGATGTACATCGCCATGATGGGGCCGCAACTGGCGGACGCCAGCGAAGTGGCGATCCTCGCCGCGAACTACCTGGCGCGGCATTTGTCCGGTGCCTTCCCGGTGCTCTACACCGGGCGCAACGAGCGGGTGGCCCACGAATGCATCCTCGACCTGCGACCGCTCAAGGCGTTGACCGGCATTACCGAAGAGGACGTGGCCAAGCGCCTGATGGACTACGGCTTCCATGCCCCGACCATGTCGTTTCCGGTGCCGGGGACGCTGATGGTCGAGCCGACCGAAAGTGAATCGAAGGCGGAACTGGACCGTTTCATCGGGGCGATGCTGAGCATCCGCGCGGAAATCAACGAGGTGCAAAATGGTAACTGGCCGGCTGAAGAGAACCCGTTGAAAGGTGCGCCGCATACGTTGGCCGACATCACCGGCGTGTGGGAGCGGCCGTACAGCATCGTGCAAGCGGTCACGCCGGACGCGCACACCAAGGCTCACAAGTATTGGCCGGTAGTGAACCGGGTGGACAATGTGTATGGGGACCGGAATCTGTTTTGTGCCTGTGTGCCGGTGGATGATTACCGCTGACACTTCTGGATGCACGTAACCCCTGTGGGAGCGAGCCTGCTCGCGAATGCGGTGTGACAGTCACTGAATATTTCACTGATCCACCGCTATCGCGAGCAGGCTCGCTCCTACAGGGAGGCTCGGTGAACGTGGGGTTTGTAATCTCGGGGCAAAAAAATGCCGCTCATGTGAGCGGCATTTTTCATTCGCAACGCTTACTTCGAAGCCACGGCATTCTTCGCCAGAATCGCGTTCGCCAACTCCATGTCCGTGGCTTGCAGGCCAGGATTGTCGGCGCGGACTTTCTGCATGGCCGCTTCCAGGTACGGGCCGCGGATACTGCCATCACTGGCGACGAAGCTGCTGGCATCGTCCTGGGCCGCGACGACCATCTTGTTATCCTTGGATGTCAGATAGCTCGAACCGGTGGTTGCACCGGAGGTAAGAACGTTACGCCAAAAAGTATCGGCCATCGCCGAACCGACAGGCAGGGACAACAGCGCGACGGTAGCGACAGCAAGTTTGAAACGCATGACAGGGTGACTCCACTGGGTTGACTACGCGGTTGGATTGCCAACCCCCAATCGAGTTCCGTGGTCGCCTATTCCGCTGCTTCGACCAGCAGGATCGCGCCTTGCTGGCCAACCACCCGCACGCGGCTACCTAGTGCAGCGTCCGGTCCTCGGGCCATCCACACGCCGTCGGCCACCTTGATTTTGCCGCGACCGTCGATAATCGCTTCATGCACCACAAAGGTTTTGCCGATCAGTTCCTGGCCGCGCAGATTCAGGTGCGGCTGATCGCTCGGACGCATCGCCGTGCGCTGACGCCGCCACCAGTACAACGCGGTGGTGATCGACAGCAGGCCGAACAACAGAAACTGCCATTCCCAGGACAAGCTCGGCAGCAGGAAGGTCAAGACGCCCACGGCTGCCGCGGCCATGCCGATCCACAGCAGGTAACCGCCGGCGCCGAACACTTCGAGAATCAACAGCACCGTGCCCAGCGCCAACCAGTCCCAGAACGAAAGGTGCTGCAAAAATGCCCACATGGCGCGCCTCAGGCTTTCTTGTTATCGAAAGTGGCCTTGACGATTTCGCCAATGCCACCGACTGCGCCGATCATTGAACTGGCCTCGAGCGGCATCAGGATCACTTTGCTGTTGTTGGCCGAAGCCAGCTTGCCCAGCGCATCGATGTACTTCTGCGCCACGAAGTAGTTGACCGCTTGCACGTTGCCGCTGGCGATGGCTTCGGACACCACTTTGGTCGCCTGGGCTTCTGCCGCGGCTTGCCGCTCGCGGGCTTCGGACTCCAGGAAGGCGGCCTGGCGACTGCCTTCGGCTTCGAGGATCTGCGCCTGCTTCTTGCCTTCGGCGGTCAGGATCGCTGCGGCGCGCAGGCCCTCGGCCTCGAGGATCTGGGCACGCTTGATCCGTTCGGCTTTCATCTGCCCCGACATCGCCGCCATCAGGTCGGCGGGTGGGCTGATGTCCTTGATCTCGATCCGGGTGATCTTGATGCCCCACGGCGCGGTCGCTTCGTCGACAGTGCGCAACAGTTTTTCGTTGATCCCGTCACGTTGGCTGAGCATGGCGTCGAGTTCCATCGAGCCGAGTACCGTACGGATGTTGGTTTGCAGCAGGTTGCGGATGGCATGTTCGAGGTTGTTCACCTCGTAGGCGGCCTGGGCCGTGTTGACCACCTGGAAGAAACACACGGCGTCGATTTGCACCGTGGCGTTGTCGGAGGTGATGACTTCCTGCGGCGGAATATCCAGCACGCTTTCCATCACATTCATCTTGCGCCCGATGCGGTCCATGACCGGAATGATGACGTTCAGCCCTGGCTTGAGCGTGTTGGTGTAGCGACCGAAACGCTCGACGGTCCATTCAAAGCCCTGGGGCACGACCTTGAAACCCATGAACAGAATGGCGACCACCAGGCCGACAAAAAGCAAAAGCACACTACCGATCTGCATAACGATTCCTTGTTGATGTGTGGATCTGTGGAGTTGCAATCGCTGGAGTGTAGCTGTGCCGATGCCGGATAAGTACAGCCGGGCTCAGCTCTGCTCGCTCTGGGGCGTCACCCGCAGAACTTCCTCAATGGTCGTCAGCCCGGCGGCGACCTTTTGCGCTCCTGACAGCCGCAGGCTGCGCATGCCTTCCTTGAATGCCTGCCGCCGCACGGCCAGCAGATCGGTGTCGGGACTGATCAGCGCTTTGATGCTGTCGCTGAGCTGCATGATTTCGTAGACCCCGGCGCGACCGTGATAACCGGTGTCGCGGCATTCCAGGCAACCGATGGCACGCTGGGCATTGGCCGGCAACGGTGCTTGCCAGGGCCGGGTCAGGGTTTGCCAGTCGTCTTCGCCCAGCGTCAGCGGCGCCTTGCAGTGCGGGCACAGGGTTCGCACCAGTCGCTGGGCCATGACGCCAAGCACTGTGGCCTTGATCAGGTAATGCGGCACGCCGAGTTCCAGCAGGCGGCTGATGGCGCTGGGCGCGTCGTTGGTGTGCAGGGTCGACAGCACCAGGTGCCCGGTGAGCGCCGCCTGGATCGCCATCTCCGCGGTCTCGAGGTCGCGGATCTCGCCGATCATGATGATGTCCGGGTCTTGCCGCATCAGCGCGCGCACGCCGGCGGCGAAGGTCAGGTCGATGTTGTGCTGGACCTGCATCTGGTTGAACGCCGGCTCGACCATTTCGATCGGGTCTTCGATGGTGCAGAGGTTGACCTCCGGCGTCGCCAGTTTTTTCAGGGTGGTGTAGAGGGTTGTGGTTTTGCCCGAACCTGTCGGCCCGGTGACGAGGATGATGCCGTGGGGCTGGCGGGTCATGTCCTGCCAGCGGCGCAGGTCGTCGGCGGAAAAACCAAGCTGGTCGAAGTCCTTTAGCAGGACTTCCGGATCGAAGATCCGCATGACCATTTTTTCGCCGAAGGCCGTGGGCAGTGTCGACAAGCGCAGTTCGACTTCACCGCCGTCCGGGGTCTTGGTTTTCACCCGGCCGTCCTGGGGTTTGCGTTTCTCCGCGACGTTCATGCGCCCCAGGGTTTTCAGGCGACTGACGATGGCCATGGTGACCTGGGGTGGGAATTGATAGACGTTGTGCAGCACACCGTCGATGCGAAAGCGCACCGTGCCTTGCTCGCGCCGAGGCTCGATGTGGATGTCGCTGGCGCGCTGCTGGAACGCGTACTGGAACAGCCAGTCGACGATGTTGACGATGTGTGCGTCGTTGGCGTCCGGCTCCTGGTCGCTGGCGCCGAGGTTGAGCAACTGCTCGAAATTGCCGAGGGTACTGACTTGCGGGTCGGCGCTGTTCGCACCGGTGACCGATTTGGCCAGGCGGAAGAATTCGACGCTGAAGCGCTGTATGTCCACCGGGTTGGCCACCACGCGCTTGATCGGCAATTTGAGCACGTGGGTCAGGTCAGCCTCCCAGCCGCTGACATAAGGCTGGGCGCTGGCCACGGTGACCGCCTCGCGGTCGATCGCTACCGCGAGGATCTTGTGGCGCTGGGCGAAGGCATAGGACATCAGCGGGGTCACGGCCGCGACATTGATTTTCAGTGGGTCGATGCGCAGGTAAGGCTGGCTGGCCTGCCGGGATAGCCACAGGGTCAGGCTCTCGAGGTCCAGCGGTTTGCCGGGACGGCTGAGATCGTCCAGCTGTTGGCTGGCAATGAACTCCAGCGGATGCATCTGCCCAAGGGAGGCGTTGCGGCGGCGGGCATTGAGCGCGTGTTCGGCCGAATCCTGACTGATAAAGCCCTGGGCGACCAGTTCGCGCAGCAGGTCATTGAGATCCAGCCAGCGGTCCTGAAAGGCGAGATGTACGGACATGCGGGCTCCTTTTGAACGACAGTGCGCAAAGGATAGCCGTGGCCCGGCTGACCGCTGGGCCACTACCCGACGAAGGCGTTTCGGAGTCTTTCAGCCCGCCGCTTGAACCGCTTCGGCCCATGTGGAATCAGCTTCTTGCAGCTCCACCGAGCAGACGCTGATCAAGTTACGAAGTTTTTCCGCAATCACTTGCGCGCGGTGCCAGCTCAAACCGTCGATGACGATCTCGATGCTCAGCCAGTCGTCCTGGCGCTGCGCGTTGACCTGTTCCGGCGTGAGCAATTGCAAAGCGAACAGATTGAGAGTGCGACACAGCAGGTCCGGTTCTGCCTCGGCCAGCATTTGATAGCGAACCCGGCAATGGGCGTTGCCGACGTTCCAGACATCGGCGCGGGCAGGTGGGGTGTTCACGGCTTCGAGATACGGCATGGTCTGGCTCCAAAATCATTGGAGAAATGTTTACATCCTGTGCCGGGTATTTCTTCTCTATGATTGGCTGTATTGCAGAAATGAAGAATCAATCAATTCACTTATTACTCGGTTAAGGGTTTTTTTATGCAAAGCGAACTAGACGGCTACGACCGCAAGATCCTCGCCTTGCTGCAAGAGGATGCTTCGCTTTCCAGCGCACAGATCGCCGAGCAGGTGGGGCTCTCGCAATCGCCGTGCTGGCGGCGGATTCAGCGGATGAAAGAGGAGGGCATCATTCGCGGCCAGGTGACTTTGCTCGACCGCAAGAAAATCGGCCTGAACACGCAGATCTTCGCGGAGGTGAAACTCAATGCCCACGGGCGTTCGAACTTCACCGAATTCACCGAGGCGATTCGCGGCTTTCCGGAGGTGCTGGAGTGTTATGTGCTGATGGGGGCGGTGGATTTCTTGCTGCGGATTGTCACGGCGGACATCGAGGCCTACGAGCGCTTCTTCTTCGAGAAGCTGTCGATGGTGCCGGGGATTCAGGAGGTCAATTCGATCGTGGCGTTGTCGGAGATCAAGTCGACCACCAGTTTGCCGGTCTGAAACTTTGTGGTGAATGAGCTGGCCTCTTCGCTGGCAAGCCAGCTCCTACAGGGTTTCGGTGATTCTCTGTAGGAGCTGGCTTGTCGGGTCGCCGCATCGCAGCGAAGGCGGATTTACAGACGCAACAGCATCTTCCAGGCACGGTTCTGATACACCGCGATTGCCTGCTGCTTGCGCGCATCCAGGACTTCGTCGGTGATCGATTCGTTGGCCAGTTGCGCCAGTTTGTTCAGCTCACCGTACAGGCGATCCATTTCCGGGATCTCCAGTACGTTGCGCGCATGGTGCAGCCAGACCTGGATGCGTTCGATGCGCGGCAGTTGCTCGGCCAGATCTTCCGGTTGTTGCTGGTAGCGCTGCAATTGCAGCGAGTTGGCCTCTTCGCCCAGCAGGCGCGGCAACCAGCTGCCCAGTTGCGCAGCGCCCTGGCGATTGCCACGGGTGTTGCGGTCGGCAGCCCAGGTGCGGGCCAGCAGCCAGCGCGAGGTGGTCAGGGAGAACAGGCCCCAGCGTGGGTCTTCGAGTTCTTCGAGGAACTGCTCGGGCGCCGCTTTGCGCACGTCTTCATCTTCCAGGCCGGCCTGGACCAGCGGGCGCCAGTCTTCCAGCAAGGCATCGAGGGCGATCCGCAGGTCGTGGGTCGACTGACGTGGTGCGGCCTGGCCCAGGCTGCTGATCAGCGCGCGCATTTCCGCGAGGCATTCGACCCAGTCCTGCAACAGGCGCCAGTGACCGTTGAAGCGATACTGCTCGGCCAGACGCTGGCTGCTGCCGAGCAAATGCCAGCTCAGCGCGGTGAACGCGTCGTCCAGCGGCGTTTCGGCGGTGATCTGCGGCGCCGGCAGGCTCAACGAATAGCTGTGGGCGTCGTACAGGCGATAACCGCGCTCGGCCTTGCTGATGTCGCATGGCATCAGGGCCAGTTTCTCGGCCAGTTCGGCGGCCAGTTCCAGCAGGGCTGCCGGCTCGCCTTCGCGCAGTTCCAGTTCCAGTTCGCAGATTTCTTCTTTCTGCTTGCCGACCACGACATGGCCCAGGTCCAGCGCGGCTTCGATGACCACCTTGGTCTTGCCGCGGCCCCAGGCGATTTCCGCGCGTTCGCGGACGAAGTCGGTGGTGAAGATCGGCTTCAGGGTTTTCTTGTCCAGTTCGGCCAGTTCCTCGGGCCAGCATTCGCCGTCGAGTTTCTTCAGGTCGAGCTTGGCTTTGGGCAGGTTCCAGTCGTACTCGTTACGTACCGACAAACCGGCGACGCTCTGGCCGCGGGTCTTGAGGGTCTGAATCACTTCTTCGCCATCCTTGCGCAGGCGCAGTGCGACTTTGGCCTGGGCCAGGTCGCGCTCGGGCGTGTCGAAGTACTGGTTCATCAACTCACGGCGTTCCCAGCCACTTTTGTTGCGTTTTTTCAGTAACGGGTGCTCGCGCAGGGCGGCGAGGGTTTCGCGGCTGACGCGGAGTTTGATTTCGGTTTCTTTCTGCATGGCCGGAAAATCCAGGATCGGGAGCGCAGCCGGGGGAATGTGTGGCTGCCAAGGTCGTGCAGTGTACAGGACTCAAGGTTAGTCCGCGTCGCGACGGTTTATTCCTGCCATCGGTTGGTTCTATGATGGACTTCAATTCGGGTGCCGGGAGTCAGCGATGCCATTGCCGTCGATGAAAGAACAATTCGCTGCGTTGATCGCTGCACCGTCGGTCAGTTGCACCCAACCCAGTCTCGATCAAACCAATCGCCCGGTCATCGATCTGCTGGCGACGTGGCTCGCAGAGCTGGGCTTTACCTGCGAGATCCAGCAGGTCAGCCCCGGCAAGTTCAACTTGCTGGCCAGTTTCGGTTCCGGCCCCGGCGGTCTGGTGCTGGCCGGGCACAGCGACACCGTGCCGTTCGACGGTGCGCTGTGGCAAACCGACCCGCTGAAGCTGACTGAAGTCGACGGTCGCTGGGTCGGCCTGGGCAGTTGCGACATGAAGGGTTTTTTCGCCCTGGCCATCGAGGCGGTCAAGCCGCTGCTCGATCAGCCGTTCAAACAGCCGTTGCTGATTCTCGCCACCTGCGATGAAGAAAGCTCGATGTCCGGCGCCCGCGCGCTGGCCGAAGCGGGGCGACCGCTGGGGCGGGCGGCGGTGATTGGCGAGCCGACCGGGCTCAAGCCGATCCGCATGCACAAAGGCATCATGATGGAGCGCATCGACATCCTGGGGCAGAGCGGTCATTCCTCTGACCCGCGCCTGGGCCATAGCGCCCTGGAAGCCATGCACGATGCCATCGGTGAATTGCGTGGCCTGCGCTTGTTATGGCAGCGCGAATTCCGCAATCCTCAATTCGGCGTGCCGACACCAACGATGAATTTCGGCTGTATCCATGGCGGCGACAACCCCAACCGCATTTGCGGCCAGTGCTCGCTGGAATTCGATTTGCGGCCGTTGCCAGGCATGGACCCCAAGGTCCTGCGCGCCGAGATCCTGCAAAAGCTCAAGCCGGTTGCCGAGCGGCATCAGGTCAAGATCGATTACGCGCCGTTGTTCCCCGAAGTGCCGCCGTTCGAGCAGGCCGAGGACGCCGAGCTGGTGCGCCTTGCTGAAAAGCTCACCGGTCATAGCGCCGAAGCAGTGGCGTTCGGCACCGAAGCACCTTATCTTCAGCGCCTTGGCTGTGAAACGCTGGTGCTTGGTCCGGGTGATATTGCCTGCGCCCATCAGCCGGGGGAATACCTCGAAATGTCACGTTTGCAGCCTACGGTGCATCTATTAAGGCAACTGATCGAACACTATTGCCTGACACCGGCCAAAACGGCGGTGCCAACCAGTTGAACGCAACACTTGTAGGAGCTGCCGAAGGCTGCGATCTTTTGATTTTGATTCTAAAGCCAAAGATCAAAAGATCGCAGCCTTCGGCAGCTCCTACAGGGGCGCGATTAAATTGCCAGTTTCCAAACCCGTATTCATGAGGAGAGCGCGCGTGTCGCCAAGCCTGTTCCGACGATAACCATCAGCCCGCTGTGCGTTTTCAGTTTCGCCCTTTTTTCGGCTGCTATTTATTACAGGCCCAGGTTCATGCCCGAATACGTCAATTGGCTTCGTCACGCTTCGCCTTACATCAACGCCCACCGCGATTGCACCTTTGTCGTCATGCTGCCCGGCGACGGCGTTGAACACCCGAACTTCGGCAATATCGTCCACGACCTGGTGCTGTTGCACAGCCTGGGTGTGCGTCTGGTGCTGGTTCACGGTTCCCGGCCGCAAATCGAAGCGCGCCTGGTGGCCCGTGGCCTGACCCCGCATTACCACCACGGCATGCGCATCACCGATGCCGCGACCCTGGAGTGCGTGATCGACGCGGTCGGCCAGTTGCGCATTGCCATTGAGGCTCGCCTGTCGATGGACATGGCTTCGTCACCGATGCAGGGCTCACGCCTGCGGGTGGCCAGCGGCAACCTGGTGACGGCACGCCCGATCGGCGTGCTCGAAGGCGTCGACTATCACCACACCGGCGAAGTGCGCCGGGTCGACCGCAAGGGCATCAACCGTCTGCTGGACGAGCGCTCCATCGTGTTGCTGTCGCCGCTGGGCTATTCGCCGACCGGGGAGATTTTCAACCTCGCTTGCGAAGACGTCGCCACGCGCGCGGCCATCGATCTGGAGGCGGACAAGCTGCTGCTGTTCGGCGCTGACCTGGGCCTGATCGACGAACACGGGCGCCTGGTGCGCGAACTGCGTCCACAGCAAGTGCCAGCGCATCTGCAACGGCTGGGCAGCAACTATCAGGCAGAATTGCTCGATGCCGCGGCCGAAGCTTGCCGTGGCGGCGTGGCTCGTAGCCATATCGTCAGTTACGCCGAAGACGGTGCACTTTTGACCGAGCTGTTCACCCGCGACGGTGGCGGCACCCTGGTCGCCCAGGAACAGTTCGAAGTGGTGCGCGAAGCGGCCATTGAAGACGTCGGTGGTTTGCTGGACTTGATCAGTCCGCTGGAAGAGCAAGGCATCCTGGTGCGCCGTTCCCGTGAGGTGCTGGAGCGCGAAATCGAGCAGTTCAGTGTGGTTGAACGCGAAGGCATGATCATCGCCTGTGCGGCGCTGTACCAAATCGCCGATTCGGACGCGGGCGAGCTGGCGTGCCTGGCGGTAAATCCGGAGTACCGCCATGGCGGTCGCGGCGATGAGCTGCTGGAACGCATTGAAAACCGCGCGCGGGCTCAGGGGTTGAAAACCTTGTTCGTCCTCACCACCCGCACTGCGCACTGGTTCCGCGAACGTGGCTTCGAACCCAGCAGCGTCGACCGGCTACCGTCGGCGCGGGCGTCGCTGTACAACTATCAGCGTAATTCGAAGATCTTCGAAAAAGCCCTTTGATGTTTTAGCTGTGAGCTTCTTTGTGGTGATGCGGCGTTCCGACAAACCCCCTCGCCAATCGCCTTGGCCGTGCCGCTATCCAGCAGCGCAGCGCTCTGTTGCGCCCTGGCATCCGGAAAAGCGGAACCGGCCACGACCTCCGGATGTTTTTCGGCGTAATCCTTGCGCGTCACCCAGACCTCAAAGTGAAAGAAAATGCGAACGATACACAAACTGTAACAATTGGTCCGGATAGTGCGCGTTTGGACGTCATGGGGCTGCCTTTCGGTATAAGATTTGTTTCCAAATTGCGTCAGAAACTAATTGATCTAAAAAATCAAAAATAAATACCGATTAGGAATTGGCTTATGTGCCAAACCTTCTATTCTGGGATGGTTGGGGAGTGGGGAGCTAAATTCCTAAACGGTATTGGAAAAGAATCGGGTAATTCTTTTCAGGTTCATGACGAATTCATGACCCTGCAGGGACCAAAAAACCGGGGGATTAGACTATGGTCGTAGACACACATGGTTACGATTGACTTGTGGGTCACGCTCTGGCGCTAATCGCACATCTTAGGATTTCGGGCGTCGACTCGAGACCAGGAATACAAGAATTAGAATCGAGAGGAGCTACACAATGAACAAGTCCACCTTGGCTCTGGCCGTGACCGTAGGGGTTTTGGCGCAGCAGGCAGGCGCCGCCGGTTTCCTGGAAGACAGCAAGGCTTCCATCAGCTCTCGCACCATGTATTACGACGCCGATATGCGTGAAGGTGCGAGCACTCCTGCCAACCGTCAGCGCGAAACCGCTGAGGGTCTGAAGTTCGATTACCTGTCCGGTTTCACCCAAGGTACCGTAGGTTTTGGTATCGACGCCCAGGCTCTTGTGGGTATCCACCTGGATGGCGGCAAGGGGCATCACCCGATAGGTAACAGCAACTCATTCTTCCCTAGCGATGGCAATGAGGCGGCCAACGAGTGGAGCCGTCTGGATGGCAACGTCAAGGCTCGCTTCTCGAAGACCGAAGCCCACTTGGGTGGCGCTCTGGCACCTAACCTGCCGATCCTGATCGCGAACGACAGCCGTGTGCTGCCGCAGACCTTTGAAGGTGGCACCATCACCTCCAAAGAAATCGACAACGTGACCTTCAACTTGGGTCAACTGGAGCACGCGTCGGGTCGCGCCTCCTCGAACTCCACTGGCCTGTCTGTGGCTGGCGCTACTCAGGACAGCAACAAATTCCAATACGCCGGTGCTGACTGGAAGGTCACCAAAGACCTCTTGCTGCAGTACTACTATGCGAACCTGGAAGACTTCTACAAGCAGAACTTCCTCGGCCTGGTGCACGTCTACCCGATCGCGGCCAATCAGTCGTTCAAGACCGATATCCGTTATTTCGACAGCAGCTCCGACGGCAAGAACGGCGATCCGGGTTTCCGTTTCAACAACAACAACGGTTTCGCCAAGACCCCGGGTGAGGTCGATAACAAGACCTGGAGCGCCATGTTCACCTATACCCTGGGTGGCAACGCGTTCCTGCTCGGGCATCAGCGTGTCAGCGATGACGGCGGCTTCGTTTTCTTGAACCAAGGCAGTCTTATTGATAGCAACGGTCGTCAAGAAGGTGCCGGCGGCGCGAGCTTCTACTCGTTTACCGACGCCACGGTTGGCAGCTTTATCCGTGCCGGTGAAAACACCACGTTCGGTCAGTACTCCTATGACTTCGCCTCCCTGGGTGTACCAGGCTTGAAAGCTTCGATTGCTTACTTGAATGGCCAGGACATCAAGGCTACCAGCGGTGTTGGTAAAGACCTGAGTGAACACGAGACCGACGCGCGTATTGATTATGTGATTCAAACGGGCGCACTGAAAGGGTTTGGTACGACGCTGCGTCACGGTACCTACCGTGGCAACACCAGCACCCTCGATCAAGACCAGACCCGTCTGATCTTCAACTACACCTACAGCTTCATGTAATAGCCGTAAGAAAAGAGCCCCGTCGATTGGCGGGGTTTTTTTTCGCGTCGAATTTCATATTCCATAAGAAAAGGTTCTATTTCTTTTTTATTCTTTTTGGTTTTTTAATCCGCACCTTAAAGTGCACCTGTCCGACACTCATCCATGAGCTCGGATTTGGCATTTTCCTCCCTCGACAATTGATCAGTTACAGGAATTGGCCTCGCTGCCGATACCTCGGATCTGTTGTGGGAAGTCATATTCCAAAACGGCATTAAAAACCGCTAAAAAATTCTTTTGGCTTTAAGGCCATGTATCCTGCGGCCCGCCAAACGACCGTCCTAGACGGTTTGCCGCGAATTTATGCATTCAGGATCCCGGGCAATCGATTCGGGACCAGGAACATCAGAACTAGAAACGAGAGGAGCGAAACATGAACAAGTCCACCTTGGCCATGGCTGTGGCCGTCGGGGCATTGGCCCAGCAGGCAAACGCCGCGGGTTTTATCGAAGACAGCAAGGCAACACTGGGGCTGCGTAACTTCTACATCAACACCGATTACCGTGACGGCACTGGCCCGAACAAAAACGAAGAGTGGGGCCAAGGCTTCGACCTGCGTTTCATCTCCGGTTACACCCAAGGCACCGTCGGCTTCGGTATCGATGCGATCGGCCTGTTGGGCGTCAAGCTGGATTCGGGTGGCGGTACCAACGGCGCCACGGCGACCTCTTACGGCGGCACGGTTTTCCCGAGCAAATCCAACGGCGAGGCGGTTGATGATTTCTCCAGCCTGGGCCTGACCGCCAAAGCCAAGGTTTCCCAGACCGAACTGAAGTTGGGCACCCTGCAGCCAAAACTGCCGGTGATCGTGACCAACGACGGCCGCCTGCTGCCGCAAACCTGGCAGGGTGGCCAGATCACATCCGGCGACATCAAGGATCTGACCCTGGTCGGTGGCCAGATCGAAGCCGTTAAAGGCCGTAACTCCAGCAACAATGAGCAGATGTCGATTTCGGGCGCGAACACTCGCGGCCCCAAATTCCGCGACAGCAACAAGTTCATCTATGCCGGTGGCGACTACAAGATCACCAAGGACCTGACGGCCCAGTACTACTATGGCAACCTGGAAGAGTTCTACAAGCAACACTTCCTGGGTCTGGTGCATAACTGGGCCATCGGCCCTGGCGTGTTGAAGTCGGACTTCCGTTATTTCAACAGCTCCGACGACGGTGCCAACGGTCACGACCCTCTGTTCTTCACCACTGGCAATTACAGCGGTGCAGCCAACGGTAAAGGCAAGGTCGACAACAACCTGTACAGCGGCCTGTTCCTGTACTCCGTTGCCGGTCACACCTTCGGCGCCGGTTACCAGGTCAGCAACGGCGACAGCGACTTCCCTTGGCTGAACCAGGGCGACGGATCGTCGGCCTACATCATCACCGACTCGCAAATCCAGAAGTTCGGCCGTGCCGGCGAACGCACCTGGCAGGCACGCTACGCGTATGACTTCGCCAAGGTCGGCGTACCTGGCCTGACGGCGGGTCTGGTGTACCTGCATGGCGACAATATCGATACCGTTAACGCCAAGGGTGGCGAGGCGGCCAATGGTGCCTCCGAGTGGGAGCGCGATCTGAGCGTGGCTTACGTCGTTCAGGAAGGTCCGCTGAAGAACCTGGGCCTGGCGTGGAAAAACGCTACCTGGCGCACCGACCTGCCGAACACTCGTTCGCAGGACGAAAACCGTGTGATCCTCAGCTACTCGATCCCGCTGTTGTAATAGCGCTCGCGTAATCGAGACAAAAAAAGCCCCGCCCGGTATTGCACCGGGCGGGGCTTTTACATTTTCAAGACGGGTTCACCCCCGTAATCCCGCCTTGAAGTTCCCTCTTTGCAGCAACTCAAGGCCTTCTCGAACCTCGTGGCCGATGTTCGGCGGCTTGTGCGTGCACGTCCAGTGAACAGTTCTTTAATATTTCTTTATGATCTAAATAAATCGATATTTATTCTTTTTAATAGTTAAAAAACACAGGCACAGTTGAACCCATCTAGCACTCAGAAGGAGCAGCACCATGGGCCTCAGACTTGGCGATATCGCCCCCGATTTCGAACAGAACTCCAGCGCCGGCATCATCCGTTTTCATCAGTGGCTGGGCGATAGCTGGGGCGTGCTGTTTTCCCATCCGGCGGATTTCACGCCAGTGTGCACCACCGAGCTGGGCTTCACCGCCAGGCTCAAGGATGAATTCACCCAGCGTGGCGTCAAGGCTATCGCCTTGTCGGTGGATCCGGTGGAGTCGCACCACAAGTGGATTGAGGACATCAACGAAACCCAGGATACCGTGGTCAACTTTCCGATCCTGGATGACGCCGACCGCAAGGTCTCTGATCTCTATGACCTGATCCACCCCAACGCCAACGACACCCTGACCGTGCGCTCGCTGTTTGTGATCGACCCGAACAAAAAGGTCCGGCTGACGATTACCTACCCGGCGAGCACCGGCCGCAACTTCAATGAAATCCTGCGGGTGATCGACTCGCTGCAACTCACCGACAACTACAAGGTGGCCACACCGGCCAACTGGCAGGACGGTGATGAGGTGGTGATCGTGCCGTCGCTCAAGGATGAGGATGAAATCAAGCAGCGTTTTCCCAAGGGCTATCGGGCGGTAAAGCCTTACTTGCGCTTGACGCCGCAGCCGAACCGTTGAAGGTCAGAAGATCGCAGCCTGCGGCAGCTCCTACGTGCATACGCCGATCCCTGTAGGAGCTGCCGCAGGCTGCGATCTTTTCAAGGCACCCACAAAGCAGGGGATTTCAGGCCGTTTCGACGGCCTGTTTTTTTGCCTGGAAGAAATCGGTTTTCATATTTCTATAACGAATAACCAAATGAATAAATATGATTTATAGATATATAAATCAGCTGTTAAGGTCACTCCATCGAAGCGAGATCGCAAGCCGCGAATCGCCAACACCGTGCAAGGAATCGTCTGAATGTTGGTCGTCTCACTCGGTGGCAGTCCCAGTCAGCGCTCTCGTTCCGGGGTGCTGCTGGATCGCTCCCAGCGTTGGTTACAAGGGCAGGGCGTGGAAGTGGTGAGTTACCAGGTACGGGACTTCCCGGCCGAGGACTTGCTGCACGCACGCTTCGACAGCCCCAAGGTGATCGACTTGCTGCAACAGATTGAAAACGCCGATGGCCTGCTGATCGCCACACCGGTTTACAAGGCATCGTTTTCCGGAGCACTGAAAGTCGTGCTGGATCTGCTGCCCGAACGCGCCTTGAGCCACAAGGTGGTTCTGCCGATGGCCACTGGCGGCAGCATCGCCCACATGCTGGCGGTGGATTACGCACTCAAGCCGGTGCTGTCGGCATTGAAGGCCCAGGAAATGCTGCAAGGGATTTTCGCCGTCGACAGCCAGATCGCCTACGGCGAAGGCAGCGCCCTGGCGCAGTTGGCGCCGGAGCTGGAACAACGACTGAATGAATCGCTGGAGCTGTTTTTCAGCGCCATGGCGCGACGGCCCAAGCCGCTTGATCCGAACCTGTTGAATGATCGTTTGTTGAGTGCTCGCTGGAGCATTTGAGTCTCACCGAAAAATTGAAGTACTGGCCTTACTCGCCCGCCAACGGGCAAGCAGGTGCAGCCAAAACCCAACTGCAAAAAGGAGAGCGCCATGCGCCCTGTCATTTTGCGTCGTGGTCTGGTCGCTCTGTTTGCTGCGGCTGTCACCTTCGGCGCCATTACTCAAGCTCAGGCCGAGACCTTACGAATCGGCTATCAAAAGTACGGCACCCTGGTGCTACTCAAAGCCAAAGGCACCCTGGAAAAGCGTCTCGCCGCCCAAGGCGTGGACGTGCAATGGACTGAATTCCCCGGTGGCCCGCAACTGCTTGAAGGCCTGAACGTCGGCTCCATCGACTTCGGTGTTACCGGTGAGACTCCGCCCGTGTTCGCTCAAGCGGCCGGCGCCGATTTGCTCTATGTCGCCTATGAGCCGCCAGCGCCGCACAGCGAAGCGATCCTGGTGCCGAAGGACTCGGCGATCAAGTCGGTGGCGGATCTCAAGGGCAAGAAAGTCGTGCTCAACAAGGGCTCCAATGTGCACTACCTGCTGGTGCGTGCACTGGAAGACGCCGGCCTCAAATACATCGACATCCAGACCGTATTCCTGCCGCCGGCCGATGCCCGCGCCGCGTTCGAGCGTGGCAGCGTCGACGCCTGGGTGATCTGGGACCCGTACCAGGCTGCCGCCGAACAACAGCTGCAAGCGCGCACCCTGCGCGATGGCCAGGGCATCGTCGACAACCATCAGTTCTACCTGGCGACCAAGCCTTATGCGCAGAAAAATCCCGAGGTAATCAAGACCCTGGTGGAAGAAGTGCGCGCGGTTGGCGAGTGGTCCAAGGCTAACCCACAAGAGGTGACCCAACAGGTTTCACCGCTGCTCGGCCTGCCTGCCGACATCACCCTGACCTCGGTGAAACGCCAGGGCTATGGCGCGCTGTTCCTCACCCCGGAAGTGGTCGCCGCACAGCAGAAAATCGCCGACAGCTTCTACCAGCTCAAGCTGATTCCCAAGCAGTTGAGCATCAAAGACGTGATCTGGACGCCGCCGGCTGCCGTTGCCAAAGCCCAATAAATCGATTCCCCAAGGAGACCACTCCATGAGCCTCAATATTTTCTGGTTCCTGCCTACCCACGGCGACGGCCATTACCTTGGCACCGCTGAAGGCGCACGTGCCGTCGATCATGGTTACCTGCAACAAGTCGCACAGGCAGCGGATCGCCTGGGGTTCGGCGGGGTACTGATCCCTACCGGTCGTTCCTGCGAAGACTCGTGGCTGGTGGCGGCGTCGCTGATTCCGGTGACCCAGCGCTTGAAGTTCCTTGTCGCCCTGCGCCCCGGGATCATTTCCCCGACGGTGGCGGCGCGTCAGGCCGCGACCCTGGATCGGCTGTCTGGTGGTCGTGCGCTGTTCAACCTGGTGACAGGCGGTGATCCGGAAGAGTTGGCGGGCGACGGTCTGTTCCTCAGCCACGAAGAACGCTACCAGGCCTCGGTGGAGTTCACCCGTATATGGCGTCGGGTGCTGGAAGGCGAAACCGTCGATTACGATGGTCAGCACATCAGCGTGAAAGGCGCGAAATTGCTCTATCCACCGATCCAGCAACCGCGTCCGCCACTGTACTTCGGCGGCTCTTCGGATGCCGCGCAAGACCTGGCCGCCGAACAGGTGGAAATGGTCCTGACCTGGGGTGAGCCACCGGCCGCTGTGGCGGAAAAAAT
This sequence comes from Pseudomonas sp. P4_B3, assembly GCF_056402295.1. Classification (NCBI taxonomy): domain Bacteria; kingdom Pseudomonadati; phylum Pseudomonadota; class Gammaproteobacteria; order Pseudomonadales; family Pseudomonadaceae; genus Pseudomonas; species Pseudomonas sp. P4_B3. Next base: position 352,451 of record NZ_JBFUHR010000001.1, read on the forward strand.
CCAACAGGTCCGCGCCAAAGCCGCCAAGCTTGGCCGCACCGTGCGCTTCGGCATTCGTTTACATGTCATCGTTCGCGAAACCAATGAAGATGCATGGAACGCCGCGGATCGGCTGATCTCCCATCTCGACGACGAGACCATCGCTCGTGCCCAGGCCTCGCTGGCGCGTTTCGATTCGGTCGGTCAGCAACGCATGGCCGCGTTGCATGGCGGCAGCCGCGACAACCTGGAAGTCAGCCCGAACCTGTGGGCCGGCGTCGGCCTGGTGCGCGGCGGTGCCGGTACGGCGCTGGTGGGCGATGGTCCAACCGTGGCCGCCCGCGTGAAGGAGTACGCGGACCTCGGCATCGATACCTTCATCTTCTCCGGTTATCCACACCTGGAAGAGTCGTACCGGGTGGCCGAACTGCTGTTCCCACACCTCGATATCGAACGTCCCGAGATGCCGAAAAGTGCCGGCTACGTTAGCCCGTTCGGCGAGATGGTCGCCAACGACATTCTGCCCAAAGCCGCGTCCCAGAGCTGAGGCGCGGTCATGAAGAAAATCATCCACAGCCTGGCGCCCTGGGCGTTGCCGGTGTTGCTGCTGGCGGTGTGGCAGTTGAGTGTGTCGGCGGGCTGGTTGTCGACACGGATCCTGCCGGCACCGATCGCCGTGATCGAAGCCGGCGTGAACCTGGTGCGCAGCGGCGAAATCTGGACACACCTGGCCATCAGCGGCTGGCGTGCCGCGCTGGGTTTCACCATTGGCGGCGGCATCGGTTTGACCCTGGGCTTTATCACCGGCCTGTCGAAGTGGGGCGAGCGTCTGCTCGACAGTTCGGTGCAGATGATCCGCAATGTGCCGCACCTGGCGCTGATTCCGCTGGTGATTCTTTGGTTCGGTATCGACGAGTCGGCGAAGATTTTCCTGGTGGCGCTGGGCACGTTGTTCCCGATTTACCTCAATACCTATCACGGCATCCGCAACGTCGACCCGGCGCTGGTGGAGATGTCGCGCAGTTATGGCTTGTCCGGTTTCGGTCTGTTCTGGCAGGTGATTCTGCCGGGGGCGCTGCCTTCGATTCTGGTCGGCGTGCGCTTTGCCCTGGGTTTTATGTGGCTGACGTTGATCGTGGCGGAAACCATTTCCGCGAGTTCCGGCATCGGCTATCTGGCCATGAATGCCCGGGAGTTTTTGCAGACTGACGTGGTGGTGCTGGCGATTCTGTTGTACGCGGTGCTCGGCAAACTGGCCGACCTCGCGGCCCGTGGACTTGAGCGTGTGTGGCTGCGCTGGCACCCGGCGTATCAGGCTGCCAAGGGAGGTGCAGCATGATCGCGGAACAACCTCCACGCCTGCTGCGCGGGATTCCGCTGGCGGTGCGCAAGCTGCAAAAAACCTTTGGCTCGCGACAGGTGCTGCGCGAGATCGACCTGCACATTCCGGCGGGCCAGTTTGTCGCTGTAGTGGGCCGCAGTGGTTGCGGTAAAAGTACCTTGCTGCGCTTGCTCGCTGGCCTCGATCAACCCACGGGCGGTGAGTTGCTCGCCGGTGCTGCGCCCTTGAGTGAGGCACGGGAAGACACGCGGTTGATGTTCCAGGAGGCGCGTTTGCTGCCTTGGAAAAAGATCATCGACAACGTCGGTCTGGGCCTCAAGGGCAACTGGCGGCCGCAGGCGCTTGAAGCTTTGGAAGCGGTGGGCCTGGCCGATCGCGCCCACGAGTGGCCTGCAGCGCTGTCCGGTGGACAGAAGCAACGCGTGGCTTTGGCCCGTGCGTTGATTCATCAGCCGCGCCTGCTGTTGCTCGACGAACCCTTGGGTGCGCTGGATGCCCTGACCCGAATTGAAATGCAGCAACTGATCGAACGGCTCTGGCAACAGCATGGCTTCACGGTGTTGCTGGTGACCCATGACGTCAGTGAAGCCGTGGCGATTGCCGATCGGGTGATCCTGATCGAAGACGGCGAAGTCGGCCTCGACCTGCACGTGGACCTGCCGCGCCCTCGGGTGCGCGGTTCCCATCGGCTGGCGGCGCTGGAATCCGAAGTGCTCAATCGCGTGCTGGCGCTGCCCGGCCAGCCGCCGGAACCGGAACCTGTTTCACCCTTGCCCACGCAATTGCGCTGGGCTCAATAACTCAAGTCTTACCCAACGACAGGAATCAACTTCATGACGATCAAGGCCATCAACGTTCGCAACCAGTTCAAAGGCTCCATCAAGGAAATCGTCCTCGGCGACGTGCTCTCGGAAATCGACGTGCAAACCGCGTCCGGCATCGTCACTTCGGTGATCACCACACGCTCGGTGAAAGAGCTGGAACTGGCGGTCGGCAGTGAAGTGATTGCGTTTGTGAAATCCACCGAGGTGTCGATCGCCAAGTTGTAAGCCGTATGCGTAAACAACAACCCCGGACGGTTTTAGCCCTTCGGGGTTTTTGTTGGCCTTGCTGGCGGTGGTAGAGTCCGGTGTGGATTTTTTTCGCAGCAAGGATTGGCGACAAGGAGATCAAAGATGACAGTCAGGATTTCGGATTACATTCATGGTGTGGCCCTCTCGAAGCTTGCCCGATGGGCCGACCTGACGCCCTGGGAGCTGGTGAGCAATGCCCCCGAGCGTGTGCGCGAGCTACTCAAGCAGTTGCCGGATGATGATTACCAGGTATTGGATGATATTGCCGTCCACCGCACGGCGCAGGTCGAAGAGGGCGCCATTCTCAAGGCGCCGCTGATCATTGGCGCTGGCTGTTTTATCGCCGCCGGTGCTTATCTGCGTGGTGGTTGTTGGCTGGATGAGCATTGCATCATCGGCCCCGGCGCCGAGCTCAAGTCTTCCTTCGTGTTCGGCGGCAGCAAACTGGCGCACTTCAATTTTGTCGGTGATTCGGTATTGGGTGCCGGAGTCAATCTGGAAGCGGGCAGCATCGTTGCCAACTATCGCAACGAGCGTGCTGACAAAGCTGTGAACGTGCGGGTCGATGATGTGCTGGTGCCGACCGGTTGCGACAAGTTTGGCGCGCTGCTGGGCGACGGATCGCGGCTCGGTGCCAACGCGGTCGTCGCACCAGGCGGGTTGTTGCGACCAGGAACAGTGATTCGACGCCTGGCACTTTACGATTGCGAAGTGATTTAGTGCATCAGTCGCCGAGGGTGCGCTTGGGCAGGTAAGGCGGCAGGTACAACCCCAGGTAAGCATCAAACACCCGCATTCCTTCCTCGGCCATGCGCGGCGTGATCTGTCCGTGCTGTTGCACTGAGCGCGCATACACCCGGTCACCCAGCTCCATGGCCAGGGCAAACACATCGACATCGTCGGGAAGCTTCGGCAGCTCGAAGTGATGATCGAAGAGTTTGTGCATCAGGTCGCCCAGTTCGATGTCGTGCTGGCGGTCGGCCTGGGTGACTTCGGTCAGGCCATGCTGGGCCAGAATGAGTTGGCGGGCGGCAGCGTCCTCTGCGTAGATGTCGAGCATGCGTTGTTCCACCAGTCGCGACAGATCGCGCCAGCCGTTCAAGGCAGGATGATCGATAGGGGCTTGCAGGCAGGCGCGGAAGGCGGCGTGGACATCGGCGGTCAGGGCTTCGAGCAGGGCAGGCACGCTGGCGAAGAAGTGGTAGACCGAGGAGGGCGGAATCTCCGCGCGCTCGGCGACACTATAGATCGACAGGCTGGCCACGCCCTCGGCAGCCAGCAGCGTACGGGCCGCATCGAGTATCGAATCGATCCGGGTCTGGCTGCGTGCGCGGGGTTTGCGGGGGGTGGCTACGCGTGTCATTGGAGTCTCCTGCGGGGCAGCGGGCATTGTACGAGTCGGGTTGTGTGTTGTCTTCTCGGCCGCCTTCGCGAGCAGGCTCGCTCCCACATTGGATCTGTGCTGAACGCCAATTTTTTGCCCACAGAAGATCCCTGTGGGAGCGAGCCTGCTCGCGATCCGCCGAAGGCGGCCATAAAAAAACGCCGCAGGCTATGAGGCCGGCGGCGTTTCTTCGCTACTGCAACCGATTAAACGGTATGCAGGTACCAGTTGTACTCGAGGTCGGAGATGGAGTGTTCGAACTCCTCCAGCTCGCTCTCTTTACAGGCCACGAAGATATCGATGTATTTCGGATCGATGTACTTGGCCATGACTTCGCTGTCGTCCAGCTCGCGCAGTGCATCACGCAGGTTGTTCGGCAGGCTCTGCTCGTTCTGCTCGTAGCTGTTGCCTTCGACCGGAGCGCCAGGCTCGATCTTGTTGACCAGGCCGTGGTGCACGCCCGCCAGGACCGAAGCCATCAGCAGGTAAGGGTTGGCATCGGCGCCGGCCACGCGGTGTTCGATGCGCACGGCATCGGCGGAACCGGTCGGTACTCGAATCGCCACAGTGCGGTTATCCAGGCCCCAGCACGGCGAGTTCGGCACGTAGAACTGTGCGCCGAAACGACGGTACGAGTTGACGTTCGGGCAGAGGAACGCCATCTGCGCCGGTAGGGTCTCGAGCACACCGCCGATCGCGTGACGCAGTGCGGCGTTCTGCTCGGGATCCTCACTGGCAAAAATATTCTTGCCGTCTTTGTCGAGAATCGAGATGTGGACGTGCAGACCATTACCCGCCTGGCCCGGGTAAGGCTTGGCCATGAAGGTGGTGTCCATTTCATGGTCGTAGGCGATGTTCTTGATCAGTCGCTTGAGCAGGACCGCGTAGTCGCAGGCCTTGATCGGGTCAGCCACGTGGTGCAGGTTCACTTCGAACTGCGCCGGGGCACTTTCCTTGACGATGGCGTCGGCCGGAATCCCTTGCTCTTTTGCACCTTCCAGAATGTCCTGGAGGCAGTCGACGTATTCGTCGAGGTCGTCGATCAGGTAGACCTGAGTCGAGTGCGGACGTTTGCCGGAAACCGGCGAGCGAGGTGGTTGCGGACGACCGTTCACGTTCTCCTGGTCGATCAGGTAGAACTCCAGTTCGAACGCGGCGCAGATGGTCAGGCCCATTTCGTCGAACTTGCGTACCACATTGGCCAGCACTTCACGCGGGTCGGCGAAAAATGGCTCGCCTTCGAGTTCGTGCATGGTCATCAACAGTTGCGCGGTCGGGCGCTTCTGCCATGGCTCGTTGCATAGGGTATCGGGGATTGGATAGCAGATTCGGTCAGCATCACCGATGTCCAGGCCCAGGCCGGTGCTTTCCACCGTCGAGCCATTGATATCCAGAGCAAATAGAGAGGCCGGCAGGTTGATGCCTTTCTCGTAAACCTTGTGGAGGCTGGTGCGTTCGATGCGCTTGCCGCGCACCACACCATTCATATCCGCAATCAGAAGGTCAACGTACAGAACCTCAGGATGTTCCTTAAGGAACGCGTTCGCTTCGTTAAGCTGAACGGCACGCGGGGGTACCGACATGATGCAACACCTTTGTTGTTAAAAATATCAATCATTGATCTTTTCGGATTCCAGTCAACCCGAATGGCATGCCGAAGTCAAGCGAGGCCTTTTTTGCCCTAAAAAAGCGCTCGTGGGGCTTTTTTGAGGCGCTTTTTGGCGTTTTTATGCCCTTGGCCCCTGTGGCGCCCGCAGGCTTGAGCGGGCCGTGTTGTATTTTTTACGGGGGTGTTGTGTAAAAAAATGAACAAGGCTAAGCTCGAATCAAACCCATAACAGCAATAATACCGGGGTGCTTCATGTCTCGCCTGCCGATAATCGGCGTCACCGACTGCTCAAGACAGGTCGGTCGGCATGTTTGTCACATCAGTGATGACACGCCCGTCCGTTCCGTGGCCTCAGCGGTACCGGTGATCCTCCCATCCGTGACGGTTCAACCGTCCCCGTCCGTTATTCTGGACGGTCGCGATGGCACCCCCATTACGGTTACTCCATTCAATATAGAACCGATTCACAATAGCGGCCTGACCATCGTTCAGGGCTCCGCTCGCGATTCAGCACGCCCGGCCTCTGCAGCCGTGTTGGCAAGCACGATAATCTGCCGCGCAAACGCTCTACAACGCGACGCCGATGCGTCAAACAACGCCTGACCTTAAAAGGGTCAGACAACTCAAGCCTAGAGGCATTTATGAGTAACAACCTCGACCAGCTCACCGATTGGTTGAAAAACCACAAGATCACAGAAGTCGAATGCATGATCGCCGACTTGACCGGGATTACCCGGGGCAAGATTTCGCCGACCAACAAATTCATCGCCGAAAAGGGCATGCGCCTGCCAGAGAGCGTGCTGTTGCAGACTGTGACCGGCGATTACGTCGAAGACGACATCTATTACGAACTGCTCGACCCGGCCGACATCGACATGATCTGCCGTCCCGACCAGAGTGCGGTGTACCTGGTGCCATGGGCCATCGAGCCGACCGCCATCGTCATCCACGATACCTACGACAAGCAAGGCAACCCGATCGAGCTGTCGCCGCGCAACGTGCTCAAGAAAGTCCTGAAACTCTATACCGACAAAGGCTGGCAGCCGATTGTGGCGCCGGAAATGGAGTTCTACCTGACCAAGCGCAGTGACGACCCGGACTACCCGTTGCAGCCGCCGGTCGGTCGCTCCGGTCGCCCGGAAACCGGTCGTCAGTCGTTCTCCATTGAAGCGGCGAACGAGTTCGATCCGCTGTTCGAAGACGTCTACGACTGGTGTGAACTGCAGGACCTTGACCTCGATACGCTGATCCACGAGGACGGCACGGCGCAGATGGAAATCAACTTCCGTCACGGCGATGCCCTGTCCCTGGCCGACCAGATCCTGGTGTTCAAGCGCACCATGCGCGAGGCCGCGCTCAAGCACAACGTCGCCGCGACCTTCATGGCCAAGCCGATGACCGGCGAGCCGGGCAGTGCCATGCACTTGCACCAGAGCATCATCGACATCGAGACCGGCAAGAACATCTTCTCCAATGAAGACGGGACCATGAGCCAGCTGTTCCTGCACCACATCGGTGGCTTGCAGAAGCTCATTCCCGAGCTGTTGCCGCTGTTCGCTCCCAACGTCAACTCGTTCCGCCGCTTCCTGCCGGACACCTCGGCGCCGGTGAACGTGGAGTGGGGCGAAGAAAACCGCACGGTGGGCCTGCGGGTGCCGGATGCGGGGCCACAAAATCGTCGGGTGGAAAACCGCCTGCCAGGCGCCGATGCCAACCCGTACCTGGCGATTGCCGCGAGCCTGCTCTGCGGTTACATCGGCATGGTCGAAGGCCTGAACCCGAGTGCGCCGGTGGTGGGACGTGGCTATGAACGCCGCAACCTGCGCCTGCCGCTGACCATCGAAGACGCGCTGGAACGCATGGAAAACAGCGCGATCGTCGAGCGTTACCTGGGCAAAAATTTCATCACTGGCTACGTCGCGGTCAAGCGGGCCGAGCATGAAAACTTCAAGCGCGTGATCAGTTCGTGGGAAAGGGAATTCCTGCTCTTTGCCGTCTGATACGTCGGGCGCCGCCGCTACCTGGCGGCGCTTTCACCTGATTTTCTTAGGAGATTCGTATGACCAGCAACAATCCGCAAACCCGTGAATGGCAAACCTTGAGCAATGATCACCACCTGGCTCCGTTCAGCGACTTCAAGCAGCTGAAAGAGAAAGGCCCGCGGATCATTACCAACGCCAAGGGCGTTTACCTCTGGGACAGCGAAGGCAACAAGATTCTCGACGGTATGGCCGGCCTGTGGTGTGTCGCGATTGGTTATGGTCGCGATGAACTGGCCGATGCCGCCAGCAAACAGATGCGCGAGCTGCCTTACTACAACCTGTTCTTCCAGACCGCGCATCCACCGGTACTGGAGCTGGCCAAGGCTATCGCCGACATCGCGCCGCAAGGCATGAACCACGTGTTCTTCACTGGTTCCGGTTCCGAAGGCAACGACACCATGCTGCGTATGGTTCGTCACTACTGGGCGATCAAGGGCCAGCCGAAAAAGAAAGTCATCATCAGCCGCAAGAACGGTTACCACGGTTCTACTGTGGCCGGCGCAAGCCTGGGCGGCATGACGTACATGCACGAACAGGGCGACTTGCCGATCCCGGGCATCGTTCACATTGCCCAGCCGTACTGGTTCGCCGAAGGCGGCGACATGACTCCGGAAGAGTTCGGTGTATGGGCGGCCAACCAGCTGGAAGAAAAGATTCTGGAAGTCGGCGTCGACAACGTCGGTGCCTTTATTGCCGAGCCGATCCAGGGCGCCGGCGGCGTGATCATTCCGCCAGACACCTACTGGCCGCGCATCAAGGAAATCCTCGCCAAGTACGACATCCTGTTCGTGGCGGACGAAGTGATTTGCGGTTTCGGTCGCACCGGCGAGTGGTTTGGCAGCGATTTCTACGGCCTCAAGCCAGACATGATGACCATCGCCAAGGGCCTGACCTCGGGCTACATCCCGATGGGTGGCCTGATCGTGCGCGATGAAGTGGTGGAGGTGCTCAATGAGGGCGGCGACTTCAACCACGGTTTCACCTACTCCGGGCACCCGGTGGCGGCGGCTGTGGGGCTGGAAAACATCCGTATCCTGCGCGACGAAAAAATTGTCGAGCGTGTGAAGGCAGAAACGGCACCGTATTTGCAAAAGCGTCTGCGGGAACTGAACGATCACCCGCTGGTGGGTGAAGTTCGTGGGGTCGGGCTGTTGGGGGCCATCGAACTGGTCCAGGACAAGGCCACTCGCAAGCGTTACGAGGGCAAGGGCGTCGGCATGATCTGCCGTCAGTTCTGCTTCGACAATGGCCTGATCATGCGCGCAGTCGGCGACACCATGATCATCGCTCCGCCACTGGTGATCACGCCGGCGGAAATCGATGAGCTGGTGACCAAGGCTCGCAAGTGCCTTGACCTGACCCTGAGTGCATTGCAGGGCTAGGTGCTAGGCTCAGAGCGAGGGAGCTGCGGCGCTCTCGCTCAAAGCTGTCACAAAGGCCGGTCTTTTCTTGAAAGACCGCCTCGGATCTTGCCAGACTAGCCGCAGTTCCAGTTGTCAGGGTTCGGTCGCTGAACAAAGTGGTTCAAAAAAGAAAAATTTGGAGCATGACGCATGAAGGCATTAGGTAAAAAGCTTGCTGGCAAGACACTTCTCGCCCTGTCCGTCGCGGGCATGATGGCGGGTGCGGTTCAGGCGGACGACAAGGTGTTGCACGTCTACAACTGGTCTGACTACATCGCTCCGGACACCATCGCGAACTTCGAGAAAGAGTCGGGGATCAAGGTCGTTTACGACGTATTCGACAGCAACGAGACCCTGGAAGCCAAACTGCTGGCGGGCAAGTCCGGCTACGACGTGGTCGTGCCATCGAACAACTTCCTGGCCAAGCAGATCAAGGCCGGCGTATATCAGGAGCTGGACCAGTCCAAGCTGCCTAACTGGAAAAACCTGAACCAGGATCTGCTCAAGGCCGTTTCGGTCAGTGACCCTGGCAACAAGCACGCCTTCCCGTACATGTGGGGCTCGATCGGCATCGGTTACAACCCGGAGAAGGTCAAGGCTGCGTTGGGCGTCGATACCATCGACTCCTGGGACGTGCTGCTCAAACCGGAAAACATTGCCAAGCTCAAGGGGTGCGGTGTGAGTTTCCTCGATTCGCCGACCGAAATGCTCCCGGTCGCGCTGCACTACCTGGGCCTGCCAACCGACAGCCAGAAGAAAGAAGACATCAAGAAAGCCGAGGAACTATTCCTCAAGATTCGTCCTTCGATCACCTACTTCCACTCGTCCAAGTACATCTCGGACCTGGCCAATGGCAACATCTGCGTAGCGGTTGGCTACTCGGGTGACGTTCAGCAGGCCAAGTCCCGTGCCGCAGAGGCGGGTGACAAGGTCAAAGTAAGCTACGCCATTCCGAAAGAAGGCGCTGGCAGCTTCTTCGACATGGTCGCGATTCCCAAGGATGCCGAGAACGTTCAGGGCGCCTACAAGTTCATGACCTTCCTGCAGAAGCCTGAAGTCATGGCCGCTATCACCAACGCCGTACGTTTCCCGAACGGTAACGCCGCTGCAACAGCTCTGGTAGAAAAAGACATCACCAGCGATCCAGGCATCTACCCGCCAGCCGATGTGCAGGCCAAGTTGTATGCCATCGCCGACCTGCCAGCGGCGACCCAGCGTGAAATGACCCGCAGCTGGACCAAGATCAAATCCGGTAAATAAGCCGGTTTGATGCAACAGCCTGTTGTCGCCACCTGCGCGGTGGCGGCAACAGGTTGAATTAAATGACAAAAGTTTTGCTGGAACGGTTTTTCGAGGGTAAGTTGCGCGCCGGTTTTGTTGCCGGGCAACCACGGTTGTCATGTAACGCGGGGCAACTTGGGCCCAACTAATTTCAGAGGACCTCCACTTGCCTGTTTTTTCTTTCTTGCGCAAAGCCATGCTGGTCGGCGCCGGGCTGACGATTGCTGTCAGTGTCCAGGCCGCCGGCACCGTGCATATTTATAACTGGTCGGACTACATCGGTGAGACCACCCTGGCCGACTTCCAGAAAGAGACCGGTATCAAGCCGGTTTATGACGTGTTCGATTCCAACGAAACCCTGGAAGGCAAGTTGCTGGCCGGGCGTACCGGTTATGACGTGGTCGTGCCGTCGAACCACTTCCTCGGCAAACAGATCAAGGCCGGGGCATTCCAGAAGCTCGACAAGTCGCAGCTGCCGAACTACTCGAACCTCGACCCGGTGCTGCTCAAGCGTCTGGAACAGAACGATCCGGGCAATCTGTACGCCGTGCCGTACCTGTGGGGCACCAACGGCATCGGTTACAACGTCGACAAGGTCAAGGCTGTGCTGGGCGTCGACAAGATCGACTCCTGGGGGGTGTTGTTCGAGCCGGAAAACATCAAGAAACTGCACAGCTGTGGCGTCGCGTTCCTCGATTCCGCCGATGAAATGATGCCGACAGTGCTCAACTACATGGGCCTGAATGCCAACAGCACCAACCCTGAAGACTACAAAAAGGCAGAAGCCAAGTTGCTCGCGGTGCGGCCTTACGTGACCTACTTCCACTCTTCGAAATACATCGCGGATCTGGCCAACGGCGACATCTGCGTGGCGATCGGTTTCTCCGGCGACATCTTCCAGGCCAAGCACCGGGCCGAAGAAGCCAAGAAAGGCGTGAACATCGCCTACTCGATTCCGAAAGAGGGCGGCGCGCTCTGGTTCGACATGCTGGCGATTCCGAAGGACTCGGCCAACGTCAAGCAGGCCCACGCCTTCATCAACTATTTGCTCAAGCCTGAGGTGATTGCCCAGGTCAGTGATTACGTCGGCTATGCCAACCCTAACCCGGGGTCGGACAAACTGATGGAACAGTCCATTCGCACCGACGAAGCGGTTTATCCACCGCAAGAGGTGCTCGACAAGACCTACGTGTCCATCGAGCTACCGCCGAATATTCAACGTTTGATGACCCGCAGCTGGACCAAGGTCAAGTCGGGTAAATAGTTTCAAGGCTCAAACTATCCAGGTTGGCTCACCTTGAGCGAACTGCACTCTTTTTTTCTGGGAGTTTCGTAAATGGCAGTTGCCTCCGGCGCCTATAAGAAAGCCCTCGAGGGCGACCAGTCACCTAAACAGGTGCTGGTCAAAATCGACCGGGTCACGAAGAAGTTCGACGAGACGATTGCCGTGGACGATGTGTCCCTGGAAATCAAGAAAGGCGAAATTTTCGCCCTGCTCGGCGGTTCGGGATCGGGCAAGTCCACGTTGCTGCGCATGCTCGCAGGTTTCGAACGGCCCACGGAGGGGCGCATTTTCCTCGATGGCGAAGACATCACTGACATGCCGCCCTACGAGCGGCCGATCAACATGATGTTCCAGTCCTACGCCTTGTTCCCGCACATGACCGTGGCGCAGAACATCGCCTTCGGCCTCAAGCAGGACAAGCTGCCGAACGCTGAAGTCGATGCCCGCGTGGCCGACATGCTCAAGCTGGTACAGATGAGTCAGTACGCCAAGCGCAAGCCGCATCAGTTGTCCGGCGGCCAGCGTCAGCGTGTGGCCCTGGCCCGTTCCCTGGCCAAGCGTCCGAAGCTTTTGCTGCTCGACGAACCGATGGGCGCACTGGACAAGAAGCTGCGTTCGCAAATGCAGCTGGAGCTGGTGGAGATCATCGAGCGCGTCGGCGTAACCTGCGTCATGGTGACCCACGACCAGGAAGAGGCCATGACCATGGCCGAGCGCATCGCGATCATGCACCTGGGCTGGATCGCCCAGATCGGCAGTCCGATCGACATCTACGAAACCCCGACCAGTCGCCTGGTCTGCGAATTCATCGGTAACGTGAACATCTTCGAAGGCGAAGTGATCGACGACGCCGAAGGCCACGCGATCATTACCTGCCAAGACCTGGATCGTCAGATCTACGTCGGCCACGGAATCAGCACTTCGGTGCAGGACAAGTCGGTTACCTACGCGATACGTCCGGAAAAACTGCTGGTCACCGCCGACATGCCGACCTGCCAGTACAACTGGTCCAGCGGCAAGGTGCACGACATCGCCTACCTCGGCGGCCATTCGGTGTTCTACGTCGAACTGCCAAGTGGCAAGCTGGTGCAGTCGTTCGTGGCCAACGCCGAACGTCGCGGGCAGCGTCCGACCTGGGGTGATCAGGTCTACGTGTACTGGGAAGACGACAGCGGCGTGGTACTTCGCTCATGAACATGCGCAAATTCAAACGTCGTCTCGATCGAATAATTCCCGGTGGCCGTCAGATGGTCATCGGCATTCCATTCATCTGGCTGTTCCTGTTCTTCATGCTGCCGTTTTTCATCGTCCTGAAGATCAGCTTCGCCGAAGCGGACGTGGCCATTCCGCCGTACACCGAAATCTACAGCTACGCCGAGCAGAAGCTGCAGTTGCTGCTTAACCTGGGCAACTACGCGATGCTGGCCGGTGACGAGCTGTACATCGCCGCTTACCTCGGCTCGTTGAAGATGGCGCTTTTCAGCACCATCCTCTGCCTGCTGATCGGCTACCCGATGGCCTACGGCATCTCCGTTGCCCGCAAGGAAATGCAGACGGTGCTGGTGCTGCTGATCATGATGCCGACCTGGACCGCGATCCTGATCCGCGTTTATGCGTGGATGGGCATCCTCAGCAACAACGGCCTGCTCAACGGTTTCCTGATGAGCATGGGCTGGATCGACGAACCGCTGCAGATCCTCAACACCAACCTGGCGGTCTACATCGGCGTGGTCTATTCCTACCTGCCGTTCATGATCCTGCCGCTGTACGCCAACCTGGTGAAGCACGACCAGAGCCTGCTGGAAGCCGCGTCGGACCTGGGGTCGAGCACCTTCAACAGCTTCTGGAAAATCACCGTGCCGCTGTCGAAAAACGGCATCATCGCAGGCTGCATGCTGGTGTTCATCCCGGTGGTGGGCGAGTTCGTGATCCCGGAACTGCTGGGCGGTCCGGAAACCCTGATGATCGGTAAAGTACTCTGGCAGGAGTTCTTCAACAACCGTGACTGGCCGGTGGCGTCTGCCCTGGCGGTGGTGATGCTGGCGATCCTGATCGTGCCGATCATTCTGTTCAACCGCAGTCAGGCCAAGGAAATGGAGGGTAAAGAATGAAGCGCTTCCGTTTCTCCAGCCTGATGCTGGTACTGGGTCTGTTGTTTATCTACCTGCCGATGCTGATCCTGGTGATTTACTCGTTCAACGCCTCCAAACTGGTAACGGTGTGGGGCGGCTGGTCGATCAAGTGGTACGTCGGCCTGCTCGACAACACCCAGCTGATGGGCTCGGTGGTGCGTTCGCTGGAAATCGCCTGCTACACGGCGGTGGCGGCGGTGGCACTGGGTACATTGGCAGCGTTTGTCCTGACGCGCATCACCCGTTTCAAGGGCCGTACCCTGTTCGGTGGCCTGGTGACTGCGCCACTGGTGATGCCTGAGGTGATCACCGGTCTGTCGCTGTTGCTGCTGTTCGTGGCCATGGCGCAGATGATCGGTTGGCCGCAGGAACGCGGCATCGTCACCATCTGGATCGCCCACACCACGTTCTGTGCGGCCTATGTGGCGGTGGTGGTCTCGGCGCGTTTGCGCGAGCTGGACCTGTCCATCGAAGAGGCGGCCATGGACCTCGGTGCGAAACCGTGGAAGGTGTTTTTCCTGATCACCATTCCGATGATCGCCCCATCGCTGGCAGCGGGCGGCATGATGTCCTTCGCGCTGTCGCTGGATGACCTGGTGCTGGCGAGCTTCGTGTCGGGCCCAGGTTCCACGACCCTGCCGATGGAAGTGTTCTCGGCGGTGCGCCTTGGGGTCAAGCCCGAGATCAACGCCGTGGCCAGCCTGATCCTGCTGGCGGTGTCGATCGTGACCTTCATGGTCTGGTTCTTCAGCCGTCGTGCCGAAGAAAGCCGCAAGCGTGCGATCCAGCAAGCGATCGAAGAAGCGGCAGCCGATTCGTGGAAGCAACCGGACGTGCGTCGCGCACAGGCACCGGAAGCGGCTTAACAGCAAAAGATCGCAGCCTGCGGCAGCTCCTACAGAGGAATACGGTTCCCTGTAGGAGCTGCCGCAGGCTGCGATCTTTTGATTTTTGGTTAGGTCACCCAAGGGGATTTGCGAATGACCTCGACGAAATTCATCGGCTTGAACCCCGGCTCCTGATCTACCAATACGTCAGTCTTCACATTACCGAACGTGGTCTGCGGACGATGGCGCAAACCGTCGGCAAATGCGCAGATGATGCACTCCTTGAATCCCTCGCCCCGCGGATGTGCATGCACCACTGCTTTGCGCTGCACGCTGGAAAACGCCGCGTAGTCCATGCCCAGCACGTCCATCTCGACGCCAGCCGTGACCAGCGCCACGGTGGGACGCAAGTGCTGAGGCACGCCCGGTGTGGTGTGCAGGGCAATCGATAGCCAGACCTGTTCGATGTCGTCATCGCTCAATCCGTAAGGCTTGAGAAATGCGGCTGCCGCATTGGCACCGTCGACTTCGAAGCGCTCGTTGTCGCTGCGATGACCTTGCACCAGGCCCAGGTCATGGAACATCGAGCCGACGTACAGTAACTCCGGGTTGTAGGCCAGTTGCTTGCGCTCACCGCTCAGTGCACCGAACAGGAAGACCCGGCGCGAGTGGTGGTAGAGCAGGTCCGATTCGATGTCACGGATGTATTCGGTGGTGGCCTTGGCCAGTGCGCTGTCCGGGATCCTGATGCCGGCGATGGTGGTGCTCATGGAGTATTCCTCGTCGTGAACGCCCTGGTGGCGCTGAGGGATTCAGTCTGTTCCGGGCCCCAAAACCGGACAATCGATCCATGGCTGCGATCCCGGCCAATGAGCGTGCATATCGCGCCAACCTCGCTTGTTGGACCTGGATTGGCTAGGGTGCATGCAGACCCTGTAGGAGCGAGCCTGCTCGCGATGCACGTGAGGGCGCCGCGTACATCCAGGTAGCCCCCGTCATCGTTGATGTCCATCGCGAGCAGGCTCACTCCTACAGGTGAGCGTTGCAATCAGTAGCATGAGAGGCGCTTCGAACCATGAGTAAAACCGTTGCCATCGTGGTGTTCGCCGGTGTCCAGTCGCTGGATATCACTGGCCCCATGGATGTGTTTTCCGAGGCCAATCGTTTCCTCGCCCCGCAGGATCACTACCGGCTGGAAGTGATCGGCGTCGAGCACGGAATGATGGCGTGCTCCAACGGTTTGGCGCTCAATGCCCATCGGCATTTCAGCGAAGCGCTGGAGGCGTATGACCTGTTGCTGGTGGCCGGGGGGCCGCAGTTGCCGTTCATGGATTTCGGTGTGGCATTCGATGGCTGGTTGCGCGATGCCTGTGTGCGGGCCAAGCGCTTCGGCTCGATCTGCAATGGAGCGTTTATGCTCGCTCGGGCGGGGTTGCTGGAAGAGCGCACGGTCACTACCCACTGGAATGATGCGTCGGCGCTGGCAATGTTGTGCCCGTCGACCCGGGTTGAAGCGGATCGCCTTTACGTAGAGGACGGGGAGCTGTTCACCTCGGCCGGGGTCACTGCAGGCATCGATCTGTCCCTGTACCTGCTGGGCCGGGATCACGGGCCGGAAGTGGCGCTGAATGTCGCCAAGCGGCTGGTGGTGTTCACCCAGCGTTCGGGTGGGCAATCGCAATTCAGCCCGTTCCTTACGCCCCACGCCGAACCGACTTCGGCGGTGGCGATGGTCCAGCATTACGTGCTGGCCAACCTGACGGGAGATTTGACCATCGCCGACCTGGCCAATGCCGCCAATATGAGCGCACGCAACTTCTCCCGGGTGTTCGCCAGGGAAGCGAAAATCACCCCGGCCGAGTTCGTCGAGCGGGCACGGGTCGATGCGGCGCGGGTGATGCTCGAAAGCACCCGCGCGCCGCTCAAGACTGTGGCCTATCAATGCGGCTTTCGCGATGCCCAGCACATGCGCAGTGTGTTCAATCGTAGATTGGGGGTGACGCCGCAGCAGTTTCGGTTGAATTTTGCGGCGATGGTTTGAGGAGACATTGTTGTTGTCTGTCAGGTCCCCATCGCGAGCAGGCTCGCTCCTACAGGGATCGCTGTCGAACACAAATTTTGTGAACACCAGAAAAACCTGTAGGAGCGAGCCTGCTCGCGATGTGGCCAGCCCGGCCAGCAAAAATCTATGGCGCAGCCCGCGCCGGCAACAGCTTCAAGGTGCTGCGGGTATTGGCCGTGACTTCTTCGTCATTGAGATGCGCCTGGAAGTACATCCCCTCGACGTAGGCCTCGGCCTGATCATCATAGTGACTGTCGAACAGTACGCCGCTCTGGCCGACCGGGTTGACGGTCAGGCTGTGGGCCGGGTCGGCGAAGTCGATCAGGCGCCGGGTCGAAGGGCCGTAGGTGACAGGCCACGGAGCCGGGCCGATCTTCGCCGAGAGGTTGTTCGGCACTTCATGGGTGCCGGGTGCGGCGAAGGGGCCGATATTGAAGAACAGGTCCAGCGGCTTCTGCTGCCCCAGCGGATGGCCATGGGTCAATGTGTGCGCCTTGCCCCACTGCCATTGCGCGGAGTCTGCACCGAGGGTGGTCTTGAGGTGCGCGATGCTGGCTTGCCAGGCTGCCTTGACCGTGTCGACACGGGTTTCCTTGCCGAGTGTGCCGCGGTTGTCCCACCACGGCGAATCGGCGCTGGCGGTCAGGCGGGGCAACGCGGCGTCGATCACCCGGGTCGAGAGCAGCGTCTCGAAGAAGTCGTTGCCCAGCTCATCGTGCATCGTCGCGTCAGCCAGGTTGAACAGGAACTGGTTGAACAGCGTGGCGCTGGTGGAGTCGAGCGGGTAATCGCCTTTCCACTGGGCCAGTTGCTCCACCAGTTTGAGTTCGGCGGGATCGCTCACCACTTCGCGCAACACCGGCAACAGCGGTGCCAACAGGCGCGGGCCGTAGGCGGTGGTGGTGCCCAGTTGCAGCAGCTGGCTGTTTTCCAGGTCCCATTTGACGGCCTTTTCGCTGAGCTGGCGATTGAGTTGCTGACCGCGATCGGCAAGGTTGTAGTAGCCGGGAATCTCCATGCCGGTCGGCGACACCGGCTGGAAGTTGGCCGAGACGATGTAGCCCCGCGCCGGGTTTTCTTCCTGGGGGTTGGCCGTGAACGGGTAGAAGCCATCCTTGTCCGCCTCGGCAGTGCTGCCGTCGAGGATGAACCACGGGCGTACGCCCGCCGGACGTTTAGGCAATTGCGCCGCCGCCCACCAGCCGATGTCACCCTTGGCATTGGCCCAGACAACGTTCAGGCCCGGGGCCTGGATTTTTGCCGCGGCACCACGGGCCTTGGCCAGGGTGTCGGCGCGATTGAGCTGGTAGAAACCCTCCAGGATCGGATTCTGGCTTTCGAGAAACGCCCACCACATGGCAATCGGTGTCTTGCCGACGCCGTTGCCCAAGGCATCGTTGACGATCGGACCGTGGGGCGACTGGCGCAGCACCAGCGTCACCGGTGCCTGGCCCTTGACCGCGATTTGCTGCTCGCTGGTCGTCATGTCCACCCACTTGCCGCGATACCAGACCTGATTGGGGTTGTCCGGGTTGACCTTCTCGGCGATCAGGTCGAGGTCATCGTTCTGGAACATGGTGATGCTCCAGCCGAAGTCGTGGTTCATGCCCAGGGAGGCGAACGGCATCAAGGCCTGATAGTGGCCGTAGAGTTCAAAGCCCGGAGCCGAGAGCTGCGCTTCGTACCACACCGACGGCGCGGAAAAACGGATATGCGGATCACCCGCCAGCAGCGGCTTGCCGCTTTGGGTCCGGCTGCCCGCGACGACCCAGGCGTTGCTGCCCTCGAACTGTGGCAGGCCGCTGTCAGCCAGGGCCTGTTCGCTCAGGCGGGCGAGGGCATTGAGGTCTTTCCAGTCGGCGCTGGCCAATGTGGGGGCGGTCCCATTGAGCACGCCTTTTGGCTGCCAGTCGAGATCGAAGATGTTCAGGTATCCGGGCCCCAGTTGATCGCGCACGAATGTCAGCAAGGGTTCGGTACGAAATGCCGCGGCAAAACTGTAGGCCATGTAGCCGGCGATGCTGATGGTGTCCTGGGCGGTGAACGGGCGTTTTGGAATGCCCAGCACATCGAACTCCACGGGTTTTGCGTGGCTGTCCTGATACTGGTTGATGCCGTCCAGATAGGCTTGCATGGCGATGAAGGAGGGCGACTGCTTGTCGAGGTTCGCGAAGTAGGTTTCGGCGCGTTCGCGAATTCGCAGGCTGCGCATCAGTTTGTCGGTGTCGAGCAGTTTCGGCCCGAGCACTTCAGCCAGCTCGCCTCGGGCCAGGCGACGCAGGACTTCCATCTGGAACAGGCGGTCCTGGGCATGGACGTAGCCGAGGGCGCGGTACAGGTCGGTTTCGTTTTCGGCGCGGATGTGCGGGACGCCGCGCTCGTCGTAGCGCACGGTGACCGAGCCTTGCAGGTGTTGCAGTTCCACCATGCCCTGGCGTGACGGCTGCTTGCTGTAGAGGTATCCGCCGGCCCCGGCGGCCAGCACGACGATCAACAGCACGAGAGCGGTCAGGCTGCGTTTCATGGCGACTCCTTGTTGTTATTGTGATTCCTGGCGCCACTGTGTAACACGGCGCGCCGATATGGCGCATCGCCCGTAGGAGGGATTCGTATTGGCGCGTTTTTCCCTATTTCGCGGGATCGACAGGCCACGGGCAATAACACCCCACGGCCAGTGTGTGCGTGGCACTCACCGCACGGCCTTCATCCAGCGCTTGCAGGATCGGTTCGATAAAGCTGTTGCTGGAGTTGCAGGTCAGGCCTTCGCTGTACGGGCCGAAGTACGCCAGTTTGCCGCTGCGATCCCAGATCGCCACGGCCGGGCTGGCGGGGATCTGTTCGGAACCGGGCAGGATGTCGATGGATTTGAGGCTGCTCAAGGTGCCCGGCAACTGGCCGTGGCTTCCGGGTTTTTGCACGACATAGAATTCCACGCCATGGGGTACATAGCGCTCGACCAGTTCGGTCAGGTGTTGTTGATTGCCGACATTGCACGGGCAGGCCGGGTCCCAGAAATGCACCAGGCGGATGGCGCCAGGGCCGGCGAGGGATTCGGGAAGGCGTAGCGGATCACCCGAAAACATCGCGGTGTGCTCGCTGAACGTGCGCAGGTAACGCCCCTGGAACCAGTCGTAGGCCGCCCACAACACGCCGGCACACACCACGGCGAGCAGGCAGGCAAACAGGGCGGCGCGAAAGGGCGAGTGCATCGGTTCAGTCCTCGAAGGTCGGCTAGCTTGCCATGCTTGCCGCGACAGAAGAATATCGCAGGCCTATAAAGTCTGTTTCACGTTCTGGAATCGTCCATGCCGGCTACTTTCGACCCTGATCTTCTACGCGCCAGCTTGCTGCCTCTGGCAGCCGGGCAGCCGTTGTCAGCACAGGCGCAGGCTTACCGGCGATTCTACGGGCTGGATTTTGCGCAGTGTCAGGTGCGCAGTGGCCTTGGGCGGTTCGAGGTCGATGGTTATGAGCTGGTCAGCCAGTTCTGGTGGCCCGAGCGAGCCAAGGCGACGCTGTTTGTCATCCACGGTTTCTACGATCACACCGGGCTCTACCGGCATGTGATCGAGTGGGCGCTGGACCAGGGCTTTGCGGTGATTGCCTGCGACTTGCCGGGGCACGGCCTGTCCAGTGGCGAACGGGCGAGCATCAAGGATTTCGCCGAGTATCAGGACGCGTTGCAAGGGTTGTTCGGCGAGGCGCAATCCCTCGACTTGCCGCAACCGTGGCACCTGTGCGGGCAGAGTACCGGCGGGGCGATCGTGATTGATCATGTGTTGAATGCGGGGGCGAACAGCCCGGCGCAGGGTCAGGTGATTCTGCTGTCGCCGCTGGTGCGGCCGCGGGCGTGGGGTTGGTCGCAACTGAGTTACTACCTGCTCAAGCCTTTCGTTAAAGCCATCGCCCGGCGTTTCAGCGAGAACTCCAACGACCCGGCGTTTTTGCCGTTCCTGCAAGCAGATCCGTTGCAGCCGCTTCGCCTGCCGACGGCCTGGGTGGGTGCATTGGCGCGCTGGATCAAACGCATCGAGGCCGCCCCCATGAGTACCCGCCGGCCGTTGATCGTGCAGGGGCAAGCCGATATGACGGTGGATTGGGAGCACAACCTGGAAGTGTTGCGGGGCAAGTTTGATCGGCCGCAGGTGCTGATGCTGCCCGAGGCACGGCATCATCTGGCGAATGAAACGCTGGTGATGCGGCAGGAATTTTTCGGGTTTTTGAGCAAGCGGATCAAGGGCCGGAATCCTTAGCGTCTGTGCCGGCCTCATCGCGAGCCTGCTCCGGGCGGCGTTCCGACGATAGCGATCTATCTGGCTCTAAATATCACTGGGTCAGATTCGAATTGCTCTGCCCCACCGCCAACCCCGCCCGAATCGCAGCCAATGCGGCCTGATAATAAGCCTGGCCTTCCGAAGATTCAGCAAAGGTCGCGAACTCTTCCAGCTCGTCGTCCGACAGGTCGCGATAGACATACAGCAGTGTGTTGTTGAGGTCGCTGCCGATCTGGTCCATCAGGCGCTGGCGCTGGCCGTTGAGCATGCCCTGGGCCTGGCCGGCACCGAGCAACCCCGGGATCATCGAACTCAAGCTGTCGGCGGCAACACCGGCAATCGCCAGGCTGACTTCCGCGCCGGCCTCGCGTGCGGGCAGGGATTGTGCCAAGTGGCCGATGATCAGCAGGCGGCTGTCGCTGGCCTGCATCTTCGGCAGGCCCTTGGCGTTTTTCGCCAGTTGGTCGCGACGGGTCGCCAACAGCTCGGCGGCGACGATTTTCTTGCCCAAGGGCGATTGGAAAAACGTCAGCGCGGGTTTGGGGTTGGCGAGGTTCTTGCGCAATTGCGCTTCGGCACGCTGGTCCACCGCCTTGGCGGAAAAACGCTGATTGCTGTTATTGACCAGTGCCTGAAACACCGCCGGAGGCAGGCTGCCCTGGTAGCGTTGCTGAGCAGCCGAGAGGGCGTCGTTGAAATGCGCGCGTTGTTCCGGCCAGCCGGCGACCTTGTACAACTGGTCGTGGCCGTCTGCCCAGGCGGGCAAGACGCAGAACAGCAACAGTGATAAAAGCAAACGGCGCATAGGGACTCCAGTCAGCAGGCGACTATTCTCCGTGCGGCATCCGTACTTGTCGAGAATTCGTATCAACCCGCTGCGCGGCTCTGTCGGATTTTCGGGCACAGGAATACTATGCGCGGCATGCAAATATCCTCTGATCACCCGCTGCTGTTACGAATCGTCGATGACCTGGCCGAGCACGGCTGGTCGCAGCAGAATATTTTCCTGCCTCTGGATCTGACCCGAGCGCTGGCGGGCGAGTGTCGCAAACGTGCTGCCGAGGGTGAGCTGGCTCCGGCCGCTGTGGGCCGTGGGCCGTCATCGGAGATCCGCGAAGGGATTCGTGGCGACCATATTCAGTGGATCGACCCCGGCCAGGCCGAGGCTTGCGACAGCTACCTGAGTTTGATGGACAGCCTGCGGGAGGCGATCAATCGCGGTCTGTTTCTCGGCCTGGAGGATTTCGAAAGCCATTTTGCGATGTACCCGCCCGGGGCGTTCTACCTGAAGCACGTCGACCGCTTTCGCGATGACGACCGGCGCATGGTTTCGGCGGTGGTTTACCTCAATGACGCCTGGCTTCCCGAACACGGCGGCCAGTTGCGCATGTACCTCGACAATGATCGCGTCCACGACGTGCAACCTATTGGCGGCTGCCTGGTGGTGTTTCTCTCCGGAGAGGTTCCCCACGAAGTCCTGCCCGCGACCCGGGATCGCCTGTCGCTGACCGGCTGGTTCCGCCGGCGCGGCAACGAGCCGTTTTGATCATGCAGAAAATTCTCGTCAGCCGCTGCCTATTGGGTCACCGCGTCCGTTACGACGGCGGGGCCAGCGGGCCGTTCGAACAGCTCCAGCAGTGGCTGGATGAAGGTCGGGTCGTGCCATTGTGCCCAGAGGTCGCCGGTGGCTTGCCAACGCCACGGCCGGCAGCGGAAATTCCAGGCGGGCAGGGCGCGCAAGTTCTCGACGGCCAGGCGTTGGTGATCACTACCGAGGGCGAGGACGTCAGTGCGCAGTTTCTGTCGGGGGCGTATCAGGTGCTGGAGCTGGTACAAAAGCATGGCATCCGCATCGCAGTCCTCAAGGCCAACAGCCCGTCCTGCGGCAATCTGCTGACCTATGACGGGACGTTCAGCGGCGTGAAGGTCAGTGGCGAGGGCGTGACAGCGGCGCTACTCAAGCGCCACGGGGTGCAGGTGTTCAGTGAGCTGGAGTTGCCGCAAGCGGCGGCAGCCTTGGCAACACTGAGCTAACACCGAGCACCCCTCCTTGTAGGAGCTGGCTTGCCAGCGAAGAGGGCGTCACAGTCGATAAAAATGTTGGCTGGAAGACCGCCTTCGCTGCGATGCGGCGACCCGACAAGCCAGCTCCTACAGGTTATTGTTTCGGCACCACACCCACACCGGCATCCGCCCCCAACCACTTCTGCTCCAGCGCTTGCAGTCGCCCGTCATCCTTGATCCGCTGCAATGCGTTTTCCAGGCTGGCATGGAACGCCGGATTACCCTTCTGAAACGGAATCGCCAGGTTTACGGCCGGGTTGGTTTTGGGCTTCTCTTCTGTCAGCGACTGCACCAGCAGAATGGAGCGCGGCTCTTCTTTCTGCGCGATCAATTGCGCATGGGTTTGAATGTAGGGCTCGCTGAAGTCGAAACGATCCTGGAGATCCGGGGTCGCTGCTATGTGGTTGATGGCGATGTCATATTTGCCGCTTTCGACGCCGGTCAGCAGATCGCTGCCGTCGGTGACGACAAAGTCGGCCCGGACATCGAGCTCACTTGCCAGCAGTTGGCCCAGCTCGACTTCGAAACCGGTGAGCTTGTCGTCATCCTTGAAGTTGAATGGGGGAGTGTTGGCTTCAACGGCAATGCGCAATTCGCCCCGGTCGTTGACGTCATCTATCAGTTCGGCGTGAGCCAAAGGGCTCAAAAGGGGTAGCAGGCAGATCAGGCCAGGCAGAAAGCGCATGGTCACTCCTTTGAATTTTTATCGCGGACCCTCTGATTCAGGCTCGCTTTGCTATGGTTGTCGAGTGCCTTCGACAACGAATGGCCATGAAGTTGTCATGGTCACGCGAATTTTATGGAAAAACTGGAGAAGAGAATGAAAACCTTTATGTCACGTGCTGCTTTGGCTGGCCTGTTGATGGGTGTTTCGGTGCTGGCCAGTGCTGCAACGCCGGCTCCGAAAGGCGCCGAAGTGTCCATTGTTTCTCCCACGGACGGTGCGACGATTCCACAGACAGTTGTCGTCAAGTTCGCGGTCGAGAACATTGCCCTGGCACCGGCGGGCGATACCACCAAGAACACCGGTCATCACCATGTGCTGATCGACGTCGATGAGCTGCCAGCCGCCGGTGCGCCGATCCCCAAGGATGCCAACCACCTGCATTTCGGCGGTGCGCAGACCCAGGCTGAAATAACGCTCACGCCGGGCAAACACACCTTGCAGCTTGAACTGGGCGATAGCAACCATATGCCGTTCGAGCCGCCGATCGTTTCCAAGAAAATCACCGTCAATGTGAAATAAAAAAAGGGAGCCCCTTCGCAGGGGCTCCCTTTTTATTACATGCAAGCTCGCCGCTGTTCTTTAGAACAGCACGCGGCTACGGATGGTGCCGTTGACGTGTTGCAGCTTCTCTTGCGCCAGGTCCGAGTACTCGGCGTCGACGTCGATTACCACATAGCCGACCTTCTCGTTGGTCTGCAGGAACTGACCGGAGATGTTGATGCCGTTTTCGGCGAAGACCTTGTTGATCTCGCTCATCACACCCGGGATGTTCTCGTGGATGTGCAGCAGGCGGTGCTTGCCAGGGTGAGCCGGCAGGGCCACTTCCGGGAAGTTCACGGACGATACCGAAGTACCGTTGTCGCTGTACTTGACCAGTTTTTCCGCCACTTCCAGACCGATGTTGGCCTGAGCTTCAGCGGTGGAACCACCGATGTGCGGGGTCAGGATCACGTTGTCCAGGCCACGCAGCGGGCTTTCGAACTCTTCGTCGTTGGAGCGTGGCTCCACCGGGAATACGTCGATGGCTGCGCCGATCAGGTGCTTGTCCTTGATGGCAGCAGCCAGGTGGTCCAGTTCGACCACGGTGCCGCGGGCGGCGTTGATCAGGATGCCGCCTTTCTTGATAGCGCGGATTTCTTTCTCGCCCATCATCCACTGGGTGGCGGTGGTTTCCGGTACGTGCAGCGAAACGATGTCGGACATCGCCAGTAGTTCGTGCAGGTTGCCTACTTGAGTCGCGTTACCCAATGGCAGCTTGGTGATGGTGTCGTAGAAGTACACCTGCATGCCCAGGCCTTCCGCCAGGACCGACAGTTGAGTACCGATCGAACCGTAACCGACGATGCCCAGCTTCTTGCCACGGATCTCGAAGGAGTTGGCCGCGCTCTTGATCCAGCCGCCACGGTGGCAGGAAGCGTTCTTCTCAGGGATGCCGCGCAACAGCAGGATTGCTTCGGCCAGCACCAGCTCCGCTACGGAACGGGTGTTGGAGTACGGTGCGTTGAACACCGCGATGCCGCGTTCGCGGGCAGCGTCCAGGTCGACCTGGTTGGTGCCGATGCAGAAACACCCTACGGCCACGAGCTTCTTCGCGTGATCGAAGATCTCTTCGGTCAGTTGAGTGCGGGAGCGAATGCCGATGAAGTGAGCATCAGCGATCTTTTCCTTGAGCTGGGCTTCAGGCAGAGAACCAGTGAGGTACTCGATGCTGGTGTAGCCCGCCGCCTTGAGGACGTCGACAGCCGATTGGTGGACGCCTTCGAGAAGAAGGAACTTGATCTTGCTCTTATCGAGAGAAGTCTTGCTCATCTGCGTAAACCTGTATCCCGGAGAAAAATGGCAGGAAAGGGAGCAGCCCGGAGCTGACCCGCACGGCAGGAAAGCCGTCACCGCAGAACAGCCCTTGGGCACTATCCTGCGGGGTCGGTATGCTAGCATATGCACCCCGCTAAACACTCATTCCTGCGACGTGAAGCGTTCTCAGGATGACCATGAATTGTTCGAGAGTTCTGTCGATGACCAATCCTGCCCTGATTGAAGAGCTGAAGACCCTGGTTGAGCCTGGCAAGGTGCTGACCGATGCCGACTCCCTGAATGCTTACGGAAAGGATTGGACCAAGCATTTCGCCCCCGCTCCGACCGCCATCGTGTTCCCCAAGACCACCGAGCAGGTCCAGGCCATTGTCCTGTGGGCCAATAAACACAAGGTGGCGCTGGTGCCGTCCGGCGGTCGTACCGGGTTGTCCGCCGCTGCCGTGGCGGCCAATGGCGAAGTGGTCGTGTCGTTCGACTACATGAACCAGATCCTCGACGTGAACCTCACTGACCGCACGGCCGTTTGTCAGCCGGGCGTCGTCACCGAGCATCTGCAGAACGTGGCCGAAGAAAAAGGCCTGTACTACCCGGTGGACTTCGCTTCGGCAGGATCGAGCCAGATTGGCGGCAATATCGGCACCAATGCCGGCGGGATCAAGGTGATTCGCTACGGCATGACCCGTAACTGGGTCGCTGGCATGAAAGTCGTCACCGGCAAGGGCGACGTGCTGGAACTGAACCGCGACCTGATCAAGAACGCCACCGGCTACGACATGCGTCAGCTGTTCATCGGCGCCGAAGGCACCCTCGGTTTCGTGGTCGAAGCGACCATGCGCCTGGATCGCGCACCGAAAAACCTCACTGCGATGGTTCTCGGTACCGCCGATTTCGACTCGATCATGCCGGTGCTGCACGCCTTCCAGAGCAAGCTCGACCTGACCGCCTTCGAATTCTTCTCCGACAAAGCCCTGGCCAAAGTCATGGCCCGTGGCGATGTACCGGCGCCGTTCGAATCCGACTGCCCGTTCTACGCATTGCTGGAATTCGAAGCGACCACCGAAGAAGTGGCCAACCACGCCCTGGAAACCTTCGAGCACTGCGTTGAGCAGGGCTGGGTGCTGGACGGCGTGATGAGCCAGAGCGAAACCCAACTGCAGAACCTGTGGAAGTTGCGCGAATACATCTCCGAAACCATTTCCCACTGGACGCCGTACAAGAACGACATTTCGGTCACTGTGTCGAAAGTTCCGGCGTTCCTGAAAGAGATCGACGCGATCGTCGGCGAACACTACCCGGACTTCGAGATCGTCTGGTTCGGCCACATCGGCGACGGCAACCTGCACTTGAACATCCTCAAGCCGGATAACCTGAGCAAGGACGAGTTCTTCGCCAAGTGCGCCACCGTCAACAAGTGGGTGTTCGAAACCGTCGAGAAGTACAACGGTTCGATCTCTGCCGAGCACGGCGTGGGCATGACCAAGCGTGACTACCTGACCTACAGTCGCTCCCCGGTCGAGATCGAGTACATGAAAGCGGTCAAGGCAGTGTTCGACCCGAACGGCATCATGAACCCGGGCAAGATCTTCGCGGTTTGATCTGCAATCCTTAAGCATCCATGAAGGCAGGAGTCGGTAATGAGCTATCAGCACCAGTATGTCGACGGTACGCGTATTCATTTCCCGCTGGGGAAAGTGGTGTGCATCGGCCGTAACTACGCCGAACACGCCAAGGAACTGGATAACCCGGTGCCGACCGAGCCACTGCTGTTCATCAAGCCGGGCAGTTGTGTGGTGCCGCTGGAAGGTGGTTTCAGCATTCCGACCGAGCGTGGTTCGGTGCATTACGAAGCGGAAATCGCGGTCTTGATCGGCAAGCCGTTGTCGACCAAACCGAGCCGTGAAGAAGTGCTCGACGCCATCTCCGGTTTCGCCCCGGCCCTGGACCTGACCCTGCGCGACAAGCAGGCCGAGCTGAAATCCAAGGGCCTGCCCTGGGAAATCGCCAAGTCCTTCGACGGCGCGGCAGTGATTGCCCCGTTCGTGTCCGGCAGCACGTTTGCCGACCTGACCGACATCGGCATTCGCCTGACCATCAACGGCGAAGTACGCCAGGACGGTAACAGCAGCGCCATGCTCAACCCGATCGTGCCGATGATCCAGCACATGGCCGGCTGCTTCTCGTTGCAGGCCGGTGATGTGATTCTGACTGGCACACCAGTGGGCGTCGGTCCGCTGAATGTCGGTGATGAGATCGTTCTGGAGTTGCCGGGCGCCAGTCGGTTCACCAGCAGCGTTCGCTGATCACGCCACGCCCAATGTAGGAGCTGGCTTGCCAGCGAAGAGGCCTTAACATTCAACATCCATGTTGTCTGTTGCACCGCTTTCGCTGGCAAGCCAGCTCCTACAGCTATTACCCCTAGCCTGAATTTCTGGAACGCATTCTCCGATGGCCACTTCTCCGCTTTCCACGCTTAAACCTGCCCGCCGCTCACGCTTCGCCCTGCGTTGGCACACCTGGCTGCTGCTGGTGGCCGTTGTCGCCTATGGCGTCGCCTTTGCCATGCATTGGGATGCGCGGGGCCTGCTCTGGGTGAAAGAGCAATTCAAGAGCCCGGCCGAGCGTCAGGCCAGTATCTGGCTTCCGGACTACCGCGCGGTGATCGATGCGAAGCCGTTGCCTGGCATGGAAAAGGACGAAGCGTCGGATCTGTCCTACGACCCCCAGACCAAGACCCTGTTTTCGGTCATGGGCAAGAACCCGTTTCTGGTCGAATTGAACTTGCAGGGCGATGTGCTGCGCAAAATGCCGTTGGTCGGCTGGAGCAACCCTGAAGGCGTCACCGTGCTGGGTGACGGCCGAATGGCGATTGTCGATGAGCGCGACCACCTGATCGCCATCGTCAAGGTCGATGCCGACACCCGCGAACTGAACATCACCGATTTCCCGACATACGACCTCGGGCCTTCCAAAGACCAGAACAAGGCCTTTGAAGGTGTCACCTGGGATCAGCGCAATCAGCAGCTGCTGCTGGGCGAAGAGCGCCCGCCGGCATTGTTTGCCTGGAAAGGTGACGGCAAGGTCCTTTCCGGCGACAAGCTGAAGTTAGCCAGTCATGCGCTGGACATGCGCAACCTGTCGGCACTGGCCATCGACCCGCGAACCGGCCACATGCTGGTGCTGTCCGCCGACTCGCACCTGCTGCTGGAGCTGGACAAGAAGGGTGAGCAGGTCAGTTTCATTACGCTGCTGCGTGGCTTCAACGGCCTGAAAAATACCATTCCCCGTGCCGAAGGCGTGACCATGGATGAAGCGGGCACGCTGTACATGGTGAGTGAGCCGAACCTGTTTTATCGCTTCGAAAAACAGAAGTAACCAGCGCCTGCGCTGATTGCCTGTACGTAAAAGGCCGGCGGCCATTAAGCTTCAGTTCAGACAGGCGTGATATTTCATCCGCCTGTATTGAACCTGAGCCCCCCGAATGCGTCGATTTGCCCGCCTCAAATTCCTGATTCTGATCCTGTCGGTGGTCTCGCTGATTGCGTTGATTGCACTCGGCCAATACCAGCGCCTGTTCGAGCGTGCCTGGTTCAATCTGCACGCGCTGTGGCAGCCGGTGAGTTCCCGGTCCATGGGGCTGGACCATTATCAGGTCGTGACCGAGGCGCGGGTGATCGATGGCCAGGTTGACAACGTTTCAGCATTGACCTACGACCCTGTGCGCGACAGCCTGTTCACCGTTACCAATAAGCGAAGCGAGTTGATCGAGTTGTCCCTCGA
Organism: Pseudomonas sp. P4_B3; assembly: GCF_056402295.1. Taxonomy (NCBI): domain Bacteria; kingdom Pseudomonadati; phylum Pseudomonadota; class Gammaproteobacteria; order Pseudomonadales; family Pseudomonadaceae; genus Pseudomonas; species Pseudomonas sp. P4_B3. The sequence goes on from NZ_JBFUHR010000001.1 coordinate 381,527, forward strand.
CGGCAGGATCTTGCGTCGTGTGGCACTGGTCGGTTTCGGCGATCCCGAGGCGGTGGAGTTCATCAGCGCGGACACCTACGTGGTCACTGACGAAAGCCAGCAACGGTTGATCAAAATTCATCTGGAGCAGGACACGACCTTCGTCGACGCGGCAGACGCCGAACAGATGACTGTTGGTGTACACATGGGCAGCAACAAGGGCTTCGAGGGCTTGGCTTACGATTCAGTGGGCAAGCGCCTGTTCGTGGCCAAGGAGCGCGACCCGATGCTGATCTATGAGGTGTACGGTTTTCCGCGATTCAATCCTGAAGAATCCTACTCGGTGCACGTGATCAACGACCCCAAGCGTGATGCCGGGATGTTTGTGCGGGACCTGTCGGGTTTGCAATACGACGAGCGCAGCGGGCATTTGCTGGCGCTATCGGATGAGTCGCGATTGATTCTGGAACTGGATGTGGATGGGCGTCCGCTGAGTACAATGTCATTGAGCAAGGGGCAGCACGGCTTGCAGAAAAACGTACCGCAAGCGGAAGGGGTTGCCATGGATGACGACGGTACGCTTTACCTCGTCAGTGAGCCAAACCTGTTTTACGTTTTCAAGAAATCGGGACAACCCTGAAGCTTGCCCTGCTTGTGTAGGAGCTGGCTTGCCAGCGATGAGGCCATGACATTCAGCATGTTTGTTGGCTGTTACACCGCTATCGCTGGCAAGCCAGCTCCTACAAAGGCTGTGTGTGGCTTACTGCGCGCGCAGAGTCTTCACACCTTCGCTGGTACCCAGCAGCAGCAGATCCGCTGGGCGCGCCGCGAACAAACCATTGGTGACCACGCCGACGATTGCATTGATCTGCGTCTCCAGCTCCACCGGATTGGTGATCTGCATGTTGAACACGTCGAGGATGATGTTGCCGTTGTCGGTCAGTACGCCTTCGCGGTAAACCGGGTCGCCGCCGAGCTTCACCAGCTCGCGGGCCACGTGGCTGCGGGCCATCGGGATCACTTCCACCGGCAACGGGAAGGTACCGAGGGTCGGCACCAGTTTGCTGGCATCGGCGATGCAGATGAAAGTCTTGGCCACGGCCGCGACAATCTTCTCGCGGGTCAGGGCAGCGCCGCCGCCCTTGATCAGGTTCAGGTGTTCGTCGCTCTCATCGGCGCCGTCGACATAGAACTCCAGGTCGCTGACGGTGTTCAGTTCGTACACCGGAATGCCGTGGCCCTTGAGGCGCGCGGCGGTGGCTTCGGAACTGGCGACCGCGCCGTCGAACGCACCTTTGTGCTGGGCCAGGGCGTCGATGAAGCAGTTGGCGGTGGAGCCGGTGCCGACCCCGACGATACTGTTGTCGTCGAGTTTCGGAAGGATGAAGTCGACGGCGGCCTGAGCCACTGCCTGTTTGAGTTGATCCTGGTTCATGCGGGCTCCGGAGTGCCGAGGAGGGAACGAAAGGCCGGCATTATAGGCTTCGGGGCGGGGAAGGTCATTGCCCGATTGGCAGGTCGACCGTTCCTTGTAGGAGCGAGCTTGCTCCGGGCGGCGATCCGACGATGGTCGTGAACGATAACGCGTGAAAATAGATGTGCAGCGGTGCCATTGCGTTTTTCGCGAGCAAGCTCGCTCCTACAACTGGTGGTCGTGCGGCCAAAATGCGGGTTAGACTCCTTGATCCTGCCCAACCCGCTCAGTGATGCTTTCCGATGCTTGAACAGTACGTCAAAAAGATCCTCACCTCGCGCGTTTATGACGTTGCCGTAGAAACCCCGCTGCAGACTGCCCGCCAGCTCTCTGAGCGGCTGGGCAACAGCATTTGGCTCAAGCGCGAAGACTTGCAGCCGGTGTTCTCGTTCAAGATTCGCGGCGCCTACAACAAGTTGACCCAGTTGAGCGACGAAGAACGCGCTCGCGGCGTGGTCACCGCGTCGGCGGGCAACCATGCCCAGGGCCTGGCCCTGGCGGCGAAGGTGCTGGGTGTGAAGGCGACCATCGTCATGCCCAAAACTACTCCGGAGATCAAGGTCGAAGGCGTGCGCTCACGTGGCGGCAAAGTGGTGCTGCACGGCGATTCGTTCCCGGAAGCCCTGGCTTACTCGCTGAAACTGGTCGACGAAAAAGGCTACGTCTACATTCACCCGTACGACGATCCCCACACCATTGCCGGGCAGGGCACCGTGGCAATGGAGATTCTGCGCCAGCACCCGCAGCCACTGGATGCGATTTTCGTCCCGGTGGGCGGCGGCGGGCTGATCGCCGGCATCGCGGCGTACGTGAAGTACCTGCGCCCGGACATCAAGATCATCGGCGTCGAACCGGATGACTCCAATTGCCTGCAAGCCGCCATGGCGGCGGGCGAGCGTGTGGTGCTGCCGACCGTGGGCCTCTTCGCCGACGGCGTTGCGGTGGCCCAGATCGGTCAGCACACCTTCGATATCTGCAAAGACCATGTCGATGAAGTGATCACCGTCAGCACCGACGAAATCTGCGCAGCCATCAAGGATATCTACGACGATACCCGCTCGATCACCGAACCTGCCGGCGCTTTGGGCGTGGCCGGGATCAAGAAGTATGTCGAGCAGCGCGGCGTCAGCGGCCAGACCTTCGTGGCCATCGACTCCGGGGCCAACGTCAACTTCGATCGCCTGCGCCACGTCGCCGAGCGTGCGGAACTGGGCGAGGGCCGCGAAGCGATCATCGCCGTGACCATTCCCGAGAAGCCGGGCAGCTTCAAGGCGTTCTGCGAGGCCATCGGCAAGCGCCAGATCACCGAATTCAACTACCGCTACAACACCGGCAGCGAAGCGCACATCTTTGTCGGTGTGCAGACCCACCCGGAAAGCGACCCGCGCAGCGCGTTGATTGCCAGCCTGAGCGAGCAGGGTTTCCCGGTGCTGGACCTGACCGACAACGAACTGGCCAAGCTGCACATCCGCCATATGGTGGGTGGGCGTGCGGCGCATGTGGTCGATGAAGTGATCCTGCGCTTCGAATTCCCGGAGCGTCCGGGCGCGCTGTTCAACTTCCTCAACAAGCTTGGCGGGCGCTGGAACATCTCGATGTTCCACTACCGCAACCATGGCGCGGCCGATGGCCGTGTCGTCGCGGGCCTGCAAGTGCCCCATGACGAGCGCCACCTGGTACCGGCGGCGCTGGAAGAAATCGGTTACCCGTACTGGGACGAAAGCGACAATCCGGCCTATCAGCTGTTTCTTGGCTGAGGGGCTACGCTGATGGGCGGGTCATAAGGAAATCGAACAATGGAAACGTTAACTGCCCTGAAAGCGGCGCACATGGTGGCAACTGTTGTATTGCTGGCTTGTGCGCTGGGTCTGGGAGCCTGGGTTTTGCTTGCGCGGCGCAAGGGTGATGCGACGGCGGGAAGCCGCACCCTGCAACGGCCACGTGTATTTGTCTGGCTGTTGATGGGGTTGGCGCTGCTGAGCATGCCGTTTACCGGCTGGTGGATGGTGCATCTGGTGGGCTGGCCATTGGGGCAGACCTGGTTGCTGGCGTCCAGTGTGCTGTACGCCGTGGCGGCGCTGGCTTGGTTCTGGTTGCTGGTACGCCTCAATAAACTGCGCAAGACGCCGGGGGGTGTAGGTAAATTCACCTTTGCCTTGGCGTTGTTCAGTTTTGTCTGTTTTGTTGCCATTGCCGGTTTGATGGGGGCCAAGCCTGTTTGACCCAAAAAGATCGCAGCCTTCGGCAGCTCCTACAGGTGTGCGCGATACCCTGTAGGAGCTGCCGAAGGCTGCGATCTTTTGCTTTATCAGTCGCGCAACGAAATCACCGGCCAACCCCGCTTCTCGGCCTCGGCCCGCAAGTTCGGATCAGGATCAACCGCCACCGGATGGGTCACCTGCTCCAGCAACGGAAAATCATTCATCGAGTCGCTATAGAAGTAGCTGTCTTCCAGCGTATACCCGGTTTCCTCCAGCCAGCGATTCAAGCGCGTCACCTTGCCTTCGCGGAAGCACGGCACATCAATGCTGCGCCCGGTGTAGCGGCCGTCGACCATCTCGCACTCGGTGGCGATCAGGGTTTCGACGCCCAGGCGCACGGCAATCGGCCCGGTGACGAAGCGATTGGTGGCAGTGATGATCACCAGTTTGTCGCCGGCTGCGCGGTGTTTGGCCAAAAGGTCGATGGCCTTGGGCAGCACGATCGGTTCGATGCAGTCACGCATGTAATCGCTGTGCCACTGATCCAGCGTGGCCATTTCGGTGCGGCCGAGAACTTCCAGGCAGAAGTTCAGGTAAGCGGCATTATCGAGTTTGCCGGCCAGGTAATCCTGGTAGAACGCATCGTTGCGAGCCTTGTAGGCGACGGCGTCGAGAAAGCCGCGCTCGCACAGGTAATCGCCCCAAGCGTGATCGCTGTCACCGCCCAGAAGGGTGTTGTCCAAATCGAATAAAGCCAGGCGCATTGCAGTTACCCGCTGAAAAGTCAGTAAAAAGGCGACAAGAATACGGTCTTTTCACAAGAGTGCACATAAGGTAGGAACCTTCGTTGCCGCCTTCACAACCTTTGTGGAACAATGCGGCGACATGCGTTTGCGAGGTTGTTGCCGTGATCGACCCCGATGGTTTTCGCCCCAATGTCGGGATCATTCTGACGAATGACGCCGGCCAGGTGCTATGGGCTCGCCGAATCAATCAAGATGCCTGGCAATTTCCGCAGGGGGGAATCAACCCCGAAGAGACACCGGAAGACGCCTTGTACCGCGAGCTGAACGAAGAAGTGGGCCTTGAGCGCGAAGATGTTGAAATTCTTGCCTGCACCCGGGGCTGGTTGCGCTATCGTTTGCCGCAACGTCTGGTGCGTACCCACAGCCAACCGCTGTGCATCGGCCAGAAACAGAAATGGTTTCTCCTGCGCCTGATCTCCAACGAGCAGCGGGTGCGGATGGATTTGACCGGTAAACCGGAATTCGATGGCTGGCGCTGGGTCAGCTATTGGTATCCGTTGGGCCAGGTGGTGACATTCAAGCGCGAGGTGTATCGACGCGCTCTCAAAGAGCTTGCCCCGCGCCTTTTAGCGCGCGACTGACGACGGAGTTCGACCCCGAGCCATGCTCAATACGCTGCGCAAGATCGTCCAGGAAGTTAACTCCGCCAAGGATCTCAAGGCGGCGTTGGGGATTATTGTGTTGCGCGTCAAAGAGGCCATGGGCAGCCAGGTCTGCTCGGTCTACCTGCTTGACCCCGAGACCAACCGCTTCGTGCTGATGGCCACCGAGGGCTTGAACAAGCGCTCGATCGGTAAAGTCAGCATGGCACCCAACGAAGGTCTGGTTGGCCTGGTCGGTACGCGCGAAGAACCCCTGAACCTCGAAAACGCTGCGGATCACCCGCGCTACCGATACTTCGCCGAGACCGGTGAAGAGCGCTTCGCCTCATTCCTCGGGGCACCGATCATTCACCACCGCCGCGTTGTCGGCGTGTTGGTCATCCAGCAAAAAGAACGTCGCCAGTTCGATGAGGGTGAAGAAGCTTTCCTCGTGACCATGAGCGCGCAGCTCGCTGGCGTTATCGCCCACGCCGAGGCCACCGGTTCGATCCGCGGCCTGGGCCGTCAGGGTAAAGGCATTCAGGAGGCCAAGTTCATCGGCGTTCCGGGTTCGCCGGGTGCGGCAGTCGGTACGGCGGTGGTCATGCTGCCGCCCGCCGATCTGGACGTGGTGCCGGACAAGAACATCACCGACATCGACGCCGAACTCGGTTTGTTCAAGACCGCCATCGAAGGCGTGCGCGCCGACATGCGCACCTTGTCCGCCAAACTCGCCACGCAGCTGCGCCCGGAAGAGCGGGCCTTGTTCGACGTCTACCTGATGATGCTCGACGATGCCGCGCTGGGCAGCGAAGTCACCACCGTGATCAAGACCGGGCAGTGGGCCCAGGGCGCTTTGCGCCAGGTGGTCACCGATCACGTCAACCGTTTCGAATTGATGGACGACGCCTACCTGCGCGAGCGGGCCTCGGACGTCAAGGACCTTGGTCGGCGATTGCTGGCTTACTTGCAGGAAGAGCGTCAGCAAACCCTGGTCTACCCCGACAACACCATTCTGGTCAGCGAAGAACTGACGCCGGCGATGCTCGGCGAGGTGCCGGAGGGCAAGCTGGTCGGCCTGGTGTCGGTGCTCGGCTCAGGCAACTCCCACGTCGCCATCCTCGCCCGCGCCATGGGTATTCCGACCGTGATGGGCCTGGTCGACCTGCCGTACTCCAAGGTCGACGGCATCCAGATGATCGTCGATGGCTACCACGGCGAGGTCTACACCAACCCGAGTGAAGTGCTGCGCAAGCAGTTCGCCGAGGTGGTCGAGGAAGAGAAACAACTGGCCCTGGGGCTGGATGCGCTGCGCGATCTGCCGTGCGTGACGGTCGATGGCCACCGCATGCCGCTGTGGGTCAACACCGGTTTGCTGGCGGATGTGGCGCGGGCGCAGAAGCGCGGTGCCGAAGGCGTGGGCCTGTACCGCACCGAAGTGCCGTTCATGATCAACCAGCGTTTCCCGAGCGAAAAGGAACAACTGGCGATCTACCGCGAGCAGCTCGCCGCGTTTCATCCGCAACCGGTGACCATGCGCACCCTGGACATCGGTGGCGACAAGTCACTGTCATACTTCCCGATCAAGGAAGACAACCCGTTCCTCGGCTGGCGCGGCATTCGCGTCACCCTCGACCACCCGGAAATTTTCCTGGTGCAGACCCGCGCCATGCTCAAGGCCAGCGAAGGCCTGAACAACCTGCGCATCCTGCTGCCGATGATCTCCGGCACTCACGAGCTGGAAGAAGCCTTGCATCTGATCCACCGCGCCTGGGGCGAAGTCCGCGACGAAGGCTGCGACGTGCCGATGCCGCCGATTGGCGTGATGATCGAAATTCCGGCAGCGGTGTATCAGACCAAGGAGCTGGCTCGGCAAGTGGACTTCCTTTCGGTCGGTTCCAACGACCTGACCCAGTACTTGCTGGCCGTGGACCGCAACAATCCGCGGGTGGCCGATCTTTACGACTACTTGCACCCGGCAGTGCTTCAGGCGCTGCAGAACGTGGTGCGTGATGCCCATACCGAAGGCAAGCCGGTGAGCATCTGCGGCGAAATGGCCGGTGACCCAGCGGCGGCCGTGCTGTTGATGGCGATGGGCTTCGACAGCCTGTCGATGAACGCCACCAACTTGCCGAAAGTGAAGTGGATGCTGCGCCAGATCAACCTGAGCAAGGCCAAGGAATTGCTGGCGGAACTAATGACCATCGACAACCCGCAAGTGATTCACAGCTCGTTACAGCTGGCGCTGAAGAACCTCGGGTTGGCGCGGATGATCAATCCGGCGGCGATCAAGCCCCTCTAAAACGCGAGGCCCCATCGCGAGCAGGCTCGCTCCTACATTGGACTTGTGAACGACGCAAATCCCCTGTGGGAGCGAGCCTGCTCGCGATGAGGCCGGACCTGGCAACACAAAACTAAAGCCTGATCTCCACTTCCCCAAGATGCCCGCCATACGGCCCGAAACTGCGCTCGACCATATGCCGCGCCCCATCCGCCTGCACAATCAACGCCGTACTCGCCCGCGTTCCATAACTCTGACTGGCAATGAACACGCTCGACAGTAACGTCTCGGTGGCCAGCCCCACGCCGGTATCTGGCAACTCGGCAAGCGGTGCGGTCTGCGCATCGCTCAATAACGCCAACAGCGCCTGAGGCTGCGGATCATCCAGCACCTCGCTCAACGCCGCCTTGGCTTTGAGCAGTTTCGGCCACGGCGTATCCAACCCGGCATTGGATAACCCGTAGACCCCCGGGGCCAGCATCACCGCTTCCGATTCCAGTTGATTGAAGTGCCAGAGCTCATTGGTATTGCCGACCAGCAGGTTAAAGCCACCATATTCCAGCGAACGGTCGACAACGTCGGCTAAATAGTCGTCAATTGGCATTTCCCCTGTGAGAAAACGCGCTACCAGCTCCCCACGAGACTTGCGCCCCGGCGGTCGATGGGGATCGCGAATATTGGTCAGCGCCGCAAAACGTCCCTGGGCACCGACACCGAGCCAGGTGCCACCGGCCTCGAGGTCGCGCCCCGCATGTACGTGCGGCGCTTCGGGCCATGGCGCCAGAGGCAGGCTGGGGCGGGCGTAGAACTCATCGCGATTGGCCGCCACGACCAGCGGTTGGGCATGACCCGGGCGCCAGGCAAAGACAATCAGGCACATAAGGCTGTCCTTGTGTGTTTTTTGCTCACTGTACGCAGACATCGCTCATCGATCCATCGCCTTGCACAGTGGAGCTCGAGGCCATGCATCCGTTACCATGCCGCTCCGGTTTTGGGGATACGGGCGGGACGACAATGGAATTTCTGCTCTATCTGGCGCTCGGCGCCTGTGCAGGTGTGCTCGCCGGGCTGTTTGGCGTGGGCGGCGGGATCATCATCGTCCCGGTGCTGGTGTTCAGCTTCAAGGCCCAAGGGTTCAATCCGTCGATCCTCACGCATCTGGCAGTGGGTACCTCCCTGGCGACGATCATCTTTACTTCGGTCAACGCGGTACGCGAGCATCACCGCCGTGGTGCCGTACGTTGGCCGATCTTCATGTGGATGACCGTCGGCATTCTGATCGGTGCCGGGTTCGGCGCGCTGACGGCGGAAGCGATTTCCGGTCCCAATCTGCAGAAACTCATTGGTGTATTTGCCCTGGTGATCGCCGCTCAGCTGGCGCTGGACGTTAAACCCAAGGCCAGCCGAACCGTGCCGGGCAAACTCGGTCTGACCGTGGCCGGCAGCGTGATTGGCTGGGCTTCGGCGATTTTCGGCATTGGCGGCGGTTCGTTGACCGTGCCATTCCTGACCTGGCGCAGCGTGCCGATGCAGCAAGCCGTGGCCACTTCATCGGCCTGCGGTCTGCCGATTGCCCTGGCCAGTGCATTAAGTTTCATGATTCTGGGCTGGCACGATCCGTTGCTCCCGGCCCATAGTCTCGGTTTCATTTATTTGCCGGCGTTGCTGGGCATTGCCCTGACCAGTATGGTCTTCGCCCGCTTCGGTGCGCGACTGGCCCACAACCTGTCGCCAAAGTTGCTGAAACGGCTGTTTGCCGCTTTGCTGTTCTGCGTCGGTCTGAACTTTCTAGTCTGAAGCATCTGCTCTGACGGGCAGCGCAATCCTGGCTTAATCCTGAGGTGGCAGCGTCGCCCGGGAATTTTTAAGATTTGAACTCTAACGAGGAGTCGCAATGCTGCCTTACCCGCAGATCGACCCGGTGGCCCTGGCCATCGGTCCGCTGAAAATCCACTGGTACGGTCTGATGTACCTGATCGGCATCGGCGGCGCCTGGCTGCTGGCGTCCCGCCGGTTGAACCGCTTCGACCCGACCTGGACCAAGGAGAAACTCTCCGACATGGTGTTCTGGATGTCGATGGGGGTGATCGTCGGCGGGCGACTGGGTTACGTGCTGTTCTACGATCTGAGCGCTTACCTGGCCAACCCGACGCTGATTTTCGAAGTGTGGAAGGGCGGCATGTCGTTCCACGGCGGTTTCATCGGTGTGATGCTGGCGGCGTTGTGGTTCGGTAAAAAGAACAACAAGTCGTTCTTCCAGCTGATGGATTTCGTTGCGCCGATGGTGCCGATTGGCCTGGGTGCCGGTCGTATCGGCAACTTTATCAATGCCGAGCTGTGGGGCAAGCCGACCGACGTGCCGTGGGCAATGATCTTCCCGCCGTTCAGCGACCCGGCGCAGTTGCCGCGTCACCCGTCGCAGCTGTACCAGTTCGCCCTCGAGGGCGTGGCACTGTTCCTGATCCTCTGGCTGTTCTCGCGCAAGCCACGTCCGACCATGGCGGTATCGGGGATGTTCGCGCTGTTCTATGGCATCTTCCGCTTCATCGTCGAGTTCGTCCGCGTACCGGACGCCCAGCTGGGCTATCTGGCCTGGAACTGGCTGACCATGGGCCAGGTGCTGTGCGTGCCGATGATCGTCGGCGGGCTGTTCCTGATCTGGCTGGCCTATCACCGCGCCCCGGCGACTCCAGCGGCAGCCGTATAAAATCGAACCCCGGGGCTTGGGTCCCGGGTTCAAGGACACAGGTAATTCATGAAGCAATATCTCGAACTGGTCGCCCACGTCATCAAGAACGGCACCAAGCAGGCCAACCGTACCGGCGTGAACACCATCAGTTTTCCCGGTGCGATGCTGCGTTATGACCTGCAGGAAGGTTTTCCGGCGATCACCACGCGCAAGATGGCGTTCAAATCGGCCATCGGCGAAATGTGCGGATTCCTGCGTGGCGTGAACAACGCTGCCGAATTCCGCGCATTGGGCTGCAGGGTCTGGGACCAGAACGCCAACGAAAACGCCCAGTGGCTGGCCAACCCGTTCCGCCAGGGCGAAGACGACCTCGGCGAAATCTACGGCGTGCAATGGCGCAAATGGCCGGCGTACAAGCAGATCCCGGTCAGCAACCCGGCTGCCATCGAGCAGACTCTGAAGCAAGGCTACCGCCAGATTGCCGAAGGCGAGGAGGACGGCCAGACCTACGTGGTGCTGTACAAGGCCATCGACCAGGTCCGCCAGTGCGTCGATACCATCATCAAGGACCCGGGCAGCCGCCGTATCCTCTTCCACGGCTGGAACTGCGCCCAGCTCGATGAAATGGCCCTGCCACCGTGCCACCTGCTGTATCAGTTCCACCCGAATGTCGAGACCAGGGAGATTTCCTTGACCCTCTACATCCGCTCCAACGACCTGGGCCTGGGCACGCCGTTCAACCTCACCGAAGGTGCTGCTCTGCTGAGCCTGATCGGTCGCCTGACGGGCTACACGCCGCGCTGGTTCACCTATTTCATCGGTGATGCCCACGTCTACGAAAACCACCTGGACATGCTCAACGAACAGCTCAAGCGCGAGCCGTTCCCGATGCCGAAACTGGTGATTTCCGAGCGTGTGCCGGAGTTTGCCAAGACTGGTGAGTATCAGCCGCAATGGCTGGAGCTGGTGGAACCGAGCGATTTCTCGCTGGAAGGCTACGAGCACCACGCGCCGATGACCGCGCCGATGGCGGTCTGAATCTGGCACCGCTACGCGGTGTTCGCTGCGATGCGGCGACCCGACAAGCCAGCTCCTACAGAGGAACGCGATAACCTGTAGGAGCTGGCTTGCCAGCGAAGGCGTCTTTAGTGCCCATGACTTCTCCCGACATGGGAATGCTCAACCTCCGTCGCCACCACCCCGCCGCTCACTTCCAGCCGCTGCAAAATCCCGCATTGATCGATACCCGGTCCCTCGTCGCAGCGTTGGCGCAGCTCGAGCAGTTGTGTCTGCAAGGCCAGCAAGCCGTCGATCCGCGCCCTGACGTGGTGGATGTGCTCGTCGATCAGTGCGTTGACGCTTTCGCACTGGTCTTGCGGGCTGTCGCGAAACGCCAGCAGGCTGCGGATTTCTTCAAGCGTCATGTCGAGGGTGCGACAGTTACGGATGAAGGTCAGGCGCTCGGCGTGGGCTTGGGTGTAGACGCGATAATTGCCGTCACTGCGGGCTGGTTCCGGCAGCAGGTACTCGCGCTCGTAGTAGCGGATCGTTTCCACGGCGCAGTCCGTGAGTTTCGCCAATTCTCCAATTTTCATGACAACAATCTCCAAAACTCCAGAATGGGTGCTTGACCCTATAGTGGCTACAGGGTCTTTACTTGGCAACAGGCACTCTTATGGACGTAACCAATGAGCGATTCCCTGCACTCCCACAAACCCGGGGCTGAACACGAGCACAGCCACAAGCTCAAGCCCGTGCAAAAACATGGGCACGGCGGTCACGACGACTCCTGCTGCTCATCTAAAGCGGCAGCGCCTGCGCTGGTAAAACTGAGCGAATCGCCGACGATTGGCGCTAGGCTGAGTAGTTTCCGTATCGAGGCAATGGACTGCCCGACCGAACAGACGCTGATCCAAAATAAGCTAAGCAAACTGACCGGGGTACAGCAGCTGGAGTTCAATCTGATTAATCGGGTGCTTGGTGTGACCCACGATTTGCCCGGTATCGAGCCGATCGTCGAGGCCATCAAGTCCTTGGGCATGCAGGCCGAGCCGATGGACCAGGGGGCTGAAACCCCGACCCCGGCGCCCCGGCAAAAGCCGTGGTGGCCCTTGGCGCTGTCCGGTGTTGGTGCATTGCTGGCAGAAGTTATCCACTTCACCGGTTCCGCACCGAACTGGGTGGTGGCGGTCATCGCGCTGGTCTCGATTCTCAGTGGCGGCCTTGGTACTTACAAAAAAGGCTGGATCGCCCTTAAAAACCGCAACCTGAACATCAACGCCCTGATGAGCATTGCCGTGACCGGCGCGGTTCTGATCGGCCAGTGGCCGGAAGCGGCGATGGTGATGTTCCTGTTCACTGTGGCCGAGTTGATCGAAGCCAGGTCCCTCGACCGTGCGCGTAACGCCATCGGCGGCCTGATGCAGATGACCCCGGACACGGCGACGGTGTTGCAGGCTGACGGGGGCTGGCTTGAGCAGGGTGTAAAAACCATTGGGCTTGGCGCGCGGGTACGGGTCCGTCCCGGTGAGCGTATCGGCCTGGACGGCGAAGTGCTGTCCGGTCGCTCGACCATCGACCAGGCGCCAATCACCGGTGAAAGCCTGCCGGTGGAAAAAACCGTCGGCGACAAAGTCTTCGCCGGCACCATCAATCAGGCCGGATCCCTGGAATATGAAGTAACCGCTGCGGCTGACAACTCGACCCTGGCGCGCATTATCCACGCCGTCGAGCAGGCTCAGGGCGCGCGGGCGCCGACCCAGCGTTTCGTCGACAGCTTCTCGAAAATCTACACCCCGGCAGTGTTCATCCTGGCCTTGGCCGTGGCGGTGATCCCGCCAATGTTCATGGGCGCGTTGTGGTTCGACTGGATCTACCGGGCGCTGGTGCTGCTGGTGGTGGCCTGCCCCTGTGCGCTGGTGATTTCCACGCCGGTGACCATCGTCAGTGGCCTCGCGGCGGCGGCGCGCAAAGGCATCCTGGTCAAGGGCGGCGTCTATCTGGAAGGCGGTTACAAGCTCGACTACCTGGCCCTGGACAAGACCGGCACCATCACCCACGGCAAACCGGTGCAGACCGATTACCTGTCGCTGGATCCGACCGCCGACGATTCGGCGCCTGCCATTGCCGCCGCGCTGGCCAGGCGCTCGGATCACCCGGTTTCCCAGGCCATTGCCAAAGCGGCTGTGGATAACCAAACCGCGACGCTGATTGTGGATAACTTCGAAGCGCTGGGCGGGCGCGGTGTGCGCGGCGAAATCAACGGCCAGCTCTACCATTTGGGCAACCATCGACTGGTGGAGGATCTGGGGCTGTGCTCGCCGGCGCTGGAAGAGAAACTGTTCGCCCTTGAAAAACAGGGCAAGTCGGTGGTGCTGCTGCTTGATCAGTCCGGGCCATTGGCGCTGTTCGCCGTCGCCGATACGGTAAAAGCGTCCAGCCGCGAAGCCATCCGGCAACTGCATGACCTGGGCATCAAAACCCTGATGCTCACGGGTGATAACGTCCACACCGCGCAAGCCATTGCCGCGCAAGTCGGCATCGACGAGGCCAAGGGCGACCTGTTGCCAGGCGACAAATTGCAGGCTGTCGAGGCTCTTTATGCCCAAGGGCATCGGGTCGGCATGGTCGGCGACGGCATCAACGACGCGCCTGCACTGGCGCGTTCCGAGATCGGTTTCGCCATGGCCGCCGCTGGCACCGATACCGCGATCGAGACCGCCGATGTCGCCCTGATGGACGACGATCTGCGAAAAATTCCGGCATTCATTGGCCTGTCGCGGCAGACATCAAGCATCCTCAAGCAGAACATCGCCCTGGCTTTGGTCATCAAGGCGATCTTTCTTGGGGTAACCTTCGCCGGGCTCGCTACCATGTGGATGGCAGTGTTCGCCGACATGGGCGTGAGTTTGCTGGTGGTGTTCAACGGTTTGCGCCTGCTGCGCAAGTAAAGGATGAGGGACGGTTGTGCTGAGTGCGGAGCTGAAGGCGTTTTACATGGTGGCCCGCCTGGGCAGCATTACCCAGGCTGCAAAAAAGCTTGGCCTGAGCCAGCCGACGGTGACGACGCAGATCCGCAACCTCGAAAGCCAGTATTCGGTCGAGCTGTTCTACCGTGGTGGCCGGCGTCTCAGTGTCAGCGAGGAGGGCGCGCGGCTGCTGCCGATGGTCAAGGTGCTGATGCAGCAGGAAGCCGACATCGAGTTTTTCCTGCGTAACTGCGGCCAGGTCCAGGGCACATTGCGCATTGCTGCCACGGCGCCGTATTACATCCTCGACCTGGTAAAAACATTCCGCGAACGTCTGCCGCAAGTGGAGGTGTCGGTGGAAATCGGCAACTCCCAACAGGTGCTTGAAGCGCTGGAGGATTATCGGGTCGATGTCGCGGCGTCGTCGCAGTTACTCGATGACGCACGGCTGATTCGCCGGGTGCTCGGCAGCGATCCGCTGGTGTTGGCCGTGCATCGCAATCATCCGCTGGCGGTTCACGATCACGTTTCGCTCAGTGCATTGGCCGGGCATACCCTACTGATGCGCGAACCGGGTTCGACCACCCGTCGCCTGACCGAAGAGTTGCTGGCCAGTGCTGGCGTATGTTTTGGGCCGCTGCTGGAAATCGGCAGCCGCGAATCGATCCGCGAAGCGGTACTGCGCAACATCGGTATCAGCATCATTGCCCGCCAGGAAGTGCCCCATGATCCGCAGCTGCGGGTGCTGACCATCGAGAATGCGCCGCAGATTCCCGAATACCTGTACTGCCTCAAGGAGCGCAAAAACGCGCGACTGCCGGCGGCGTTTCTGGGGTTGGCGCAGGAAATGGCCCCGGTCTGAGATCTTTGGCGGCTGTTCAGGCCTCATCGCTGGCAAGCCAGCTCCTACAGGGGAATGCGAAACCTTGTAGGAGCTGGCTTGCCAGCGAAGGCGTCAGTCCTGACAACACAGCACCTGAACCAAAATCCTTGAATACCACTATCGGCGGTTTTTGCCTTACTGCCACATGACGGACTCATTACAACTCTAGGATGGCCCCATCTGCCAGATGAGGTCCGTCCATGAACAACCCGATCGCAACTGCCTTGACCAACCCCGGCGCACCGATGAAAGTGCGCGGAGTGCAGAAGCGCTTTGGCGCCTTCACGGCGCTGGATAACGTTTCCCTCGACGTGGCGGCCGGTGAGCTGGTGTGTCTGCTCGGCCCTTCGGGCTGTGGCAAGACCACCTTGCTGCGCTGCATCGCCGGTCTTGAGAAGCAGGACAGCGGCGAGTTGTACTTGGGGGATCGCGACGTTTCCCACCTGGCCCCCCAGGCGCGGGATTACGGCATTCTGTTCCAGTCCTACGCCTTGTTCCCCAACCTCACCGTCGAAGCGAACATTGCCTATGGCCTCGCCGGCAGCGGTCGCGACGAAGTGCGCCGTCGT
The DNA here is from genome assembly GCF_056402295.1 of Pseudomonas sp. P4_B3. Classification (NCBI taxonomy): domain Bacteria; kingdom Pseudomonadati; phylum Pseudomonadota; class Gammaproteobacteria; order Pseudomonadales; family Pseudomonadaceae; genus Pseudomonas; species Pseudomonas sp. P4_B3. The sequence goes on from NZ_JBFUHR010000001.1 coordinate 396,958, forward strand.
GTCGGTCAGATGCTGGAACTGGTCGGCCTGACCGGTAGCGAGAAAAAATACCCGGGCCAGTTGTCTGGCGGTCAGCAGCAACGTGTGGCACTGGCCCGCGCCCTGGCGCCTGCGCCTTCGTTGTTGTTGCTGGACGAACCGATGTCGGCCCTCGATGCCCGGGTGCGCGAGCATCTGTGCACCGAACTGCGCCAACTGCAACGCAACCTCGGCATCACCACCCTGATGGTCACCCACAATCAGGACGAGGCCATGCTGATGGCCGACCGTATCGCCGTGATGAACAACGGCAAGGTCGAGCAGTACGCCACGCCGCAGGAAATCTATAACCGTCCGGCCACGCCATTCGTGGCGGAGTTCGTCGGCCAGGGTAACTGGTTGCCGTTCCAGCGCAGCGGCGACAGCCATGCCCAGGTCGGCGGAATGAGCATGCGACTGGCCGATGGCGGCGCCAAGACCGCCTCGGGCCGTTTGTTCTGCCGTCCGGAAGCGATCAACGTCAACCCGCTGGTGCATGAGGAAAACCTGTTCCCCGCCAAGGTTCGTGAAATCACCTTCCTCGGCAACCGCTGCCGCATGAGCTTCGAACTCGATCAGTTGCCGGGGCATGCGCTGTTGGCGGAACTGGCGCCGGAAGCCATGCCGCGCCTTGGCGCCCAGCAGATCATGGTCGCCTTGCCGCCGCGCAGCCTGCAGGTGTTTGCCTGATGAGCGCGAACATCGCGCTGCCGCTGCCACACAAGCAGTTGCGGCAGACCACCCGTGCCGAAATCGGTGACCGGCTGTTCGTGGTCGGCGGAAAAGTCCTTCTGTTGATGTTGTTGGGTGTTGCCGTATTGATGCCGTTGCTGGCGATCTTCTGGCGTGGTTTCAGCGCCGAGGCCGGGCAGGGCGGTGGCTGGGTCGCCTCGAAAGAGCTGGTGACCAGCGAGAACTTCCACTGGCTCCTGGGCAATAGCCTGAAAGTTTCCCTCAGCGTCGCGGCCATCGTCGTACCGCTGGCCTACCTGTTTGCCTTCGCCCTGCAACGCACCTTGATTCCGGCTAAAGGCATCTGGCGTGGCATTTCGCTGCTGCCATTGATGGCGCCATCAATGCTGCCCGGCATCGCGTTGGTTTATCTGTTCGGCAACCAGGGCATGCTGCGTGCCCTGCTCTCGGACAACATCTACGGCTTCTGGGGCATTGTAGTTGGCGAAGTCATCTACACCTTCCCGCACGCCTTGATGATTCTTCTGTCGGCCCTGTCCCTGGCCGATGCGCGACTGTTCGACGCCGCCTCCAGCATGGGCGCGAGCCCGGCCAAAGCCTTCCGCAGCATCACCTGGCCGGCGACCCGTCAGGCCGTATTCGCTGCGTTCTGCCTGGTGTTTACCCTGACCATCACCGATTTCGGTGTACCCGTGGTGGTTGGTGGTGACTATCAGGTGCTGGCGCTGGAAGCCTACAAAGCCGTGGTCGGCCAGCAACAGTTCGGTCGCGGTGCGTTGATCGGTATGGTGTTGCTGCTGCCGGCGCTGTTCAGTTTCGGCGTCGATGCCTGGTTGCGTCGGCGCCATGGCGACTCCATGAGCGGTCGCGCCCAAGTGTTCAAGCCTGCACCCTCGAAGCTGCGCGACGGCTGCTACCTGGCCATCGTCCTGCTGATCTGCACCGCCTTACTGCTGGTATTCGGCATGGCGGCGTTCTCGTCCCTGGTGAAGTTCTGGCCGTACAACCTGTCGCTGTCGCTCAACCATTATCAGTTCAACGAAACCGCCGGCGGTGGCTGGCTGGCCTACGGCAACAGCCTGAAGATGGCCCTGGGCACGGCGTTGATCGGCAGCGTGCTGATTTTCACCGGCGCCTACCTGATGGAAAAAACCAAGGGCCAACGCGGCCTGAACCTGACCTTGCGCATGCTCAGTTTCGTCCCGATGGCGGTGCCGGGACTGGTACTGGGCTTGGGTTACGTCTTCTTCTTCAACCTCACCGGCAACCCGCTGCATGTGCTCTACGGGACCATGACCCTGCTGATCGTCTGCACCATTGCGCACTATTTGACCACCGCGCAAATGACCGCCACCACCGCGCTGCGTCAGCTCGACGCCGAGTTCGAAGCCGCCGCGCTGTCGCTCAAGGCGCCACTGTACCGCCATTACCTGCGGGTCACGGTGCCGATCTGCCTGCCGGCGCTGCTGGACATCGTGCGCTACCTGTTCGTCTCGGCCATGACCACCGTTTCGGCGGCGATCTTTCTCTACAGCCCCGACACCATCCTCGCGGCGGTGGCGGTGTTGAACATGGACGACGCCGGCAACGTCGGCGGTGCGGCAGCGATGTCGACCCTGATCCTGATTACCTCGGCGGGCGTGTCCCTGCTGCTGGCCTGGGCCTCGCGCGGTTTGCTGCGCCGCTCCCAGGCCTGGCGGCAGACCGCGCCCGGTCATTGAATCTGCACAACCCATCAACTCAAAAAACAGGAAAAGATCATGTTCAAGCCTATGGCCCTGGCCGCTGCTGTCCTCACCGCTTTCAGCCTGAACGCCTTTGCGGCGAAAACCGAGTTGACGGTGTACACCGCCCTCGAAGCCGAACAACTGAAGACCTACAAAGAAGCTTTCGAAAAGGCCAACCCGGACGTCGACATCAAATGGGTGCGTGATTCCACCGGCATTATCACCGCCAAACTGCTGGCCGAAAAAGCTCGTCCGCAGGCTGACGCCGTGTGGGGGCTGGCTGCTTCCAGCCTGGCGATCCTCGATCAGCAAGGCATGCTGCAAAGCTACGCGCCGAAAGACCTGGGCAAGATCGGCGCCAACTACCGCGACGCGGCCAACCCACCGGCCTGGGTCGGCATGGACGTCTGGGCCGCGACCATTTGCTTCAACACCGTCGAAGCCGAGAAACAGGGCCTGACCAAGCCTGTGAGCTGGCAGGACCTGACCAAGCCTGAGTACAAAGGCAAGATCGTCATGCCGAACCCGGCATCGTCCGGCACCGGATTCCTCGATGTCAGCGCCTGGCTGCAGACCTTCGGCGAGAAACAGGGCTGGGCGTACATGGACGGCCTGCACCAGAACATCGGCCAGTACGTTCACTCCGGTTCCAAGCCTTGCAAGCTGGCAGCTGCTGGCGAATTCCCGATCGGTATTTCCTTCGAGTACCCGGCTGTTCAACTGAAGCGCCAGGGCGCACCGCTGGACATCATCCTGCCGAAGGAAGGCCTGGGCTGGGAGATCGAAGCGACTGCCGTGATCAAGGGCACTGCCCACGAAGAAGCGGCGAAGAAACTGGCTGACTTCTCCGCCAGCCCTGAGGCGATGGATCTCTACAAAGAAAACTTCGCCGTGCTCGCCCAGCCTGGCATCGCCAAGCCGCAGACCGAACTGCCAGCCGACTACGAGCAACGCCTGATCAAGAACGACTTCGCCTGGGCTTCGAAGAACCGCGACGAGATCCTGACCGAATGGCGCAAGCGCTACGACGGCAAGTCCGAGAAAGTGGCGGCCAAGTAAGATCTTTATCGGCTGAAAGGACCTCTTCGCTGGCAAGCCAGCTCCTACAAGTGCACGTGAACTCTGTAGGAGCGGGCTTGCCCGCGAAGGCGGATTCAAATTCAGGACAAGACTCCATGACACAACACAACGACATGCTGATCGTCGGCGCCGGCATCCTGGGTTTGTCCCACGCGTATGCCGCTGCCAAGCGCGGTCTGAAGGTCACGGTTTTCGAGCGCAGCGAAACGCCCCTCGGCGCTTCGGTGCGCAACTTCGGCCAGGCATTGGTCACCGGCCAACCGCCGGGGCCGATGCTGGAACTGGCTCGCGCCAGTCGCGGTATCTGGGGCGATTGGGCGCAGCTCGCCGGCCTGCAACTCAAGCGCAATGGCTCGTACCTGTTCGCCCGCACCGAGGCGGAAGAGCAACTGCTGGAAGCCTTCTGCGAGGGCCGCGCCGTCGAACACGGTTACCGCGTCGACCTGTTGCGCGGCGCTGCGCTGCGCGATTTGTACGGCGGTCAGTTTCGCCATCACCGCGCTGCGTTGCACGGTATGGACGATCAGCAGCTGTATTCCCGCGAAGCGATTCCGGCGTTGATCGATTTCCTGCGTCGCGACCTTGGCGTCAAGTTTCACTTCTCTACCCTGGTGCGCGATATCGAGCCAGGTCACCTGTACAGCACTGCCGGCAGCTTCAGTGCAGAGCAGATCATCGTCTGTTCCGGCCACGATTATCAGACGTTGCTGGCCGAACAGATCGCCGAACTCGACCCGCAAATCTGCCGCCTGCAAATGCTCCGCGCCCGTCCGCAAATCAACCTCAACCTGAAACACGCGCTGCTCACCGGTTTGAGCTGCGTGCACTACGGTGCCTTCGCCGACTTGCCGGAGGTCGCGGCGGTACAGGCAGAAATTCTGAAGTCCGCACCGCACCTGCACGAAAACGGCATCCACCTGCTGATCAGCCCGACGCCCTATGGCGAGTTGATCATTGGCGATTCGCACCATTACGGAAGCGATCCGTCGCCCTTCAATGCCGAGCAGGTCGACGACTGGATGATCGAGCTGGCCGAGCAGACTCTGGGCTGTAAGGTGCAAGTGGTCGAACGCTGGCAGGGGGTCTATGGTTCACGGGGGCCGGGACCGTTCTCGTTCCTGCGCCCGGCAGAAGGTCTGAGCGTGGCGTTGATGCACACGGGTGTCGGCATGAGCGTCGGGCCGGCAATGGCTGAACACAACGTTGCCACGGTATTGGATGAAATCTGATGGAGCGCAATGCGCAAGTGATCGCCGACGTGTTCGCCTTGTACGAGCGTTTTGGCGACAGCGACTACATCGGCGAGCCGGTGTCGCAGATCGAGCACATGTCCCAGGCGTCGCAATTGGCCATGGCCGAAGGCTACGACGATGAAGTGGTACTGGCGGCGTTTTTTCATGACATCGGGCATATCTGCGCGGACAGCGTGGAGAACATGGACGGCTTCGGTGTGGTCAGCCATGAGCGTCTCGGTGCCGACTACCTGCGCCGCGCCGGCTTCAGCGAACGCATGGCGCGGCTGGTCGAATACCACGTACAAGCCAAGCGTTATCTGACGCTCAAGGAGGCGGGATACTACGAGCGCTTGAGTGAAGCCAGTCGCCGGACCCTGGAATATCAGGGCGGGGTGATGACGGCTGAAGAGGCTGAGGCGTTCGAGCAGGACCCGCTGTGTGCCGTGAGTTTGCGCATGCGCCAGTGGGATGAACTGGCCAAAGAGATGCATGTGCCGGTGATTGATCTGGCGGTGTTGAAGGAAAAAGCGGTGCGGTTGTTGGCTGCATAAAGCCTTTGAACCGAGGCGCGGCCTTCGCGAGCAGGCTCGCTCCCACAAGGGAGCTGTGTCGATCACAGATTCTGTGTCCACTGCGAAACCACTGTGGGAGCGAGCATGCTCGCGAAGAGGCCGGTCAGGCCACTAGAGCTGCTGCGCCAATACCTCAACCTGCTCCTGCCGCTCCGCCTGATTCAATTTGGGATGAGGATTGAGCGACGACCACTGCGGATGCGCCCGCGCCTTGTTCAGCGCCTCGGGCAGTTTGCCTTCGCGCCAGGTTTTATCCTGAGGCGTGGCCACCTGAATGCTGTCCATCGCTGCGTGCCCACGGGCATTGAGCGCTTGCAGCAATTGCCGCTGGCGCAGCGCCAACAGCCGCAGCACATTGTCATCCATCGTCAGTTCGCGCTGGCCCTTGAGCTTGCCGAGCAAACGGCTGCCATAACTGCGGGCGGTTTGCAGGGCGCCGCCGGCAATCGCTCCAGCCAATGCCGCTGCGCCTAGCGTGATGCCACCGACCAGCAAATCGACCCCGGCCCCGGCAGCCGCGCCGGCAGCGATTCCGCCACCGACCCGCACGCCCAGTTGCTTCAGGGTTTCCGGGTTGAACAGGTCATCGCCCCAACGACCGTCGAGCAGCGGCAAATCACTGGCGGCGGCATCCTGTGGGCGGAAGGCGTAAAGCTTGAGCAGGGCCTCGACGCAACGCTGCTCACGCTGGCGCACGGCTTTGCGCAGTTCGCTGATGGCTTGCTGTTCCTGCTCGGCTTCACTGACCACGCTGCGCCGACAAGCCGCGCAATCGATCAATAATTCGGCAATCAACCGCGCCGCACTTTGCTGGCGAGCCAGACGCTGGGCTTGCTGATCGGAAATCAGGCGTTCCAGTTGCGGCCGGGCAGACTCCAGCAACAGGGCGAGACTTTCATAGAGCCGACGCTCGCCATCCTCCGGCGGCGCGACGCTGTCGAAGCGCACCAAGGCATGCAATCCCAGCCGCGCCAGCGCTTCACGCCATGCCGGCTCGCGGTGGTTGGCGCTGCTGACGAAGTTCAGCACCGGTAGCAAGGGTTTGCCGCAACTGGCCAGCACTTCCAGCTCGTCGCGATACTTGGCCAGCACCGGCTCGCGGGCGTCGATCACGTAGAGCCCGGCGTCCGACGCCAGCAACTGGCGCAACACCTTGGCTTCCTGTTCGAACCGTTGCCGGGCTTCGCTGCCATCAAGGAAACGCGCCAGACGTGCCGGGCCGTCGAGACGTTCGCCGGGACGCTCCAGGCGTTCGAGGTAATCGAGCAGGGCGATGGCGTCTTCCAGACCGGGGGTGTCATAGAGGTCGAGCAGCGGCTCGCCGTCCACCGACAACCGTGCGCCTTCGACGTGTCGCGTGGTGCTGGGGCGATGGGACACTTCACCGAAGCCGACGTCGCGGGTCAGGGTGCGCAGCAACGAGGTTTTGCCGACGTTGGTGTGGCCGACCACGGCGAGTTTCAGAGGCTGCTTCCAGGTGTCAGTCATGACCGGACTCCAGCCAGTTCATCGGCGCGCAATCGGCAAATGGCAGCTCAAGTTGTTGCAGCGCCACGTGCCAGTCGCCGAGGCGCTCGGCGTCCAGCGCTTCACCGGGCGGCGCCTGCAACAACCACACGCGGGTGGCGCTGGCGCTGCGGGCCAGTTCGGCAATCAAGGCCAGGCTGCCGCGATCCGGCGAGCGCCGTGGATCGCACGCAATGGCCAGGCGCGCCGGGGGGAAACGGCTCAATTGTTCGAGGAGTTTGTGTCGCGATTCGCGGCTGTCGAGGATGCCGGCGTTGCTGACATTTTTTGGCAGGTGTGGCGGCCACGGGCGTTGATCGTCCAGCTCGATAGCGACTAACAACGCGCCGTCGCTTTGCTGTTCAGTCACGCCACTTTCCACGCGATGCAGTTGTGCCGGTGCCGCATCGCTGACGCCGAGGCGCTCGCTGGTGGGCATCAAGCGTTCGCGCAGTTGTGCGTAACCGGGCAGGTTCAAATCCAGACGCAGCGCCTTTTGCCCCGTCTTCCAGCGCCACAGGCAAAACAGCGCGAGCAGCAGACGCGGCACAAGGCCGTAGACCAGCAGTACGCCCACCAGCCACGCGGCCCAGGCTTGGCGGGCACTTTCGATGTTCAGTGCGGCATCGCCGCTGGCACGGATCATTTCCTCGGTCGGCACGCTGAAGCCGAGCAGGGCCGGGAGCGCGCCAAGGGCCTGGGTCACGGCAATAAAGGTGTCGGCACTGAGGATGGTGGTTTCCCAGACGAAGCCGTAGCGTCGGGTCGCCATCAACGTCAGCAGGATCACCAGCGCGCTGAGCATCGCCAGCAACCACAGGCCGTTGACCAGCACACCGATCGCCCAGCTATTGAGTTTCTGGCGTTGCAGCAACAGAAGCAGGGCCGGTGCCAGTTGTGCGGCTTTGGCGTCACGCGCAAGTTTTTCACTTAGCCACAGCCACAGGCGTCCGAGGCTGGCGCCGTGTTCGCCGGCGAACACCAGTCCCAGGGCCCAGCTCAGCAGCAGGATCAGATTGAGCCCGAGCAGGCTGCCCAAGGCCCAGAACACATTCACCGGGTGCAGGCCGTCGCCCATTGCAGCAAAGGCCAGGCCGGCGCCGCTGATCACCGCCAGCACCGCCATGACGATCAGCGCCAGTCGCGCGCCTTGCAGCCAGTGCTTGAGAGCATCGCTCAAGCCATCGCGCTCGGCCAGCCACAGGGCCCGGCGTTGAATGCGCGACGGCAAATCGCCGCCGGCGCTGCGGGCCAGCCGGTTGGCTTCAAGGTCTTCCAGGGGGCCTGCGTGTTCTTCGCGCAGCCGGATGGTTTCTGTCAGCCAGAGGGTATTGAGTTCAGTCACGCGGCATCCCGTCGCTTAATTGAGCTGTGAGCATAACCGCTGTGGCGCTTATCGGCGAAAGCGAGGCTCTGGTATCCTCGCGGGCATGACTAAATCACTCCCCCTCAGCCTGATCGCAGCCCTCGGTGAAAACCGTGTGATCGGCGTCGACAACAGCATGCCCTGGCACTTGCCGGGGGACTTCAAATATTTCAAGGCCACCACGCTCGGCAAGCCGATCATCATGGGCCGCAAGACCTGGGACTCCCTCGGTCGTCCGTTGCCGGGCCGCTTGAACATCGTGGTCAGCCGTCAGGTGGATCTGGTGCTGGAAGGCGCGGAGGTTTATCCGTCGCTGGAAGCTGCCGTCGTTCGCGCCGAAGCATGGGCGAAGGAACAAGGCGTTGATGAGTTGATGCTGATTGGTGGTGCGCAGTTGTATGCGCAAGGGCTGGCGCAGGCTGATCGGTTGTACCTGACCCGCGTGGCACTGAGCCCGGAAGGGGACGCTTGGTTTCCGGAGTTTGATTTGAACCAGTGGAAACTGGTGTCGAATGTGCCGAACCCGGCGGTGGACGACAAGCCGGCGTACAGCTTTGAGGTTTGGGAAAAAGCTTGAAAGCTTCGCTGGCAAGCCAGCTCCTACAAGGTTCGTGTCGTACGCAATTTTCACGATCGACACACAAACTGTAGGAGCTGGCTTGCCAGCGAAAGCGGTCTATCAGACGCCGATCAAACGTGCGCCAACTCCGAATGCTCATCCGCATCCAACAGCGCCTTATCGGTCTGCTGCATCACCTGGCTGGTAATCGCCCCCGCCGTCATCGCCCCACTGACATTCAACGCCGTACGCCCCATATCAATCAGCGGCTCGACCGAAATCAGCAACGCCACCAGTGACACCGGCAAGCCCATCGCCGGCAGCACGATCAGCGCGGCGAACGTCGCACCGCCGCCAACCCCGGCCACACCGGCCGAACTCAGCGTGACAATCGCCACCAGCGTTGCGATCCACAGCGGGTCCAGCGGGTTGATGCCCACAGTCGGCGCTACCATCACCGCCAACATCGCCGGGTACAGGCCGGCACAACCGTTCTGGCCAATGGTTGCGCCAAACGAAGCGGCGAAACTGGCGATGGACTGCGGAATGCCCAGACGACTGGTCTGCGCCTCGATGCTCAACGGAATCGTCGCAGCGCTGGAGCGGCTGGTGAAGGCAAACGTCAGCACCGGCCAGATCTTGCGGAAGAAACGCAGCGGGTTGATCCCGGCGGCCGACACCAGCACGCCATGCACCACAAACATCAGACCGAGGCCGATGTAAGAAACCACGACAAAACTGCCGAGCTTGATGATGTCTTGCAGGTTCGAGCCGGCGACCACTTTGGTCATCAGCGCCAACACGCCGTACGGGGTCAGCTTCATCACCAGGCGCACCAGTCGCATGACCCAGGCTTGCAGGGTGTCGATGGCGTTGATCACCTTCTGACCTTTCTCGACATCATCCTTGAGCAACTGCAGGGCCGCGACACCCAGGAACGCAGCGAATATCACCACGCTGATGATCGACGTCGGCTTGGCCCGCGCCAGATCGGCGAACGGGTTTTGCGGAATGAACGACAGCAATAGCTGCGGCACATTCAGGTCGGCGACCTTTCCTGCGTAATCGGTCTGGATGGTTTGCAGCCGGGCCATTTCCTGGGTGCCGGCCACCAGGCCTTCGGCGGTCAGGCCGAACAGGTTGGTCAGGCCGATGCCGATCAAGGCCGCGATGGCCGTGGTGAACAGCAGCGTGCCGATGGTCAGGAAGCTGATCTTGCCCAGAGACGAAGCCTTGTGCAGACGGGCCACGGCGCTGAGGATCGAGGCGAACACCAGCGGGATCACGATCATTTGCAGTAGCTGCACATAACCGTTGCCCACCAGATCGAACCAGCCGATCGAGGTTTTCAGCACCGGGTTGCCGGCACCGTAGGCAGTGTGCAACGCCGCACCGAACGCCACGCCCAGCACCAGCGCGAGCAGGACTTTTTTCGCCAGGCTCCATGTGGTGTGGCGGGTTTGCGCCAGGCCCAGGAGCAGGGCGAGGAACACCAGCAGATTGAGGATCAGCGGCAGATTCATGAGAACTCCGAGTGAGACTTGTGCCAGCTACCATCCGGGGTAGCTGCGAACCGGCAAGCCTAACAGCTTGAAAATTAATGAATTAATATCAAAAACGCATGGTTTCCGTCGTTTTTGGAATAAGCGGATGTCGCTGTCAGAAATGCAACTGGCGCGAAAGGGACGAAGGCGGTCGCTGACAGACGAGGACTGTCACACTTATTTGTTAGCGTCGATCTCTTTCATTCAGGGTCTTTTTATAAGGGAAGCATGCCAATGAAGTTCGCACCGAAATTGCTGGCAGCAGCACTTTGCCTGGGCCTCGCCGGCCAGGTGCTTGCAACGGATCTGAAGCACTGGCCCGCCGATCAGGCCAAGGCGCTGGATGCCATGATCGCCGCCAACGCCAACAAGGGTAACTACGCGGTGTTCGACATGGACAACACCAGTTACCGCTACGACCTCGAAGAGTCGTTGCTGCCATTCATGGAGAACAAGGGCCTGATCACCCGCGACAAGCTCGATCCCTCCCTGAAACTGATGCCGTTCAAGGACACCGCCGACCACAAGGAAAGCCTGTTCAGCTACTACTACCGCCTCTGCGAAGTCGACGATATGGTCTGCTATCCATGGGTCGCCCAGGTGTTCTCCGGCTTTACGCTCAAGGAACTCAAGGGCTATGTCGACGAGATGATGGCGTCCGGCAAATCGGTGCCGGCCACGTATTACGAAGGCGACGTGGTCAAGAAACTCGACGTAAACCCGCCGAAAATCTTCACCGGCCAGCAAGAGCTGTACAACAAACTGATGGAGAACGGCATCGAGGTCTATGTGATGACCGCCGCCTCCGAAGAACTGGTGCGCATGGTCGCGGCCGATCCCAAGTACGGCTACAACGTCAAACCGCAGAACGTGATCGGCGTATCGCTGCTGCTCAAGGACCCGAAGACTGGCGAGCTGACCACCGCGCGCAAGCAGGTCACCGCCGGCAAATATGACGAGAAGGCCAACCTCGGCCTGGAACTGACCCCGTACCTGTGGACCCCGGCAACCTGGATGGCCGGCAAGCAGGCGGCAATCCTGACCTACATCGACGAGTGGAAAAAACCGGTGCTGGTTGGCGGCGATACCCCGAGCAGCGACGGTTACATGCTGTTCCACAGCGTTGACGTGGCCAAGGGCGGCATCCACCTGTGGGTCAACCGCAAGGACAAGTACATGACCCAGATCAACGGCATGATGGCCAAGAACGCCGCGGCCCAGGCCAAGGAAGGGTTGACGGTGACTGCGGACAAGAACTGGGTGATCGTCAAGCCTGAAGACATCCAGTAACACAGGCGATATTCACTGTAGGAGCTGCCGAAGGCTGCGATCTTT